>JBPCMT010000066.1:0-11013 GCA_051001995.1 Thermoleophilaceae bacterium
GAGACGCCGGTTTCCTCGAGCGTCTGGGCAAGCTCGAGGAAGGAGCGCTCGTCCCTGATCGGAAAGGAGACCTGGGGCTCGTCGGTCGGGGTGCCGCCAACCACGTCGATGGTCTCTTTCAGAGCCGCAATGTGGTCGCGCTCGTGCGTGCCGAGCGTCTGTGCCAGTGCCATCACTCCAGAGCTCAGATCGAGCTCCAAGGCTTGCCGGTAGAACTCGGCCTCGACGTACTCGAGCGTCAACGCGAAGTTCAGGATCTCAACGTCACCGCTGGACTCGGCATCCTGGGCGACGGCCTGCTTGACGAAGGGACCGATCGTGCCGGCGCCGTAAACCGCCCCCACGGCGAGCGCGCCCCGCAGGATGAAGGCACCGCGCGTGAAGCCGCGCACCTCGATTGCGCCCGACTCCGGTACGGCTGTGTTGGCATGAGCCATGGTGTGTTGTTCCTTTCGAGGCCGCAGGACTAGGAGACGATGAATCTCTGGACGCCGGTCAGGACCTCCTCCATCGAGGCGGGCACGGCAAAGCTGCCCTGCGGCTCTGGCGGCAGCCCCACAAGAGCGTTCAGCGTCGCCGCGTGGCGCGCCTCGACGGAATGGATCGAGAGTGCGGCGGCGAGCACCTCCTCGCTCCTTATCCGATTGGCCTGACCGAGATAGGCCGCCGCACCAACGTTCTCGACCTCCGCGGCGAGCCTCAGGACACTGCCCGGGCTCTCGAGCGGAAACTTGGTCTTCGGCGCTTTGGGAACGTCGCCGCCGAGCATCTCGACCGTGGCTTCGAGCGTCTCGCGGTGCTCCCGCTCATGCTCCCCAAACTGCTCGATCATGTCGAGGTCCGCGCCTCTGAACAGGCCGCTCTCGACCACGTCGGCGTAGAAGGCGGTCTCGAGTTGCTCGAGCGTGAGTGCGTACCCGACGATCTCGAGGTCGGTCGTGCCGACCCTGGGATCGGGGCTTCCCTCTCTCGTGGCGGCGGCGCCCCCGGCGGGGTTCGCGGCAGGGGCCCCCGCGCTGGGCTGGCCGCCATTGTCGCTGCCGCTGCCGCTGCCGGAGTCGCTGCCGCTGCCGCAGGCCGCCAGGAAGGTTGCGAAGGCGGTTGCCGCACCTGCGCCACCCATCATCCTCAGGAATCGCTTGCGCGACGCCGGGTCGCGTTCCAGCCTCTCCACGGCGCCCGCTTCATCGCGGGTGGGCGTCTTGGTGATCCAATCCTGCATCGATGTAGCTCCTTTCGGCACGGAGGTGGCTTGCTCAGCCAACCGGTCTGGTTCTTCGGCTACGGCTGAACGCCGGGCACCGCGATCCGCGGTCCTTCTGGCGGCGATTCAAGGAATCCGAGCGCCGGGCAGTTGATCAGTACGTTGCCCGAGCCAAGCGGTTGCCCGCCGGGGGACGTCACGAGCCTCCTGTCCGCCAGGCGTCGCACCGTGTTGGCGTCCGTCTTCAGCCCGTTCATCCCCCTCGCCACGGCTGCGTCGCTATAGACACCGATCTGAAGGTCCCATAGCGGGCTGTACTCGCGGCGATCGCTTGCCCGAGCGTTGGTCGGGAAGACGTCGAAGATGTTGCTGATGTCGGCGCCGCGCTGGAACGCCTCGAGCACCTCCGGGTTCTCGACCGCCGCGTCGACACCGGGGAAGCCGCTCACGATGGCGTGGGTCAGTCCCTGGTTGCGCCCCTCGCCCGCCGCCGCTCCCTGAGGGGAATCTTCCTCGAGCCCCGTCTTCGCGTTGACGAATGTGAAGATCGAGGCCCGCGCCGAGTCGGTTTCCCCCCCACCGTTCTGAAACGGCGAGTCGGTCAGGGCCGGCACGAACGTGCTGCGCTCGCCGACCGCGGTGAAGGCGTCGGAGGACTCGAAGCTCAGATAAAGGATCGGCTCGCCGTTGGCGAAGCCACGGATGAAGAGGTGGTCGGTCGTCATCTCCTCGGTGTCGATCGCCAGCGTGCGGTCGTGGGTGTTGGAATGCGTTGTCACGTCGAAGGGACCGTCACCGGTGGCCACAATTGGAGCGTTGTAGACCACGCCGGTGCCCTCGACTCTTACGAACGGGCTGTAGTTGGCGCGGCCTATCGCTCCGACGCTGAACGACTGGGGCGGGAAGCCCGTCGGCCCTGGGACGAAGGTGCGCTCTGGGCTGAAGTCGGGCGCGCCCTCGAACTCGACCGGCGCTTTTCCGAGCACGGGATCCTCGGACGTCACGGTCTGGGCGCAGGCGGGGCAGCCACGGCTGATATTGCTCAGCTTCGGGGAGTGGTTCACCCCGAGCTCTGTCGCTAGGGCCGCGTCCGAGACATCGGTGATCACAAACCACACGGTTTCTCCGGCAGCTGTGCCCTCGTGCAGCGGCAACGTCGCGAAGTCGCGCGTCAGGTCTACCCGCTCTGCGCTCGTGATCGTTTGCTTGCCCTTCTCGAGCGTCACGCCGGTCGGCGCGCTCTGACTGCCGCTTCCGTCCTCCTGGGCGGACGCGACCACGATCGAAACGGACAGCACCACCACCGCGACGATTGAGGCCAATCCGGCCACTTTGATCGGTCTTATCCCCACGGACTCACTCCTTGTCGGTAGCGCTTGAGCTGCGACTTCGCTCTTCGGTCTTCACCGGCTCGACGTTACGTCGGGCAGGGACGCTTGTGGACCCGGATCCCACCGATCGTGAGGAAGCGGGGCATCGCCTCTCGCTTCACTAACCCGGTGATCCACACTCATGGGATCCAGTCTGGCCCTTGGCGTCAGTTAACGCAACAACAAGTTCTTACTCGTGGCGTAAGCCGGGCTAACTTCGACGAGTGTGCTCTCGGGCGGGCGTTGAAAAGGTTACACAATGTGAAACGCTCCGCCCTGCGATCGGGCGCGCATGAAAGATGGGGTAATCGCCGCCGCCCGTCTCTCTATTAGAAGAATTCACACTAGCCGCGAGCGTGCTGAGCGAGCTGGCTCATCCAGCCTCTTCGCGCTCGGCGTTGCCGTCCTCGAGTGGAGCCATCGCCTCGCGCGCCTGCACCAGGCGGCTGGTCGTGACGAAGCCCACGCCGCCCACGACGTTACCGGCGATCGCGATGGCGAGATTGCGGACCAGATCGGTCCAGGTGGCATCGGTGGTCTCCGCGAAGATCCCAAAGAGGATCTCCCCGAAGCCGACCACTGAGTGGTTGGTGCTCGGAGCAAGTAGGAGAAAGCCGATCAGAAGTGCCACGAACAGTCTCGTCAGATCGCTCTCGGCCGCCTCGGACAGCCACGTGAACACCGTGATGACGGCTCCCGCCAAGACCGCGCTGAGGAACGCCGCGAGCACGGTACGGTCGGCGAGTGTGTTGGCGAGCTCGCCGGCCGCTTCGGTCGCCTCCGGCTCGATTACCCCCGCCGTTGCGAGGAGGCCTCCGAACAGGGCGATTCCGGCGAGGTTGAAGACGAGGGCGACCCCCCACAGACGGGCCAGCGACCGCAGCGAGCCACGGCCGACCAACAGCGTCGACACTGGGATGAGGAAGTTCTCTGTAAAGAGCTCCGATCTCCCGATCGTAAGGAAGACGAAGGCGATGCCGAAAGTGAGGGAGCCGAGGACGTGCGCGGTCGTCTCGGGGAGGACCGCGGCGAGGGCGCCCGTCGTCACCACCAAGGCCAGGAGTCCGAGCATGATGTGGAATCCCCCGAGCAGACTCGTGGCGGCAAGCACATGAGTGCTCCGAGCCAGCCGGAGCTCGCCGTCCTTGAGGCTTCGCTCCCATATCTCGTGGGGCGGGCGTCCGATCACGCGAGGAGAGCCCCGATCATCCGAGCAGGCACGCTGTCATCCCGTGGGTTGCGTTCGGTCGCAGACGAGGCTGCACGTTATGGGCTGGTAGTGCAACCAGGATCCGCCGTTCGCAACTCGTAACACGCGCGAGCTCGACGATGGGACAATCCGCCGATGAGCGTCGACGGCAGCCTCCGAGCGTGAGCGCGCGACGCAGTCTCGCGGTCCTCGCGGCCGCCGCTTTCGCGGGCGGCCTGGTGATGGCGTCGTTCTACGGCGTTGTCGAGGGGCTCCAGACAGCGGCGCTGCTCGCCGCGGCCGGGGGGCTGATGCTCGCGATGTCCCACCTCCTTGCCGCTCGCCGCTCGGCCGTCGGCTCACTCGCACGCCAGTTCCAGGTCGGCGTCGGGCTGGTCGTCGGCGTTGGCGTCATCGCGATCAGCGTCATCGCGACGCTCATGTTCGTGTCCGCCCACGACGCCTTCACGATGGCATTGCTGCTCGCGTTCGCCGGGGGCCTGGTGGCCTACTCGGCGTCCCTGATCGCGGGCGGCGTGATGCGCGACATCGAGTCCGTGCGCAACTGCGTCGTGGCGATCGGCGAGGGTGAGCGCGATCTCAGGTGCGAGACGGCGGCGGACGACGAGCTGGGCGAGCTGGCCGTCGCGGCGAACCGGATGATCGATCAGCTTTCGAACGGCGAGGCCGCGTGCGCGACGGCCTGGTCGGCGCATCGCGATCTGATCGCCGCGGTGTCCCACGACCTGCGAACGCCGCTCACGTCCCTGCAATTGCTGTCGGAGGCGATCGAGGACGACGTCGTGGACGCCGACACGCGGACCCGCTACCGCCAGCAGATCTCGATCCAGATCCGCTCGCTCGGCGGACTCGTGGAGGATCTCTTCGAGCTCTCCCGCCTGGAGGCCGGCGACGTGCAGTGGTCGATGCAGCAGGTCTCGCTCGACGCTCTGGTCGAGGAGACAGTGGAGGCCATGCAGGCTCAGGCGTCCGCCAAAGGGATCGCGGTGACCACCGACGTCGCAGACGGAACCGCGCCGGCGAAGGCGAATCCGGAAAAGGTGCAGCGAGTGCTCTTCAACCTGATGCAGAACGCGATCCGCCACACCCCGCCGGACGGGACCGTCACGGTCGCCGCCAAGTCCAGCGGCGCGACCGTCGAGGTGGAGGTCGCCGACAGCGGCGCCGGCGTGGACGTGGCCGAGTCCGAGCGCGTGTTCGAGCCGTTCTACCGCGGCGGCCGCGAGGCGTCGCGCACGGACGCCGGCTCCGGCCTGGGGTTGACCATCTGCCGCGCGATCGTCGAGGCGCACGGCGGTCGGATCTGGCTCTCGCAGGGCGGCCCGGGGACGCGCGTCCGCTTCAGCCTGCCGTTGGCGGCCTGATGGCTCGCCCGAGCGCCGCTGCGCGGGTTATCCTCTCACGATGAAGGCGCTGACGAACGGAGCACTGGCGGGACTGATCGGAACCGCTGCCATGACCGCCGCCCAGGCGGCCGAGATGCGGGTCACGGGTCGTCCGCCCTCGACGGTGCCCGGCCAGGTCGCGTCGAAGCTGCTCGGACTGAAGCCGGGCGACGACGAGGCGCTGTCGCGAATCTCGCTGGGGATGCACTGGACGCACGGGATGACGCAGGGCGCCGTTCGGGCCCTGGTTGGCAGGTCGGGCCTTCGCGGTGCGGCTGCGGCCGCGGCTCACTTCGCGCTGATGTGGAGCGGCGACGTGATGCTCTACAAGGCGCTGGGAATCTCGCCGTGGCCGTGGCACTGGAGCGTCGAGGAGCTCGCGCCCGACATCGGTCACAAGGGCCTCTACGCGGTGGTCACGAGCGCCGCGTACGACCGCCTGAGCTGAGTCCGGAGGAAACCGGACCGACTCGCTTGTCAGCGAGCCGGTCGGCGAGGCGCGAGGCGAGCGCCATGACCGTCAGCGCGGGGTTCGCGCTTCCCTGCGTCGGCATGACGCTGCCGTCGGCGACGAACAGGTTCGGCACGCCCCACGCGCGGTGGTCACGGTCCACGACGCTCGCCTCGGGTCCGAACCCCATCCGGCAGCCCCCTACGAGATGGGCATAGCGGTCGATCGCGAGCACGTCCTGTGCGCCGGCGCTCTCCCAGATTCGTCTCAGCGTGCGCTTGGCCCAGTCGATGTTCGCGCGATCGTTGTCGCACTGCGCGTAGTCGAAGCGGGCGATCGGCATGCCGAAGGAATCCTTCTCGTCGGCCAGCGTGACGCGGTTCTCGGCCCGCGGCAAGAGCTCGTTGAGGGCCCCGAGCGTCGACCAGTGGTTGTAGTCGCGCATGTACTCGCGCAGCGCCTGGCCCCAATGACCGTCCGCGAGCACGTGCTCGGCCCAGCCGATCGGAAGCGGACCCACGGTCTGGATCGAGAACCCTCGGGCGAATCCCCGCGACGCGTCGGTCTCGTAGAACTGCTCCGACGATATCTCCGGTGGGGGGGCCTTGTACATGCGCAGCGTCTCCGGGAAGCGCCCGGCCACCTGCGGCGCTCCCTGGACCATCAGGTAGCGGCCGACCTGGTCCGCGCCGTTCGCGAGCCCCTTGGGGAAGCGCTTGTCGGTCGAGTTGAGGAGTAGGCGCGGAGACTCGATCGAGTACCCGGCCACGGCCACTGCGTCGGCGCGCTGGAACCGCTCACGCCCGTCGCGGACGTAGCTCACCCCGGTGCAGCGCCCGGACCCGTCGACCTCGACGCGCGTCGCCATGCTGTCGGCTCGAACCTCGACGCCGTGCGCGAGCGCGTCCGGGACGTGCGTCACGAGCGGGCTGGCCTTCGCGTTCACCTTGCAACCCTGGAGGCAGAAGCCGCGGTAGATGCAGTGCGGCCGGTTGCCGAAGGTTCCGTTCGCGATCGCGACGGGCCCGACGCGCATCTCCACGCCGGCGCCGCGCGCTCCCGCCCAGGCGCGCTCCGCGCCGCCGCTGAGCGGGTGGGGCGAGTGCGGGTAGCGGTGCGGATCTCCCCACGGCCAATCCTGGCCGGCGACCGGCAGCTCCCCCTCGAGGCGCTCGTAATGCGGCTTCAGCTCCGAGTAGGAGATCGGCCAGTCGGCACCCACGCCGTCGCACGTCCTCGTTTCGAAGTCGGACGGGTGAAAGCGCGGCGCGTAGCCGGCGTAGTGGACCATCGACCCGCCCACGCCGCGACCGGAGTTGTTCTTTCCGAGCTCGACCGGATCGGCGCCGCCGACGATCCGCTCCTGCGTCCAGTAGAGCGCATGCGATCCCGCCTCGTCCGAGACCCAATCCTCGTCCGGGTCCCAGAACGGGCCTGCCTCGAGCACGACGACCCTCCATCCTGCGCGTCCGAGCCGCTGGGCGAGCGTGGCGCCGCCGGCCCCGCAGCCGACGACGAGCAGGTCGACCGTGTCGGCGTCGCGGTAGGTTCGCATCGTCGCCCGGCCCGGCACGGCACGGCGATGGACGTCCAGCAGGTAGCGCGAGTCGTTTCCGACGAGCGCGGCGGAGCCCTTGAGGACGCGCCTGCCCTCGCTCATTCGAGCCCCCGTTCGGAAACGTCCTTCACGGGGTCGACGACAAAGGCCTCCTCCCCCTCCCACACCTCCCGCTGGCCGATCCCGAGCCGTGCGTAGCCGCGCGGGTAGGCGGGGCCGCCGAAGCCGATCTCGTTCCACGCCCAGGGGTGCGAGTAGAAGGCCGCCAGGACGTCCCGCATCACGACCGCCCACGCGCGCGCGACCGGAAGCTCGTCCCACACGCCGCCCGCCAGCTCGGCGGTCGCGAACGCCTGGCACACGCGCAGCCGATCGTCGGCGGACGCGGCGGCGAGCGAGTCGGCGCCGTGCTCGCGAGCCGCCTCGTCCAGCGCGCGGGCCACGAGCCGCCACGTCTCACCGTCGTCGGGCATGTCCGCGTACCGGTAGCCCTCGCGCCTCCCCTCGCTGAGCTTGTCGTCGACCATCGCGAGCACCGGGATGCGCGGCTCGCGGTCCTGAGCCATGACCGTGTCGCAGAAGGCCTCCAGCGTCCGCGCCTGCGACTCGGTGAAATACCGGAGAGGGGGCGTCCGCTCGACTCGATCGAGGACCACGCGACGCGTCACCTCGTCCCAATGGCGCGCCTCGGACAGGACGTCGAAGTCCGGGTAGCGACCGCGCATCTGCGGCGTCGTCCCGCGGCGCTGTGCGGGTAGGCCCTCGGGCGGCCGGGGCTCGCTCGGGTGCGGCACCCGGCGACCCCGGGACGCTTCGCGCGGCACCTATCGCTCCCGGCGCAGAAAGGCCGCCAGCACGCCGATGCCGCCGACCATGGCCAGCGACCCGGGGGCGAGCAGCGGCGGCCCCATGACGATGTTGAACAGCGGCTCCTGAAGCCCGCCCGGCTTTCGCATCACGCCACGGAGATGGGTCACCACGCCGACCAGGCCGTCGAGCGCGAACAGCGCGGACGCGAGCGGCAGCGCTGTCCTGGCCGCGCGCTCCGAGTAGACGCCCGCGATGCCCGCCGCGACGAGCGGCGGCGTGATGGCGATCGGCGTCCACATCCACCTGTCGCCGAACGATCCGCGGTAGTGCTCGAAGTAGATCTCGACGCCGAGCGGGAGAGCGCTCGCTGCCGTGGCGGCCGAGAGAGTGCGCTGGAGGCGTCCCTCGCGAACGTTGCGCAGGATCCGGTCGCGCCGGCGCGTGCGACTCAGGCGAAGGATCGTCGCAGGCCGCAAGTCAGGCGAGGTAGCGCTCGGCGTCGGCGCGCTTCAGCTCCAGGCCGAGGCCCGGGCGCGAGCGATCGGGGCGGAGGCGACCGTCGACGGGCGTGACGACGCCATCGAGCAGACGCTCCTCGATCCGCACGTGGTCGTGGAAGTACTCCACATGGGCGAGCCGCTCGATCGCGCAGCACGCGTGAGCGTGGATCGAGGGCGCCGTGTGCGCCGACAGCGGGATCGAATGCGCCGCGCAGAGCGCCCCGACGCGCAGGAGCTCCGTGATCCCAGCGCACCGCGTCACGTCGGCCTGGAGGACGTCCACCGCAGCGGCCTCCAGCATGCGCCGGAAGTACGGCAGGTCGCAGCCGTACTCGCCGGCGGCGATCGCCATTCCCGAGGGCGCCCGGTCTCGGAGCAGTCGCAGCCCCTCGAGATCGTCGGAGGAGACGGGCTCCTCGAACCAGGTCACGCCCTCCTCGGCGAAGGCCTCGGCGAGCTCGAGCGCCTGCTTGCGGGCGTAGGCCCCGTTGGCGTCCACGAAGAGCTCAGCGTCGTCGCCGATCGCCCTTCGCGCCGCGCGCACGCGAGCGGGGTCGTCACCCGGCCTCCGGCCGACCTTCATCTTTACGCGCGGAATCCCACGCTCCACCCACGCCCCGAGCTGCGCCTGGAGCCGGCCCGGGTCGTACGACGTGAACCCGCCGCTGCCGTAGACGGGGACCGATTGGTGGACCGACCCGAGCAGCGTGGCGAGCGGCAGGTCCAGCAGGCGTGCCTTGAGGTCCCACAGCGCCACGTCGACCGCCGCGATCGCCGCCGACGAGATTCCGGGCCGCCCGAGGTTGCGGATCGCCACCACCATCGCCTGCCATGCGGCGGGGACGGCCATGGCGTCGGCGCCCTCCACGACCGCGGCCAGCTTCGACTCGACGAGGCGCGCGCTCGCGACGTCGGAGTACGTGTAGCCGAGGCCGCGCTCGCCACCGGCGTCGACTTCCACGACCACCATCGTCGTCGACTGCCACTCGAGCGTGCCGTCGGACTCCGGCGCGTCGGTCGGCAACGTGTAGGCCGCGACCCCCACCCGCTCGACGGGCGAGTCGACGCGGCCGGCGATCGGCTCGGTCGCGATCACCGGCCGGGGAGGAACTCCTCGATCTTGTCGCGGAAGCTCTGGCGAATGATCCCGCGCGCGTCCGGGTCGCCCTTGAGCAGCGTCGACGTGAGCGCCTTCGCGTGCTCGAGCGTGATGTGGGGCGGCAGCGGCGGCACCTCGGGATCGGTGATCGCCTCGTAGACGACCGGCCGGTCCGCCGCCAGCGCCTCCTCCCAGGCGGGCGCGACGGCGTCGGGCGTGTCGACGCGGATCCCCTTCAGCCCGAGCAGCTCCGCGTAGCGCGCGTAGGGGAAGTCGCGAACGCGCTGGGCGGTCACGAACTTCGGATCGCCCACCACTGCGCGCTGCTCCCAGGTCACCTGGTTCAGGTCCCCGTTGTTCAGCACCAGCACGATCAGGCGCGGGTCGCTCCAGCGCTCCCAGTAGTCGGCGATCGTGATCAGCTCGTTGATGCCGTTCATCTGCATCGCGCCGTCGCCGACCAGCGCGATCGCGACTCGGTCGGGATGGGTGAACTTCGCCGCGACCGCGTACGGCACCCCCGGCCCCATCGTGGCCAGGGTCCCCGACAACGAGGCCATCATGCCGCGGCGGATCTTCAGATCGCGCGCGAACCAGTTGGCCGACGAGCCGGAGTCGGCGCTCAAGATGCAGTCGTCGGGCAGGCGTGACGAGAGCTCCCAGAAGACCCGCTGCGGGTTGATCGGGTCGGCGTCGTTCATGGCCCGCGCCTCGAGCACGTTCCACCACTTCGCCACGCCGGCCTCGACCTCGTCACGCCAGGAGCGGTCGGCCTTGCGCTCGAGCAGGGGGATCAACGCCCTCAGCGTCTCGGCGCTGTCGCCGACGAGGTTCTCCTCCATCGGATAGCGGATCCCGACCATGCGGCCGTCGATATCGATCTGGACCCCGCGCGCCTGACCCTCCTCCGGCAGGAACTCCGAGTACGGGAAGCTCGAGCCGACCATCAGCAGCGTGTCGCAGCCGGTCATCAGGTCCCAGCTGGGCTTGGTGCCAAGCAGTCCGATGGACCCGGTCACGAACGGCAGGTCGTCGGGCAGCACCGCCTTGCCGAGCAGCGCCTTCGCGACCCCGGCGCCCATCAGGTCGGCCACCTCCAGCACCTCGTCGGTCGCGTGAAGCGCTCCCTGGCCGACAAGCACGGCGACCTTCTCGCCGGCGTTCAGCACGTCGGCGGCGCGACGCAGCTCGGCATCCTCGGGCACGACCTTGGGTCGGCTGTAGCCGAGGCCCGAGTGGACGGTGCCGTGCGCGCGCGCCGGCTCCTCCACAGCGTCCTCCTCCTGCAGGTCGTTGGGGACGATCAGGCAGGTGACGGTGCGCTCCGCCAGGGCGATGCGCACGGCGCGGTCGACAAGGTGGCGCATCTGCCCCGGGTCGGTGGCCATGTGAACGTACTCGTGCGCCACGTCCTTGAAGAGCGAGA
>JBPCMT010000067.1:0-5249 GCA_051001995.1 Thermoleophilaceae bacterium
CGAGGTTATGCATGACCTAGGTGCACAACCTCGGTGAGTCGCCCGGTCCTACCTCCTCAGGCGCGCAGCCGCGCGGCCGCCACGGCGGCCTGCCCGTAGGCGATCCCGCCGTCGTTGGGCGGCAGGCGCTCGGGCACGAGCACCTCGAGCCCGGCGCCGGCCAGCGCGGCCGCCGTCCGCTCGAGCAGCAGCCGGTTCTGGAACACGCCACCCGACAGCACGACCACGTCGATCCCGTGGCGCTCGGCGCACTCGGCGCAGGCCCGGGCAGTCACGTCGGCCAGGCCGTTGTGAAAGCGGGCCGCCACCGTCCCAGACGAGGCGCCCGAGGCCGCGTCGCGGGCCGCGGCGAGGACGGTCTCGCGCGCGTCGATCACCAGGCCGCCGTCCCCACCCAGGTCGAAGACGTACGCGCCGGCCGCTTCGCCGGCGGCGCCGGAAGCCGCCGCCTCGAGCTCCACGGCGGCCTGGCCCTCGTACGTCGCCTCCGGACAGAGGCCGCGGAGCGCCGCCACCGCATCGAACAGCCTCCCGACGCTCGTGGTGACCGGCGACGCGAGGCCATCGCCGACGAGCCGGGCGATCGTCAGCCAGCGCGACTCCGAGACGTGGCCGTCGAGGGCCGGCGGCAGCGGGGGCTCGGGGCCCGACGCCTCCACGAGCCAGGCGCAGGCCATGCGCCACGGCTCGCGCACGGCGCGGTCCCCGCCCGGCATGCGCACCGGCCACAGGTGTCCCGCGCGCTCGAAGGCGGCCGCGTCTCCAACCAGGATCTCGCCGCCCCACACGCTGCCGTCGGCGCCGTAGCCGGTCCCGTCGTAGATCGCCCCGACCGCCGGTCGGTCCTCGCCGTGCTCGGCGAGGCATGCGGCCAGATGAGCGTGGTGGTGCTGCACGCCGACGTGCTCAACCGCCTCCCGATCGAGTGCGTAGGTGGTGGACAGGTAGTCGGGGTGGAGGTCGTGGGCGACGACCTCCGGCTCGACCGCGAACAGGCGCTCGAAGTGGGTGACGCCCTCGCGAAACGACTGGAGCGTCTCCCAGTTCTTCAGGTCGCCCACGTGGTGTCCGACCCAGGCCCTCCGTCCCTTGACGAGGCAGAACGCGTTCTTGAGCTCCGCCCCGCACGCCAACACCGGCCGCTCGGCGGGCGGGCGCAGCTCGAGGCTGTCCGGCACGTGGCCGCGCGAGCGTCGCAGCATGAGCCGGCGCGGCGATCGATCGAGGGTCACGGTCCGGACGACGGAGTCGTCGGTGCGCGTCTCGATCGGACGGTCGTGCACGAGGAACAGGTCGGCGATCGGCCCGAGGCGCGCGAGCGCGTCCTCGTCGCGGTAGGCGATCGGCTCGTCGGACACGTTGCCGCTGGTCATGACGAGGGCGGCGTCTACGTCCACCAGCAGCAGGTGGTGAAGCGGCGAGTAGGGCAGCATCACGCCCAGGTCGGGGGATCGGGGCGCCACCGACGCCGCCACGTCGGCCCCCGATCGCCTGGGCGCAACGACGATCGGTCGCTCGCGCCCGAGCAGCAGCTGCTCGTGCTCGGGCTCGAGCTGGGCGAGCCCGGAGGCGGTCGCGAGGTCGGGCGCCATCACCGCGAACGGCTTCTCCTCGCGGTGCTTCCGAGCGCGAAGCGTCGCGACCGCCGGCTCGTCGTCGGCGCGGCAGGCGAGATGAAAGCCGCCGACTCCCTTCACGGCGAGAATCCGTCCCGCTCGCAGCGCGTCCGCGGCGGCGGCGATCGCGTCATCGACGCCCTCGACGGCCTGGCCGACGCGGTCCACGAGCCGTGCCGACGGCCCGCAGTCCGCACACGCGTTGGGCTGCGCGTGGAAGCGCCGGTTCGCCGGGTCGTCGTACTCGCCCTGGCAGCGCCGGCACATCTGAAAGCCGGCCATCGTCGTGAGCGGTCGGTCATACGGCACGCCGCGGACGATCGTGAAGCGCGGGCCGCAATTCGTGCAGTTGATGAACGGGTAGCGATGGCGGCGGTCGCGAGGATCGAACAGCTCGGCTAGGCAGTCGTCGCAGGTCGCGGTGTCGGCCGAGACCGGCGCGGCGGCTTCGCCGGAGCGCTCGCTGCCGAGGATCCGAAAGCCGGTCGCGTCCGTCGTCGCGAGGTCCTCCGACGAGACGCGCTCGACCAGGGCGAGCGGCGGCGGCTCGGAGGCCAGGCGATCGAGGAATCGCTCCACGCCCTCGGGATCGCCCTGGACCTCGAGCACGACGCCACGCTCGTCGTTTCGGACGTGCCCGGCGAGCGCCAGCTCGGCGGCGAGACGGTAGACGAACGGGCGGAAGCCGACTCCCTGGACCGTTCCCTCGACGCGCGCGCGGACCCGCCGCGCGGGCGTCATGCGGCGTCTGCGCCGGTCAGCTCCACGAGCTCGCGCAGCGCGTGATAGGCGCTCGCCTGCGCCTCCTGGATGCGCGGGATGTGCTGCGAGCGGGTCACCACCACGTGGTCCGCGAGCCCCTCCTGGGACACGCGCCCGCCGTCGTAGCCCACCATCGCGACGGTGACGAGCCCGCGCCTGCGCGCTTCGACGAGCGCCTCGATCACGTTGCGCGAGTTGCCGCTCGTCGAGAGGCACAGCAGCGCGTCCCCGGGCTGCCCGTATGCGATCACCTGGCGGGCGAAGATCGCGTCGGTGCCGATGTCGTTGGCGATCGCCGTGATGATCCCGGCGTCCTCGGTCAGGTCGAGGGCGCGGCGCGGCGGCCAGCCGTGCGGCGGCTCGCGCAGATCCGCCACGGCGTCCATCGCGTCGGTGGCCGAGCCGCCGTTACCGAGCGCGAGCAGCTTGCCGCCGGCGTCGAACGAGGCGCGCAGCGCTGCGGCGGCGGCGAGCAGCGGCTCGCGATTGTCGCTCAGCGTCTGCTCGCGGAGGGCCCCGACGTCCTCGGCCTTCAACACCACCGAGCGGCGCACGTCCTCCATCACGTCCTCGAGGTCGGACTGGGTCTCGCCGAGGAACGGGTAGAGGAAGCTCGAGGCGCCGCTGTCGTGCACGCGGCGCGCCTCGCGCCCCTCGAGCAGGCCGCGGTGGTCGAAGAACACGTGGCAAAGCTCCCACAGGACGTGGTAGAGCGTCTCAGCGAGCTCCTGGCGCACGAACGGGTCCTCGCCCGGCGGCTCGAACTCCCACTCGGCGCCGGCCGCCGAGAAGGCGATCGTCAGGCAGCCGCGGCGAGCGCAATCCTCCAGGGCGGCCACGGTCAGCGCCGCGTCGGGGTCGCCCGAGGCGGCGTCGGTCCCGAAGGCGATCGCGACGTCGTCGGGCTGGGCGACGAGGTCGACCTGGCGAGCGAGCGAGCCGCCCTCGCGCGAGAGCGCGATCGCGGGGAGCGCGCGCTTGCCGACGATCACCGGGTGGACGAACTCGACCGCCATGTGGCGCGCGTCGGAGCGCGCCGCGGGCGACTCGCCGAGGGCCAGGAGCCGGCCGCCGCGCGCGAACCGCTCGGCCATCCGGTGGCAGAGCCGCGCTACGCGCTCGGCCTCGGCGACGAAGAAGGCCGCGTTGGCTCGCGCTCGGCGGTCGCTCAGCTCGTCGAGCCGGCCGCCGAGCCGCTCGGCGGCCGCCGCTCCGCTCACTCCGGGAGTCCTCGCCGGGGGCGCGGGGGGCCGAGCGCCATGCCGGCTAGGCCGGCGCCGCGGCGCGCGTCGCCGCGCCGGCGAGCCAGTCGCGAAACTCCTCGATCCCCTCGCCCGTACGCGCGCTGACCGTCATCCAAGCCACGCCCGGATGCACCGCCTCGAGGTTGTAGACGAAGCGGTCGAGGTCGAAGTCGAGGTGCGGCAGCAGGTCGATCTTGTTGATCACGACGAGCTCGCACGCGCGGAACATCAGCGGGTACTTGAGCGGCTTGTCCTCGCCCTCGGTCACCGAGGAGACCATCACGCGAGCGTCCTCGCCGACCCTGAACTCGGCCGGGCAGACGAGGTTGCCGACGTTCTCGATCACGAGCAGGTCCAACTCCTCCAGCGGCAGCGCGCCAATCGCCGAGCGGACCATGTTCGCGTCGAGGTGGCACTCGCCGCCGAAGCCCGGGTCGGTGTTGATCTGAACCACCGGGACATGGAGGCTCGATAGCCGGTCGGCGTCGATGCTGCCCTGGACGTCGCCCTCGAGCACGCCCGGACGCACGCCGTCCAGCTCGCCGATCACCCGCTCGAGCAGGGTCGTCTTGCCCGCGCCGGGCGCGCTCATCAGGTTGACGACCGCGACCGACTCGCGGTCGAAGTCGTCGCGGTTGGCGCGGGCGATGGTGTTGTTGGCGTCGAGCGCGTCCTCGACGACTCTGATCTTGGTTCGGTGCATGCTCTCCTCGCTCGGTTGCTACATCCCCTTGATCTTCAGGTACCGCCTGATCTCCGGCAGCTGGCTCACAACCGTCACGACGACCAGCAGAACCAGTATCACGACCAGCACGATGACTACCCAGGCGATCGCGCTCATGCCCTCCCCTTCCCTCGGTGGCTACATCCCCTTGATCTTCAGGTACCGCTGGATCTCCGGGTACTGGCTTGCCGCGAGGGCGCCAACGCCCACGACGATCCCAAGGGCGGCCACGAGCTGGGTGCCCGGGCTGATGTTGATGTCCTTCATGGTCCCACCATCCTTTCGCTCTGCGTTGACTCCAACAGCTCGCCGAGCAACGACTCGACGAGCCTCACCGCCTCGTCGATCGACGCGCGCACCGGCTCCGAGAGCTCCATGACGAGCTCCTCGCTCTCCACGCTCAGCCTCGTCTGAGGCTCGCAGCCGACGACCAGGATCCGGTCGGGCACGCGTCCCAGCGTCTTGGCGAGCGCCAGCACCTTGACGGGGTCCATCCCGTGCGCCTCCGGCGACACGTCGTCTGTGTCCAGCTCCGGCTCGATCACGTACAGCGTGCCGGGGGCGTCGCAGCGCGGCGTCGCGTCGATGAAGATCGCCGCCTCGTAGCCCTCCTGGAGCGCGTAGGCGAGGTCCATCCCGCGGATGCCGAAGTCCACCACGTCGACGCCGCGTGGCAGCTTGCGGCGCGCGAGCCGCGTGGCCGCCTCGACGCCGAAGCCGTCGTCGCCGAGGAAGACGTTGCCGATGCCCGCCACGAGTACCCGCTTCTGCGCGATCGGCTCCTGCTCGTCGTCCGGAAGCGGCTCGACCTCGTCGAGCGCGTAGAAGAAGCGGTGGCCCGGCTGGCGCCGCTCTCCGAGGTCGCGGCCCGGGTCGTCCTCGATCGTGACCGCGATGTGCAGG
>JBPCMT010000068.1:0-8994 GCA_051001995.1 Thermoleophilaceae bacterium
GGGCGAACAGCTGGCGATCGCACATCCAGCAGTGGCCGCAGGCGATGTTGAACGGCACCACGATCCGGTCGCCGGGCTTGATGTGGCTCACCTCGGAGCCCACCTCCTCGACGATCCCCATCGGCTCGTGGCCGAGGATGTCGCCCTCGTCGATGAACGGGCCGAGCACCTCGTAGAGGTGGAGGTCCGAGCCGCAGATCGCCGTGGAGGTGATGCGCACGATCGCGTCGGTCGGTTGCTCGATGCTCGGGTCCGGGAAGGTGTCCACCCGTACGTCCCGCTTGCCGTGCCACGCGACTGCCTTCATCCGTCCTCACCTCCCGGGTCGCCGCTCGCGCAGGAACCGCTCGAATGCCCGATCCCGGCGCACTACCCCGATGCCGCGTCCCTAACCGCGCTCGTGCGCGCTGATGGCGTCGGCGCGGGGACCGGCGGCGTCTCGCCCCCTTCGATCGGGCAGAATCACGGCCGGGATGCCAGCATTCAGGGGTCAGCGGTGAGCCAAGCGGAGAGGGTCCAGCCGGTGAGTGCGCCCGCGGCGACTCCGGGGACAGCCGACGACTCCGAGCTCCTGGGGCGCCTCGCCGCCGGGGACCAGGACGAGCCGCTGCGCACCCTGTACCGCCGCTACGGCGGTCGCATCTACGGGCTCGGCCTGCAGCTGCTCGGCGATCGCGGGATGGCCGAGGAGCTAGTCCAGGAGACCTTCCTGCGGCTCTGGCGGTCGGCCCGTCGCTTCGATGCCGGCCGGGGGTCGGCTCGGACGTTCATCTTCACTCTCGCGCGTCGCGCGGCGATCGACATGCGCCGCCGGGCGGCGGCGCGTCCTCAGGAGCGGCCGCGGGACTTCGGGTCCGACGAGTCGGCAGGGCTCGCCGTCGACGATGCGCGCTTTGACCAGGTGGTGCTCTCGCTGGACGTGCGCGACGCGATCGACCTCTTGTCGGAGAAGCACCGCGAGGTTCTCGAGCTCCACTACCGGCGCGACCTGACCCAGCAGCAGATCGCGGAGCGCCTCGAGTGCCCCGTCGGGACCGTCAAGACGCGCACCTACTACGCGCTGCGAGCGCTCAAGCTGGAGTTCGAGGAGCGTGGGATCGATGGCTGATCGTCGGAGCGCCCATCCCGAGCTCGCGGCCTACCTGCTCGACGCCCTCGAGGCGGATGAGCGCTCGGAGTTCGAGCGCCACCTGACGGACTGCCACAGCTGCCGGCAGGAGCTCCGCGAGCTCGAAGGCGCGGCGGAGCTGCTCGGCCGCGCGGCGCCGCCGTACGGGGCGCCCACCGGCCTGGAGGATCGCGTGGTCGCCGCCGTGAAGGAGGCCGCGGCGGCGGAGGAGGCCGCGGCGGCGGCGGGCGAGCCGGCGGTCGACGGGCGACCGGCTCGTTACCTCCGGCGCGAGCGCGCGCGAGGGATCCTCGGTGGATGGGCGCCGCGCCTGGCGCTCGCCGGCGCGGCGGCCGCCGTCCTGGCCGCGGCTTTCCTGGTCGGCGACCGACTTGGCGACGAGGACCTCCCCGGGACCCCGGAGCTCGAGGCGACGCTCGAGGCACCGTCCGGCGATACCGGCCAGGCGACGGCCAGCGTGCGCGAGACCGGACTGGGGCGCGTCATCCTGTTCGAGTCGGGCGACCTGCCGATCCTCCCGGAGGGGGAGCTCTACGAGCTCTGGTTCGTCGGTCCCGGCGACACGCTGGAGGACCCCAACCGCATCTCCGCCGGCACCTTCCATCCGGATGAGCGGGGCAACTCCGACGTGCGACTCCACGCGGCGGTCGATCCCGCGCAGTTCCCGGAGCTGAGCGTCACCGCGGAGCCGGGCGACGGCAACCCCGAGCGGACCGGACCGGAGGTGCTGCGCTCGGCGCCCGGGGAGTGACCGCTGGCCGCACCGGCCCTCGCTCGGAGAGAGCCCCGCGCCTACACGTGTCCGCCGCGCGCCATGAAGCGACGGACGAGGAGCCGAAGCCGAGCGCGCTCGGTCTCGGTCAGGTTGGCGGTCCGTCCGCGCGACCTCGCCACGAGACGCCCGAGCTCGCGTCGATCATCGGGCGGGAGGGCGTCCCAACGGACCTTCGCCGCCCGCACGATGCGCTCGGCGATCCACAGCCACGGCGCCGCCCGTAGCCGGCCGAGTCTGCCGATTGGCGGCCGCACCGCTAGAGCCGGGGGCGGTCGCTCGCCGACAATCCCACCGGCCTCCGGCGGCGCCTGGCGACCGAGGCAGCCATCTACTGGTCGCCCGGGAGCTGTTGCTGAGCCTCGTCCTGGAGCTGCTCGGGGATCTGGTTCTCGATCTCGTCGGGAAGGCCCTCGAGGTCAAGGCTCGAGAGGAGCGCGACCCCGGCGACGACCAGCAGGCCGACCAGCACGGAGAGGATCGTGGCGATCAGCCCGGTTATGAAACCGGCCCGGGCGCGGCCGTGGCCGCGCGGGTCCGCGGCTCCCGACGCCGAGCGGCGGCGGGCGATGCTGCCCATGATCATGGCGGCGATCCCCAGCGGCAGCGCCAGGAAGAACAACCCGCCGAAGGTGAAGATCACCGCCACCAGCGCGATGACCCCGATGACCACGGCCGCGGTCGCGAGGCCCGTTCCCTGGCGGTGGCCCTGAGGAGCTGCGCCGTGTTGCGGCGGGGAGCCCTCGCGGCGCTCGACGTCTGTGGCGTCACGTTGGTAGGCCATCTGTTGGTTCGTCTCCGTTCTCGAGGGTGTCAGCTCCAGGACAGGCGGTCCTGGCGACTTGTTTCAAGGCATTTGCCCGTTCCCGACCACATAAACGCCCCTCTATCGACCGCGGTTTACATAAGCGCGGTTATCGAGCGTTGGATCGGGGGCGGGGGCCGAGATCGTCAGGCCCCATGCTTCTCGCCCAGGCGACGCAGCCAGTAGCGCGGCCAGTCCTCGCCGTAGGGCACGTAGAGGCGGACGCTGTGTCCCCGCAGGAGGAGGTCGCTCGCGTCGGCCGGGCGGACGCCGAGCAGCATCTCCACGCCAATGCCGTCGAGCGATGTGAGCAGCGCCTCGCGGATGACCGGATCATGGGTTGCGATCGAGAGAGCGGCGCCGCCGGCATGCAGGCGGTGCGCGAGGCGCAGGAACGCGAGGTCGGTCTCCTCGCCCCAGGCGAAGGCGACCGCGCGGGGCTCGATGTGCGCGCCCTTCACCAGGAGGATCGGGACGTTCGCTTCGAGCAGGCGCTCCGCGTTCACGGCGCTCTGGCGAAGGTTGGCCTGGAGTGTCTGCGTGATCGGGGCGCCGTCGGCGGCGAGCGCCAGGCTCAGGTCGATGATCGCCTCGGTCCTGGTGCTGTCGTGGGCGCGTACCTGAAGCCGGGCGCCGGCGGGCAGACGCTCCGAGATCCGCTTGACCTGCCGGCGACAGAGGTCCGCCGAGACGTCGAGGCCGACGTTCGATAGGTCGAGCCACACGTTCGCTTCGGCGGGAGCTCCCTCCAGGGCTTCGACGAGCCGCAGGTACTCCCTCACCTTGCGCTCGACGACCTCCGCGTCGCTGACCGCCTCGCCGAAGTAATCGACGCCGACGGCGAATCCCTGCGTGTCGAGCCTCTCCACGGTGGACAGGGCCTCGTCGAGGGTCGCGCCGCCGAGGTACGGTCGCGCGGCCCGCAGCGCGCGTCTGCGTACGGTCGCGTTCCCGCGCAGCAGGCTCCCGACTCGACCACTCGCGGCAAGGCGGTAGAGAGCCCGGCGGGCGAGCGGTCCGATCGCCGCTCCCTAGACGAGCAGGCGCGCGTCGGCGCCGCAGCGCGCGTAGGTGTCCAGCGCGCGACGGTCGAGCGTGACTACCTGGGCTCCCGCCTCTCGCGCCGCCAACGCGATGACGCCGTCGTAGGTCGCGCCGCCTCCCACTCCGGCCTCGCTCAACGTGCGCGGTGCGCACGCGTGGGCGTCCGGATCCAACGCGAGGCGCTCGCTCCGGAAGGTCCGCTCGAGGAACTCGACCGCTATCGCGGGATCGACACGAAACGGCTCGGGCAGGCGCGTCAGGACCGAGTAGGCCTCGAGCGCCGTGTGGGCG
The DNA here is from genome assembly GCA_051001995.1 of Thermoleophilaceae bacterium. Taxonomy (GTDB): domain Bacteria; phylum Actinomycetota; class Thermoleophilia; order Solirubrobacterales; family Thermoleophilaceae; genus CAWEHQ01. Next base: position 4,042 of record JBPCMT010000068.1, read on the forward strand.
ACCAGACGCGGAGCGGCGGCGAGGACACGGCGAGCCCGCGCGTGATGCTCGTGCCAGGGGGCGAAGGTCGCGACAACCACCGAGGTGTCGAGTGCGATCACCGACGGATGCGCTCGAGCGTGTCCCTGACGGCCTCGGTGGTGAGTGTCGGCATCTGGCGGTCAGCGATCGCCGCCACGCCGTGCTCATGCTCCTCGAGGCGCATCGGCGTGGCTGGAACGTCGATCTCGATCCGACGGTCGACGACGCTCAGCTCGAGCTCGGTACCGGCGGTGAGGCCCAGATCGTCGCGGACCGGCTTGGGAACGACGATCCGCCCTGCCGCGTCGATGGTAGTCCGCATGGCATGACGATACCAGCGGTCGTACTCGCCGCTGCCAGGCCGTCTGCCGGGCCGGCGCTCAGCCGCGCTGCACGCGCAGGTCGGTTGCGAGACCGGCGAGGACGTCGAAGTCGTCGTCCTGGCTCCAGATCACGAGGTCGTGGACCAGTGCCGTCGCGGCGACGATCGCGTCCATGGCGCCCGCCCGGCGGCCCCGGGCCCTGGCTCGGGCGAGTAAATCGGCGAGCCTCTCCGCCACCAGCTCGTCGTAGGGAAGCGCCACGAAGGCCCTGGCGCGAGCCAGCGTCGCCTCGCGCAGCGTCTGCAAGGGCGCCCGCTCGGCGCGATGCACACCGACGATGAGCTCGGTGAGCGTCGCCACCGAGATGCGCGCTTCTCCCGGCGGCGGGCCGGCGAGTTGTCTGCGTTGCTCGGCGGCCACGAAGACGCTCGTGTCGACCAGGTAGCCGTTCAGCGGGTGGCCATGTCGTCGGTCGTGAGCCCGGCGTCGAAGTCCGAGGCGTCGGAGGCGACATTCAACTCGCCGGCCAGCTCGCTGATCGCGGCCAGGTCCCCCAGGAGCAGCTCCGAAGGGCGCCGTTCGCTGCGGGAGCGGCGCGGGAGGATGTCTGCCACGGGACGGCCGTGAACCGTGAGAACGACAGCCTCGCCACCCTCGATCGCTGCAATGACGCGCCCCGTGTGGTTGCGGAGCTCCCTCACCGATACATCCATTCGTGGCACAGCGTAGCACTAACGACGGGGTCGGCGAAATGGCGCTTATCGGGCTTGGGCCACCGCCCCCGCGGGGTGCGCCGCGGCCCACGCGATGATCTCCTTCGACCCGCCGATCGCCGTGCCGTCGTCGAGCTCGAGCACGGGCACCATAGAGCTGCCGGTGAGCTGCTTCGCCCGCTTGCGGCCGCTGGTCTGGTTGAACGGGCGGTCCGGAAACATCGCCAACCCGTAGGAGCGCTCGACCTCGGGCGCGTGGCCCGCCTCGCGCAGAGCGCGGTGCGCGTTGCCGCACGGGTGCCCTCCCGGCCTGGGAGTGGACGTGAACGTGCCGTAGCAGACGTAGAGCTTCATTCGCGGCGCGGGACGCTACTGGACCTTTGCGGCCACGGGTGGCCGGTCGCCGTCGGAGCGTTGGCTCGATCGATCTCCGTCCGACGGCTGGGCCGCCTCGTCGACGCCCTCGGGCTGCTCGGCGATCATCGGACCGTCCCCGGACGGGTCGACGATGCCGTGCTCGAGCCAGGCGTAGCGGCCCTCGAGAACCTTCTGCGCCGCCTGGTAGTTCGCGTCGTCGTCATTCGACCAGAGGTCGTGGAAGAGCCGGTCGACGCGCCGGCGGGCCTGGCAGCAGAAGAGGTCGGCGAGCTCGCGCGCCTGCTCGGCGCGGCTCGCGTCCTCTGACTCGATCGTCTTTGCGTACACAACCGCCGAGGCGATCGCGAACAGCTCCGCGCCGATGTCCACGATCCGGCCGAGGAACGACTGCTTCTTCTCGAGCTTCGCCTGCCAGCGGCTGATCCCGTAGAAGGTCGAGCGCGCCAGCTTGCGTGAGCTGCGCTCGGCGAAGCGGAGGTGCTCGGCGAGCTCGCCGAACTCGGAGAACGAGCTCGGCCTCTGCCCCTCGCCCACGACCAGCTGCGGCAGCCAGCGCGAGTAGAAGGCGCCGGCGCGGGCGGCGGCCTTGGCCTTGTCGCCCAGCGCCACGCCGGGCTCGAGAATGTCGCCGGCCACCTGGAGGTGCTGGTCAACCGCCTCGCGCGCGATCAGGAGGTGCATGACCTCGCTCGACCCCTCGAAGATGCGGTTGATGCGCATGTCGCGCATCGCCTGCTCGACCGGCACCGGCTTCTCGCCGCGGGCGGCCAGCGAGGCGGCCGTCTCGTAGCCACGGCCGCCGCGGATCTGAAGGAGCTCGTCCACGATCCGCCAGCCGAGCTCAGAGCCGTAGAGCTTGGCGATCGCCGCCTCGATGCGGATGTCGTTCTTCTTGTCGTCGGCCAGCCGGCTGGCCAAGTCGAGCATCGGCCCCCGTCCGAAAGGGCGCGCCACCCAGAAGGGGATCGTCTGCGGCACGGCGTCGTGTTTTCCGACCGGCTGGCCCCACTGGACGCGCTCGACCGCGAACTCGCGCGCGGTCTTCGTCGCCCACTTGGCGGTGCCGACACAGATCGCCGGCAGGGCGAGGCGGCCGGTGTTGAGCGTGGTGAGCGCGATCTTCAGCCCCTCCCCCTCCCCGCCGATCGTGTTCTCGGCGGGGACGAAGACGTCGTCGAGGCGGGTGACCGAGTTCTCGATCCCGCGCAGCCCCATGAAGCTGTTGCGGTGCTCGACGGTCACGCCGTCGCTGTCGTAGGAAAGGATGAACGCGGTGATGCCCCCGCGGCGGCCCTCGGACTTCGGCACCGTCGCCATCACCACCACGACGTCGGCGATCACGCCGTTGGTGGCCCACAGCTTGCGGCCATTCAGGACGTAGCCGGAGCCGTCCTCGGACGGCGTCGCCGTGGTCGCGAGCCGCGCCGGGTCGGAGCCCACGTCGGGCTCGGTGAGCAGGAACGCCGAGATGCTCGTGCTCGCGACCCGCGGCAGCCACTCACGCTTCTGCTCCTCGGAGCCGAACAGCCGCAGCGGCTCGGCGACGCCGATCGACTGGTGCGCCGAGAGCAGCGTCGAGATCGAGGAGTGCCACGAGGCAGCCAGCGTCAGCGCGCGGTTGTAGTACACCTGCGAGAGGCCGAGGCCGCCGTACTCCTCGGACACCTTCATCCCGAGCGCCCCGAGCTTCTTGAGGCCCTCGACGACGTGCTCGGGGATCTTGTCCTCGCGCTCTATCCGCAGCGGGTCGACCTCGTTCTCGAGGAACGCGCGCAGGAGCTCGAGAAAGCGCTCGCCCTTCGTGACGGCGTCCGCGTCGAGCCGCGGCTGCGGCGAGATCAGATCGAGCCGGAGGTGCCCCATGAACAGCTCCTTGGCGAAGCTCGGGAGCTTCCACTCGGTCTCGCGCGCGGCCTCCGCCACGTCGCGTGCCTGTCGCTCGGTTACCTCGGTGGCCATCGGGTCATCTCCCTGTTCGCTGAGCCTCTCGTTCCTGTACCCGCGGCCGGCGGCCCGCGAACCTGCCGGTGCCGCGCGCTAGACGGGCAGCTCGCGACCCAGCCAGCCGTTGTAGAAGCCCTCGACGTCGGGCAGGAAGTCGTGCGTGACCGGGTAGCACGGGGCGGCGGTCTCGACCTCGAGCTGGTGTGCGCAGGACGGGCAGAAGAACTCCCTTAGCTCCATCCAGTCGGGGTCGGCGTGCGCCATGCGGGGGTAGACCTCGCGCAGCGACTCGTCGTCGTCGCGGACGAAGATCGCCGCGTCCATCTTCCAGTTGTGGTCGTGGGCGCAGAAGTCGTGGCCGCAGTCGCAGCGAATCACGAGCTCGCCGTCGCCCGCGCGACGGACGACGTTCAGCGCTTCCCCGACCGGGAGCAGGATCCGGTCCTCGTAGCCCGCGCGCCGCTGGAGCAGCGCGACCCACTTCTCGAAGCGGTCGCGGTCCTTGTAGCCGGACTGGATCGCCTTGACCTCGCGGCGCGAGAGGCGCTCGTCGAGCAGGGCTTCGAGCGTGTCGGGCTCCATCGCGCTGGCGACCGACTGCCCTGGCGACTCCGCGCGCGCGACCTTCGACGCCGACAGGAACTCGGCGGCCGCCTCCTCCGGCGTGACCTTGCCCTTGGCCGCGGAGGTCGCCGCGACCGTCGGGGTGGCGGCCTCCCACTCGAAGTCCTCGGGCAGGTCCCAGAAGCCGCGGTACTCCGCCGACCAGCGCGGCGACAGCCGCATGCACTCCGCGTACATGCGCTTCACCGGGTCGATCGCGTCGCGCGCCAGGACCCGCTCGCGCTGCTCCGACCACCACTCGCGCACCGGCCGCGCGCGCTCGAGCCGCGCGGCGCGCATCCGCTCGCGGCGGCTCTCGACCGACGAGTCGTCGCCATCCACGCCGTAGACCGACTCCGCGAAGCGCGGCAGCAGGTGCCCCTCCTCGACGTCGCTGCGCACCGACTCCGGCGGGCGCAGCAGCGGGTCGCCCAGCCCGCCGGCACCCTTCATGACCGACAGGTAGAGGTCGCCCTGCTGGAACGGGTGGAGCGTCGTGAAGTTGTCGAGCTTGTACTCGCGCTCGCCCTCGATCGCCATCAGCGCCGGGTCCTCGAAGTCGCCGTCGCAGACCGGGTAGGCCTCCCCCCTCCGCGCTCGCTCGATCAGGTCCGCGCCCTTGATGTTGTGCACGTACGCGGTGGCGCCCGGATAGCCGCCGAACAGCCCCTGCGAGCTGAACACGCGCGCGGTGCCGAGGTTCTGGAGCTCCCAGAACGATGTGCCCCAGACCATCAGCAGCGACTCGAAGCTCGAGCCGCCGCGGTGGCGGCCCGACCCGGCCGACGACGCCTTGATCCGGCGCGAGAGGTAAGCCATCGGGCAGATCAGCTCCCACATCTCCACGTCGCCGGCGTCGCCCTCGGGGTTGAACATCGCCGCGGCGGTGTCGGTGCCGTCGAGCACGTACTTCGCCCCCATCCCCTGCGCCGCGATCTCGAAGTTCATGATCGCGCTCTGGTTGCCGTACT
>JBPCMT010000069.1:0-15313 GCA_051001995.1 Thermoleophilaceae bacterium
TGTGGGGGATCTGAGTCGAGGAGTAGAGCGTCACGCCGTCGCCGCGCGGGTCCGCGATCGAGCTGCGCGGCTCGATCGGCGCGCCGGCGGTGCGGTGGTTCACGATCCGCCGCTCGACCACGACGTCGGCGTCGGCGATCGCTTGCTCGGCATCGCCGCCGGCGATGCCCCACTCGTGCGTCTGGTTCGTGCCGAACTGGTCCCAGACGAGCGGCGAGCCGTCCTCGAGCGCCTTCTCGGGGTCGACTACCGCCGGCTTGGGCTCGTAGTCAACGATCACCTGCTCGGCCGCGTCGGCCACGGCGTAGCGGTCGTTGCCGAGGACCACGGCCACCGCCTGGCCGACGTGCTTGACCTCTCCGCGCGCGAGCGGCCAGTGGTCGGGGGTGTTGATCTCGACGCCCGGCGGATCCCAGACCATCGGGATGCCGCCGGCGAAGTCGTCGGCGAGGTCCTCGCCGACGAAGACGGCGGTCACCGCCGGGTGCTCCTTCGCGGCCGAGGCGTCGATGCCGCTGATGGCGGCGTGCGCCTCCGGCGAGCGGACGATCGCGGCGTGCAACATCCCCGGCAGCGTCATGTTGTCCACGTAGGTGCCCTGACCCTTGACGAGCGGCGGGTCCTCCTTGCGGCGGATCGCCTGCCCGACCCAGCCGTCGCCCGCCCTCTGTTGCTCGGTCGCGCTCACGCCGACACCTCCTCGCGGCCGCCCGCGGCCGCCGCCTGGACCGCCTTGACGATGTTCTGGTAGCCGGTGCAGCGGCAGAGGTTGCCCTCGAGCCCGTGGCGGACCTCCTCGTCGCTCGGGCTCGGATTGCGCTCGAGCAGGTCGGCCGCCGCCATGATCATCCCGGGCGTGCAGTAGCCGCACTGGAGGCCGTGCTGCTCCCAGAAGGCCTCCTGGAGCGGGTGCATCTCGCCGTCTTCGGCCATGCCCTCGATCGTCTTGATGGCGCAGCCGTCCGCCTGGACGGCGAGCAGCGTGCAGCTCTTGACCGCCTCGCCGTCCACGTGCACGGTGCAGGCGCCGCAGTTCGACGTGTCGCAGCCGACGTGGGTGCCGGTCAGCCCGAGGTGGTCGCGCAGGTAGTGGACGAGGAGGAGGCGCGGCTCCACGTCCGATTCGCGCGCCTCGCCGTTGACGGTGACGCGCAGCCGAGCGGTGCTCTCCATCAGGCACTCCTCCCCAGAAGTTGACGGTCGCGACGATCGTAGTCGAGCGTCACGGATCGGGCGCGGCTCTTTCCTACGACACGCTGGATGAACGCGCCAACGCGCGGATGCGAATCCCTACGGATGGCCCCAACGGAGCACCACGCCGACGTTGCCCCCTATGCGCTTAGCGCGCTCGCCCCCGGGGACGCGAAGCAGTTCGAAGGCCACCTGGGCGAGTGACAAGCTGCCAGGCCCAGCTTCCCGAGCTCCAGGCGGTCGCGAGGCTCCTCTTCTCCGCTTCGCCGGCTTACGAAGTGCCCGCCGCCCTGGAGTCGGCGGTGTTGGGTGCAGTCGCCCTGGCCGCGGCGGACGCGGAGGCGCCTTACGATGCCGCGTCGGCGGCGCCGCGCAATCGCTGGCGTCTGTCACGACCGCGAAGGGTGGCGCTGGCGGGCGCCTGCGCAGCGGTGCTCGCGGGCACGGTCATCGCCGGGGCTCGTCTCGGAGGAGACGACGTGTCGGGCACGCTCGAGCTCGAGGCAGTCCTGACGGCGCCTGACGGTGCTGCCGACGCAAGCGCGATCGTGCTCGAGGCCGGCCCCGGCAGGGTCGTCCTGTTCGAGAGCGACGACCTCCCGATCCTCCCCGAGGGAGAGCTCTACGAGCTGTGGTTCGTGGGTCCGGGCGACACGAGAAGGGCGCCGAACCGGATCTCGGCAGGGACCTTCCACCCCGATGCGGAGGGACGATCGGAGGTCAGGCTGCATGCTGCGGTCGACCCCGCGAAGTACCCGACCCTCAGCGTCACCGCTGAGCCTGGCGACGGCCGACCGGAGCGGACGGGTCCGGAGGTCCTCCGTTCCGAGGCGCGAGGATCGGTCACAGGCGCGGCACGATCCACCGAACCCCCGACCGCACCCCGGCTCGACCCGGGTATCGCGCCCTGACCAGGCGCCCAGGGTCAGCCGGCGGCCTGTAGCAACAGCCAGGCGATCGCCGCGACGGCGCTGCCCGCCAGCAGGATCGCGGCCAGCACGATCGCCGCCTGCCGCGCTCCCGACCCCTCGCCCGTGCGCGGCGGCGACTGCTCGATCAGCTCGGCCTCGAACAGCGTGCCGCGCGCCGTCTCGAACGCGGAGGCCGCCACCATGACGTCGCGCGGGCCGCCCGCGAGGAAGTCCGGGACGTCGAATCCGGCGGTCCTTCGCAGCATGCTCGGGACGCCCTCCTCGAGCAGGATGTTCTGGATCAGCTCCGCCTCCGCCTGGTTGCGCCCGCCCGCTACGCGGACGAGGTCGCCGCGCGTGTACTCCGGCCTGACCTTGCGCGCGCGCCCGTGCGCGTCGCTCGCGGGGTCCTCCACCACCGGCGCACCCGCGTAGACGAGCGGCATGCCGCACTGCCGGCAGAAGCGCTCGTCGAGCTCGTAGCGCCGAGCGCACGCCGGGCAGGCGAGCGGCTCGCGCCGGGCACCGCTAGGCATCCGCGACGACGGCCAGCTCCTCCTCCTCCACGCGGCCGTCGGCGATCCGCCACGCGCGCACCTGGGCGTCGCCCGCGAGCGACACGATCAGGTATGTCCAGTGCGGGTAGTGCGCGAGGTTGATGTCGGTCTGGGAGGGCTCCGGGGCGCTTCGCGGATGCGAGTGGTAGACGCCGACCTCGTAGCCCTCGTCGTCGAGCTCGTTCGCTGCCAGCAGGCTCTGGGGGTCGAGCTCGTACCCATAGCGAGAGTTGCGGAGGTTGCGCGCCGGAAAGACCTCCTCCACGCGTCCCTCGGCGGCGCGCAGGTAGCCGCAGCACTCGTTCGGCGCCTCGTCGCGCGCGTGGGCGACGAGCGCGTCGAGGTGGGCCGTCGCGATCTGCACCCGCGCAAGGCTAGTGACACGCCGAGGATGATCTATCCTCGAGCTTGACCCGCAGAAAGGGAAGAGATGCCTTCCGTCGGACCGATGGAGATAGTGATCATCATGGTCATCGCCCTGATTGTGCTCGGGCCCAAGAAGCTGCCCGAGATGGGGCGCTCGGTCGGACGCGGCATGCGCGAGTTCAAGAACGCGGTCAGCATGGACACGAGCGACGACGACGACTCGGAGTCAGAGAGCCGTCGCTCGAAGAAGGACCGCGAGCAGGTCGGAAGCGGCGGCTAGCCCGAACGCCTGTTGCGTCCGGACCCATCCGCTACCAGAACGAGGCCGACTCGATCGTCGCCTCAAGCTCCTCGAGTGGCTTGGTGTAGACACCGGAGCTGAGGTACTTCCAGCCGTCGTCGCAGACGACGAAGACGACGTTGCCCTCGTCGAGCTCGGAGGCGACGCGCACCGCGATCGAGGCGATCGCGCCGCTCGAGACGCCCACGAAAAGGCCCTCCTCGGCGAGCATGCGCTTCGTCCAGACGACGGCGTCGCGGTTGGAGACGAAGATCTTGCGGTCGAGCAGCGAGAGGTCGAGGATCGGCGGGATGTAGCCGTCCTCCAGCGAGCGCAGGCCCTGGACGTTCTCGCCCTGGCGCGGCTCGGCGGCGACGATCATCGTCTCCGAGTCCTCCTCCTTCAGGCGGCGGGCGCAACCCATCAGCGTCCCGCCGGTGCCGAGCCCGCCGACGAACGCCGTGACCTCGTCGAGCTCCTCGAGTATCTCGACGGCCGTCCCCTCGTAGTGCGCGCGGGGGTTCGCCTCGTTTCCGTACTGGTAGAGCATGTGGTACGAGGTGTCCTGCTCCGCCATCCGGAGCGCCTTCGCCACCGCGCCGTTCGAGCCCTGCTCGCCGGGGGAGTAGACGATCTCCGCCCCGTACATCTCGAGCAGGTCGATGCGCTCGCGGGTGACGTTGTCGGGCATGACGACCTTGAGCCGGTAGCCCTTGCGGGAGCAGAGCATCGCCAGTGAGATCCCGGTGTTGCCGGAGGTGGGCTCGAGGATCGTCTTGCCGTCCTCCAGGGCTCCACTCGCCTCGGCGTCCTCGATCATCGCCCTCCCCACGCGGTCCTTGACCGAACCCGTCGGGTTGTAGCTCTCGAGCTTGGCGAAGATCCGCACGTCCGGCTTCGGCGACAGCCGCCGCAGCTCGACCAGCGGCGTGTTGCCGATGGACTTGACGATGTCCGCGTACTTGCCCCCGCACGGCCGGTTGTCGAGGCGCGGCTCGAGCATCGGTCTTCGACAGTCTAGATGGCTGTTTCCGCGGCCGCGGGTGTCTGGGCGCCGCCCGCCATCGCCGGAAGGATCACAAGCGTGTCGTCGGAGGCGACGGCGGTCTGGAGCCCGTCGAGCACGCGCACGTCCTCGTCGTTTAGGTAGACGTTCACGAAGCGGTTGAGCCGGCCCGACTCGTCGAATAGCTGGCCGCGCGTGTCGGGATGGCTCGCGGCGAGCCCCTCCAGGACCTCGCCGACCGAGTCACCGTCCGCGGACACCACGCGCTCCCCGCCCGTGTAGGACCGTAGGACCGGCGGGATCTTGACGACACTCATCCCGCGCAAAATGCCTCGTAGTCGGGGAACTGCCCCATCTCCTCATCGGAGATCGAGTCCGGGTCGCGGGAGCAGATCGGGCAGTCGGGATCGCGCTTGACCTTGAGCTCGGTGAAGGTCTCGCTCAGCGCCTCGTAGAGCAGCAGGCGACCCACGAGCGGCTCGCCGGCGCCCACGATCATCTTGATCACCTCGGTCGCCTGGAGCATCCCCATCGTGCCCGGCAGGACCCCGAGCACTCCGTTGGCGCCGCACGAGGGGGCGAGCTCCGCCGGCGGCGGCGTCGGGTAGAGGCAGCGGTAGCAGGGACCCTCGTAGGGGGCGAAGACCGACAGCTGACCGTCGAAGCCGAGGATCGAGGCGGAGACGACCGGGGTGCGCAGGCGAACCGAGGCGTCGTTTAGGAGGTAGCGCGTGGGGAAGTTGTCCGCCCCGTCGACGATCACGTCGTAGCCCTCGATGATCTCCATGATGTTCCCGGCGTCGAGGCGGGTCTTGTACTTGACGACCTCGACGTCCGGGTTGATCTCATTGATCGACTGCTCGGCCGAGTCGACCTTGGGCGTGCCGACGCGGTCGTTGGTGTGGGCGATCTGGCGCTGGAGGTTCGTCAGGTCCACGTCGTCGTCGTCCACGATCCCGAGCGTGCCGACGCCGGCGGCCGCGAGGTAGAGCGCGACCGGCGAGCCGAGCCCGCCCGCGCCGAGCAGCAGAACCCTGGCGTCGAGCAGCTTCATCTGCCCCTCGAGGCCGATCTCGGGGATCAGGATGTGACGTGAGTAGCGCTGCCGCTGGTCGGCGGTGAGCGCGCGCGGCACCTCAACGTCGTAGCCGCGGTCCTTCCAGAGCGTGATGCCGCCCTCCATCGACTCCGCGTGCTCGTAGCCGAGCAGCTGCTGAAGGGTGTGGGCAGCGAGCGCCGAGCGGTTGCCGGACGCGCAGTAGAGGACGACCCGCTGCGACTTGTCCGGCGCGGCGCCCTCGATGCGCGACTCGAGGTGGCCGCGCGGCACGTGCACCGCTCCCGGGATGTGCGACTCCTCGAACTCGTGCTGCTCGCGGACGTCCACCAGCACGGCGCCGTTGGCGGCCCCGTTCGAACTGATGTCGCGGACCTCGCGCGGGTCCACCTCCTTGATCTGGTCCTTCGCCCTGCGAATGACTTCCGCGCCGCTTGACATCGAAACTCCCAATACTCGGTCGACTTTTACTTCAGAAAGTATAGCGAGGCGCGGAGAGTCGGTTCGAGGCTGCCCGCACCCGCTCGGAGCGCCCTGAGCGGATCGTAGCGGCGGCTACGCTTCGTGCGTGCATCCGCGCGTGCTGATGGCGCTCGTGCTGGCCGCGATCCTCGCGCTGGGGGCGCTCGTGCTGGTCGCGAGCCAGGGCGGCGAGGATGCGGCCGCCGAGGACCCGCTGACCGCCGCCTCCGGCTTCGCCGGCTCGGTGCTCCCCGACGGCGTCCGCGCGCCCAACTTCGCGCTGGCAAACCAGGACGGCGAGACGGTCCGAATGCGTGACTTCCGCGGCGCGCCGGTGATCGTCACCTTCCTCTACACGACCTGCGACGAGAGCTGCCCGCCCCAGGCGCAGCAGACCAAGGGGGCGCTCGACCAGCTCGGCCACGACGTCCCGGCGCTGGCGATCGCCGTGGACCCGGAGACCGACACGCCCGAGCGGGCGCGCGCCTTCCTGTCCGAGCAGCGGATGACCGGTCGGATGGACTTCGTGCTGGGGACGGAGGGAGAGCTGCGCCCGCTGTGGGACGCCTACGCGATCCAGCCGCAGCTGCCGGACGCCGAGCACCAGGCGCGGATCGTGATCGTGGACGGCGACGGGCTTCAGCGGGTCGCCTTCCCGCTCGAGCAGGCGACGCCCGAGCGGATCGCGCACGACGTCCGGGCGCTCGAGGCGACCCCGTAGGCAGATGGCGGTGCCGGACGCGGCGAGCGGACGCCTCCGGCTGATCGGGGGCCGGGCGCGCGGCGCGTACGTGCGCGCCCTGCGCCGCCGCGATCGCGACCGGACGCTCGCGCGCCTGCTCAAGGACCCGGAGCCGACGGTGGCCGCGGTGGGCCGTGCGCTGACTGCCGCGGCCGCGGCGCCCGAGGCGCCCGAGCGGGAATGGATCGACCGCATCGAGGGGCTCAGAACCGAGCTCGGACGCTCGGACGAGGTCATCAGGAGCGCGCGCTCGACGTGGACCGGCGAGCAGGCCGACGGCGAGCGGGTCCGCAGCTCGCCGGTCGCGCGGCTCGCGCTCGAGCAGAGCAAGAGCGAGCGCTGGGGTCGCGTGCTGCTCCACCTCGCGCGCGAGCTCGACGTCCGCCGCGCGCTCGAGCTCGGCACCTGCGTCGGCCTGTCGACGGCCTACCAGGCGGCCGGTCTCGAGCTGGCCGGCGGCGAGGGCCGGCTAGTCACGCTCGAGGCGGACCCATCGCGCGTCGAGCTCGCGCTGGCGAACCTGGAGCGGCTCGGCTTGGGGGCGCACGTAGAGGCGCGCGCCGGCCGCTTCGAGGACACGCTCGAGCCCGCGCTCCAGAGCGCGGGCGAGCTCGACCTCGCGTTCGTCGACGGCCACCACCAGCTCGCCCCCACGCTCGATTACTTCGAGCGCCTGACCGCGTGCCTGCGCCGCCCGGGCGTGATCCTGCTCGACGACATCACCTGGTCGGAGGGGATGCGGCGCGCCTGGGCACGGATCGCGGCCGATCCGCGGGTGCTCCTGACCGTGGACCTCCACGGCCTCGGCCTCTGCGTGGTCGACCGCGACGCCGCCCGCGCGCCACGCCCGGGCGTGCGCGAGGCGTCCGTCTACCTCCACACGTAGGGCGCGCCGGAGCGGTCTTCCCCTACCTGGCAGGTAGGATTTCGGAGATGATGTTCTCGACCAGGGCCGAGTACGGCGTCCGCGTCATGGTCCACCTCGCCGACCACGGCGACGAGGGGCCGGTCGCGCTCGGGTCGATCGCCGAGGCCGAGGGACTTCCGCTCGCCTACCTCGAGCACCTCGCGCGGAGGCTTCGGGAGGCGGAGCTCGTCATGAGCCGTCGCGGCGCCCGCGGCGGCTACGCGCTGGCGCGGCCCGCGGCTAGCATCACGATGGCCGAGGTCGTGAGCGCGCTCGAGGGTCGCATCGCGCCGATCGAGTGCATCACGGCGGGCGCCGACGCCGACGCCGAGCCCATCTGCGCTCGCGAGGTGGCCACCGAGCGGGCGTGCCCCACGAAGCTGCTGTGGACGCGCGTCCCAGGCGCGATCGTCGGCACGCTCGAGGACGTCAAGCTCTCGGAGCTGGTCCAGCCAGGGCGCCCGGGCGCCGTCAACGCACAGAGGAAGAAGGCAGCCGTCGCATGAGCCTGGAGATCAAGAACCTGCACGTCCGTACCGAGGAGTTCGAGATCCTCCACGGGGTCGACCTCACGATCCGCAAGGGTGAGACCCACGCGCTGATGGGCCCGAACGGCTCGGGGAAGTCGACGCTCGCCAACTCGCTCATGGGCAGCCCCGCCTACGAGGTCACCGCCGGCAGCGTCGTGCTAAACGGCGAGGACATGACCGAGGCGGACCCCGACGAGCGCGCGCGCGCGGGCCTGTTCATGGCGTTCCAGTACCCCGCCACGATCCCCGGCGTCTCGGTGGCCAACTTCCTGCGGATGGCGATGAACGCCTGCCGCGACGAGCCGATCAAGGTCAAGGAGTTCGGCCAGGAGCTCGGGGCGAACATGGATCTGCTGAAGATCGACCGCGAGTTCACGAGCCGCTACCTCAACGACGGCTTCTCGGGCGGCGAGAAGAAGCGCGCCGAGATCCTCCAGCTGGCGATGCTCAAGCCGCAGTTCGCAGTGCTCGACGAGACCGACTCCGGGCTCGACATCGACGCCCTGCGGATCGTCTCCGACGGCGTCAACGCGATGCGCGGGTCCGAGCTCGGCGTCCTGATCATCACCCACTACACGCGGATCCTCGAGTACGTCACGCCGGACTTCGTCCACATCATGCTCGACGGTCGCATCGTCCGCGAGGGCGGCCCGGAGCTGGCCGACGAGCTCGAGGACAAGGGCTACGACTTCGTTCGCGAGGAGGCGGGCGCGGCCCGCGCGGCCGATGCCGGCTGACTTCGTCGAGGAGCGGCGGCGGGCGGCGCTCGAGGTCTACGAGCGCGAGCCGGTCCCCACCTGGCGGCGCTCCGGCTTCTGGACGACCCACCTGCGCGGGCTCTCCCTGGATGACCTCGAGGCGCGCCGTTATGACGCGGTGGGCTCGCTCGAGGAGCTACCCGACGTCGTGACCGATGCGCTCCCGGACGCGGGCGAGCTCTCGGGCCTGATCGTCCAGCGCGGGGCGAGCACCGTCCACTCGTGGCTCGACGAGGCGGCCGCCGACCAGGGCGTGGTCTTGACGTCGCTCGAGCGCGCCGTCGAAGAGCACGCCGAGCTCGTCGAGCGCTGGTACATGCGCCGGCTCTCATTCGAGGAGGGCAAGTTCCCGGCCGCCACGGCCGCCTTCTGGACCGGCGGCGCGTTCGCACACGTCCCGCGCGGCGTGAGGCTCAAGCGCCCGCTCCAGGTGGTCTACCTGATCGACGAGCCGGGCACCGCTCAGTACGCGCACACGCTCGGCGTCGTCGGCGAGCTGGCCGACTGCTCAATCCGCGAGTACTGCCTCGCACCCGACTTCGACGGGCAGGCGCTTCATGCGGGCGCCTTCGAGCTCTACCTCGAGCCGGGCTCGCGGGCGCGGCTGGCCCACCTCCAGGACTGGGGTGCGGGCGAGGTCTACGACATCTCGACCAAGCGCGTCGAGGTCGCCCGGGACGCGCATTGCTCGTGGGTGCCGATCCACCTCGGCGGCCGGCTGACCAAGCAGAGGCTCGACATCGTCACAGCGGAGCGCGGCTCGGACATGCGCCACACCGGGCTCTACTTCACCGAGGGCTCAGAGCACCTCGACCTCTTCACCACCGACCTGCACGAGCAGGGCGACACGACCGGCGACACGGTCTGGAAGGGCGCGCTCACCGGCGAGTCGCGCGCCTCCTACGAGGGGCTGATCCAGATCGAGCGCGGCGCCCAGAACACGCACACCTACCTTCAGACCCACTCGATGCTGCTCTCGCCCGGGGCCAAGGGCGACGCGATCCCCTCGCTGATCGTCGAGACCGACAACGTCTCGGCATCGCACGGCGGCACGGTTGGGGAGATCGACGAGGAGCAGGTCTTCTACATGACCACCCGCGGCATCCCCCGTCGCGACGCGGTGCGGACGCTCGTCGAGGGCTACTTCGAGGAGGTCGTGCGGCGGCTGGGTGACGAAGCGCTCGAGGCCATCGTGCGCGAGCGGATCGCCGCCAAGCTCACCGCCGCCGAGGAGCAGGTCGTGGCGTTCACGGCCGAGCGTTAGAGAAATGATCGATCCCGGCCCCCGCACCCACGGATGACCCGCCATACCGTCGCTGGATCGGCGCACGCGGATTCGGAACCGATCATCTGATGGCCGTCGCGCCGGCCACCACATTGCCCGACGTCCGCGCCGACTTCCCGGTGCTCGCGCGGGAGATCCGCGGCAAGCCGCTCTGCTACCTCGACTCGGCGGCGAAGTCGCAGAAGCCGAGCTCGGTGATCGAGGCGATCGATGGCTACTACCGGCGGTCGAACGCGAACATCCATCGCGGCGTCTACCAGCTGGCGCAGGAGGCGACCGACCTCTTCGAGGGCGCGCGCGAGCGCGTCGCCCGCTTCTGCGGGGTCGAGCCGGCCACGACGATCTTCACCCGCAACGCCACCGAGGCGATCAACCTCGTGGCCTACGCGTGGGGCCGCGAGCACGTCGGTCCCGGCGACGAGGTGCTGATCACCGAGATGGAACACCACTCGAACATCGTGCCCTGGCAGCTGCTGTGCTCCGAGCGGGGCGCCACGCTCCGCTACCTCTCGGTGTCCGAGGAGGGGACGATCTCCTTGGAGGAGCTCGACTCCGTGCTCGCCTCCGGCCGCGTGAAGCTCGTCGGCGTCGTGCACGTGTCGAACGTGCTCGGCACGATCAACCCGGTGGCGGAGGTGGCCGCCCGGGCGCGCGCCGCCGGCGCTGTCTGTCTGGTGGACGGCTCGCAGGCGGTGCCTCAGCTCCCCTTCGACGTCTCCTCCGACGTGAACGCCGACTTCTACGCCTGGACCGGCCACAAGGCGCTCGGGCCCACCGGCATCGGCGTGCTCCACGGCCGGCGCGAGCTGCTCGAGGCGATGCGGCCATTCCTCGGCGGCGGCGACATGATCTCCCAGGTCGGCTTCGAGTCCTCGAGCTGGAACGAGCTGCCGTGGAAGTTCGAGGCAGGCACGTCGGCGATCGCAGAGGGGGTGGGGCTCGGCGCGGCGATCGACTACCTGTCGGCGCTCGGCATGGAGGCGGTGCGCGCGCACGAGCTCGACCTGTCCTCGTACGCGCTCGAAAGGCTCCCCGATGTCCCCGGGCTGACCGTGCTCGGTCCGCGCGAGCCGTCGCTGCGTGGCGGGGTGGTCTCGTTCACGATCGACGGGATGCATCCCCACGACGTCGCCGAGCTGTGCGACCGCGAGGCGGTCTGCATCCGCGCCGGCCACCATTGCGCGCAGCCCTTGATGCGGCGATTGGGGGTACCGGCCACAGCGCGCGCGTCGTTCCACGTCTACAACACGCGCGCGGACGTGGACCGGCTCGTGGACGCGCTGCTCGCGGCGCGCTCCGTGTTCGGGCTTTAGCTCCTCCTTCGCTGAGTTGTCACACGCGCGCGTTGTCCGGTGCGCCGGCGGCCTGCACCCTGGACCGCATGACCGATGTGGGCCCTCTTTCCGCCGCTATTCGGCGGGAAGAAGGCCCAGATCGCGAGCGGCGTCTCGCCGAGCTGGCCACGTGCCAGCGCGGCGTCATCGCGTACCGGCAGCTCGCCAGCCTCGGCTTCGCCGCAGGGGCGATCCAGCGACGGGTTCGCGCCGGGCGACTCAAGCCGCTGCACAAGGGCGTCTACGCCGTCGGCCACCGCTCCCTGACCCTGCACGGCCACTGGATGGCCGCCGTGCTCGCCTGCGGCCCCGGCGCCATGCTCAGCCACCGCGACGCCGCCGAGCTGTGGGGGCTTCGTGAAAGTGCGGCTGCGGCGATCGACGTCACCGCGATCGGGCGAAGTCGGCATTCCCAGCCGGGGATCCGCGTACACCGCCCTCGCAGCCTTCACCCTGAGGACCGGACGATCCGGGACGGCATTCCGGTCACCTCGCTCGCCCGCACGCTGCTCGACCTCGCCGAAGTTCTCAACCCGCGCCAGCTCGACCACGCGGTGGAGGAGGCCGAGCGCCGGCGCCTGCTCGATCTCCGCGCCATCGAGCGGCTCCTGCGCCGTAGCCGCGGGCACCGCGGCGTGCGACCGCTGCGGAAGGCGCTCGCCGGCCAGCTACCGGGGCTCGGGGCTCGCTCGGAGCTCGAGCGCCGCTTCGTCGACCTCTGTCGCGACGGCGGCCTGCCGTTGCCGGCGCTCAACACGAGCGTGGAGCGCTTCACCGTCGACGCGCTCTGGCCGAAAGAGCGCCTCGTGGTCGAGCTCGACAGCTACGCGTTTCATCGCACACGAAAGGCCTTCGAGGGCGATCGCGAGCGTGACGCCGTCCTCCAGCTCGCGGCTACCGCGTCCTGCGGGTCACCCACCGACAGCTGACCGAGGATCCCGGACGGGTGCTGGCCTTGCTCAGGCGCGCTCTAGGCTTGAGGTAAGTGGACGCCCTCTACCGCGACTACATCCTCGACCACTACAAGCGACCGCGCAACTTCGGCGCGCTCGACCCGCACGACCTCGAGTGGCACGACCACAATCCTCTCTGCGGCGACGAGCTCGGCGTGCACGTGCGGGTCGAGGACGGGCGCGTGGCCGAGCTGCGCTTTCACGGTCAGGGTTGCGCGATCTCCCAGGCAGCCGCGTCGATCGCCTCCGAGGAGCTGGTGGGGATGTCGGTGGAGGACGTGCCGGTGCTGTCCGCGGAGTGGATGCTCGACCTGCTCGGAATCGACATCTCGCCGACGCGCCGCAAGTGCGCGTTGCTCGGGCTCAAGGTGATGCGCGGCGCCACGTCCGGCGACGCGTCCTGGCCGATTGACCAGTAGACAGCGGAGCTCAGTCCACCAGCGACACCACTGCCGCCCGCTTCGGCCCGACGAACACCCGCTCCCCGACCTCGAACAGCTCGACCGACGGAAGCTGGACGAGGACCGTGCCGCCGGTCTCGTGGCGCAGACGGTAGAGCACGTCGTGGCCGCGGAACTCGCGCTGGGTGATCTCCGCGTTGCCGCTGCGGTCCACGCGCAGGTCGAGCTGCTCTGGGCGCACCGCCACGTGGACAGCGCCCGAGAGGCCGGTGGCCCGGGCGACGTCGAAGGTTCCGAGCCTCGTCTCGACACCCCCCGCCCGCGACATCCCTCGAATCACGTTGACCTCCCCCACGAACTGCGCGGCCCAGCGATCGGCCGGGCGCGCGTACACATCCTCGGGCGCCCCGACCTGAACCAACCTTCCCTCACGCATCACCGCCAGCCGGTCCGCGAGTGAGAGCGCCTCCTCCTGGTCGTGGGTGACCAGCACCGCTGTGGTGCCGGCCTCGCGAAGGATCAGCTCCACGTCGCGCCTGATGTCCGCCCGCAGGGCGGCGTCCAGGCTCGAGAACGGCTCGTCCAGCAGCACCACCGCGGGCCCGGGCGCGAGCGCGCGGGCCAGGGCGACGCGCTGGCGCTCGCCGCCGGAAAGCTCGTGCGGGTAGCGATCGGCCTTGTGCTGGAGCCCCACGAGCTCGAGCGTCGACATCGCCCGCGGACGGTCCGCGCGCGGCAGGCCGAAAGCCACGTTGCGACGCACGGTGAGGTGCGGGAACAGCGCGTAGTCCTGAAAGACCATCCCGATCCGCCGGCGCTCCGGCCCCAAGAACGCGCCCGGCGAAGACACGACCCGCTCGCCCACCGTCACCGATCCCGCGTCCGGGCGCTCGAAGCCCGCGATCAGCCGGAGCAGCGTCGTCTTGCCGCAGCCGGACGGGCCGAGGACCGCGAACAGCTCGCCGCGCTCGACCGCCAGCGAGACGCCCGCCACCGCGCGCGCCGGCCCGAACGACTTCGAGACGGCCTCGAGCGAGAGGCTCACAGGGCCGACCCCGAACCGGCGTGCGGGGGTGAAGGGCCGGCCTGTCTCACGTGAGCCCCGGGACGACGCCGCGACGGCGCGCCAGCAGCACGTAGAGCGGCACGATCGCCACCAGGACGAGGAGGAGGGCGGCCGGTCCGGCGTCGGCGTAGAGCCCATCGCGGGCCGGCGTCCAGATCCGCACCGGCAGGGTGTCGAACCCGAGCGGCCTGAGGATCAGTGTGGCGGGCAGCTCCTTCGCCGCGGTCAGGAAGACCACGATCCAGGCCGCGAGGGCGCTCGGCGCCAGGAGCGGGACCACCACCCGCCAGAACGCCCCGGCCCGCGACGCCCCGAGACCACGCGCCGCCTCCGACAGGTTGGCGCCGATCTGCTGGAGGCCGGCCTCCTGGCCCTGGATCGCCTGCGGCAGGAAGCGGATGACGAACGCGACCACCAGCAGGAAGAGCGTGTTGTACAGGGGGTCGAGCCAGCGCGTCGCGAGCGCCACGAGCGCCAATGCGACGATCACGCCGGGCAGCGCGTAGCCCGCCTGGGCGAGCCACCCGACCAGGACGCCCGCCCATCGCCCGGCGCCCCGGCGCCGCGCCAGCACGATCGCCACCGGGAGCGCAGCGCCCACCGCGACGCTGGCGGCAAGCGCGCTCACGAACAGGCTGTTGAACGCCCAGCCGGCGAACTCGGATAGGTCCTGCTCGCCGAGGACGTCGACCGTCCAGGTCACGAGACGAGCGAGCGGCAAGACCAGCGCCAGCCCGAGCACCGCCCCCACCGCGAGCAGCGCCGGAACCCGCGCCCGACCCAGCTCGTGAACCGACTCGCGGCGAAAGCCGGCCTCGGTCTGCACGAAGCCGCCGCGCCCCCGGACGCGCAGGCCGGCCGCGAGGAACAGGAGCGTCAGGGCGATCAGGATCGTCGAGAGCGCCGCCGCGCCGGGCGGGTCGAAGCGGCCGCCGAGCTCGGCGTAGATCACGGTGGTGAAGGTGTCGAAGCGCATCAACGACACCGCGCCGAAGTCCGACAGGACGTATAGCCCCACGAGCAGCGTCCCGCCGGCGAGCGCCGGAGCGATCAGCCGCGCGGTGGTACCGGTCACCACCGCGAGCCGGCCACGCCCCAGGCCGCGCGCGGCCTCTTCGTAGCTCGGGTTCAGATTGCGAAGGGCCGCCGCCGCGAACAAGAAGACGTAGGGATAGGTGAACAGGGTGAGCACCAATGCGGCGCCCGCGAAGCCGAAGATGCTCGGCAGCTCCTCGACGCCGAGCAGGTTCCGAAGTCCTCCGCGCGGGCCGAGCACGTCCGCGTAGGTGATGGCGCCGACATAGGGCGGGATCGCCAGCGGCAGCGCGCACAGCGCCAGGAGCAGGCGTCGCCCCGGGAGGTCGGTGCGCACGACCAGGTAGGCCAGCCCGGTGCCGAGGACGAGCGTGCCCGCACACACGACCGTGGCGAGCCCGAGGGTGCCCACGAGCAGCTCCGGGATGCGCTCGTCCAGGAGGCCGGACCAGGTCTCCGCGCCGGCGCCCGC
>JBPCMT010000070.1:0-3884 GCA_051001995.1 Thermoleophilaceae bacterium
GCCCAGGCGCGCGCCGCCAATCGCCGCGCGATCGTGCTGGCCGGCATCAGCACCAACCCCGCGGGTCAGCGCGTGACCGCAGCCACGCTGCTCAAGGAGGTCCAGGCTACGCGCCGCCTGGTCGGTGGCTACTGGCTCAACGACCCGGCGGGCGGCCAGTACTGCCCCGCCTGTCAGGGTCCCTACCCGCAGATAGCCGTCGCGTTCTTGCGCGACCTCGAACGCGCCCGTTTGTAGGGCGCCCCGGCGCGCGCGATACCCGTGCGCGTGCGTGCGGGAGCCGAGGTTCGGCCAGGTCACCGCCCGCGGCTTGCCACCACCGTGCGCGTGCGTGCGTGGGGCCGAGACCTACTGGACCTTGGCCGAGACGGCTGCGCCGTCGCCGTCGGCACGCTCGCCCGCGACCTCCCGCGAAGGCTCCGGCTCTTCCCCCGCCTCCTGCACCGAATCGGGCTGGGAGGCGATCATCGGGCCGTCGCCGGACGGGTCGGCGACGTCCTTCTCCAGCCAGGCTTAGCGGCCCTCGAGCGCGCGCTGCGCGAGCCGGTAGGCCTGGTCGTCGTCGTTGGCCCACAGCGCGTGGAAGAGCGCATCGACGCGCCGCCGGGCCTGCTGGCAGAACAGGTCGGCCAGCTCCAGCGCCGGCGCCGCCCGCTCGGGGTGCTCGGCGCGAATCGTGTCCGCGTAGACGACGGCCGAGGCGATCGCGAACAGCTCGGCGCCGATGTCGACGATGCGACCCAGCACGCTCTGCTTGCGCTCGAGCCCGGCCTGATAGCGCGTCATCGCGTAGAAGGTCGAGCGCGCCAGCTTGCGCGAGTGGCGCTCGACGAAGCGCAGGTGCTTGGCCAGCTCCCCGAACTGCTCGTAGGAGCCGGGGCGCTGGCCCTCTCCCACCGCGAGCTGGGGCAGCCACTTGGCGTAGAAGCGCCCGGCCTGCACTGCGACCTTGGCCTTCTCCTTGAGATCGCCGTCACCCTCGAGGATGTCGCCGGCGACCTGAAGATGCGTATCGACGGCCTCGCGGGCGATCAGCAGGTGCATGATCTCGGTCGAGCCCTCGAAGATGCGGTTGATGCGCATGTCGCGTAGCGCCTGCTCGACGGGCACGGGCTTCTCGCCCCGGGCCTGCAGCGACGCGGCCGTCTCATAGCCGCGGCCGCCGCGGATCTGCATCAGCTCGTCGACGATCTGCCAGCCCATCTCCGAGCCGTAGAGATTGGCGATCGCCGCCTCGATGCGGATGTCGTTCTGCTTGTCGTCCGCCAGGCGGCTGGTGACGTCGACCATCGCCTCCAGGCCGAAGGCGCCGGCGGCGATATAGGCGATCTTCTGGGCGACCGCGTCGTGCTTGCCGACCGGCTGGCCCCACTGGACGCGCTCGACCGCGAACTCGCGCGCGTTCTTCGTAGCCCACTTGGCCGTGCCGACACAGATGGCCGGCAGCGCGAGCCGGCCGGTGTTGAGCGTGGTGAGCGCGATCTTCAGCCCCTCCCCCTCCCTGCCGATCGCGTTCTCGGCGGGCACGAAGACCCCGTCGAGGCGGGTAACCGAGTTCTCGATCCCGCGCAGCCCCATGAAGCTGTTGCGATGCTCGACGATCACGCCTTCTGAGTCGTAGGGAAGGATGAAGGCGGTGATGCCGCCGCGGCGGCCCTCGGACTTCGGAACGTTCGCCATCACCACCACGACGTCGGCGATCACGCCGTTGGTGGCCCACAGCTTGCGCCCGTTCAGGACGTAGCCCGAGCCGTCCTCGGTCGGCGTCGCGGTGGAGGCGAGCCGCGCCGGGTCGGAGCCCACGTCGGGCTCGGTCAGCAGGAACGCCGAGATGCTCGTGCTCGCGACCCGCGGCAACCACTCGCGCTTCTGCTCCTCGGAGCCGAACAGCCGCAGCGGTTCCGCCACGCCGATCGACTGGTGCGCGGAGAGCAGCGTCGAGATCGAGGAGTGCCACGACGCCGCGAGCGTCAGCGCGCGGTTGTAGTAGACCTGCGACAGGCCCAGGCCGCCGTACTCCTCGGAGACCTTCATCCCAAGGGCGCCGAGCTCCTTGAGGCCATCGACGACGTGCCCGGGGATCTTGTCCTCGCGCTCGATCCGCAGCGGGTCGACCTCGTTCTCCAGGAATGAGCGCAGGCGCTCGAGGAAGCGCTCGCCCGTTGTTACGGCGTCCGCGTCGAGCCGCGGCTGAGGCGAGATCAGGTCGAGCCGGAGGTGCCCCATGAAGAGCTCCTTGGCGAAGCTCGGGAGCTTCCATTCGGTCTCCCGCGCGGCCTCCGCCACGTCGCGTGCCTGCCGCTCGGTTACCTCAGTCGCCATTCGGGTCGTCTCCCTGTTCGCCGGGGCCTCTGGTTCCTTTACCCGCGGCGGCGGCCGGCGAACCCGCCGGAGCCCATGCTAGGCGGGCAGCTCGCGCCCCAGCCAGCCGCGGTAGAAGCCCTCGACGTCCGGCAGAAAGTCGTGGGTAACCGGGTAGCCGGGCGCCGCCGTCTCAACCTCGAGCTGGCGCGCGCAGGAGGGGCAGAAGAACTCGCGCAGCTCCATCCAGTCAGGATCGGCATGGGCCATCCGCGGGTAGACCTCACGCAGCGACTCGTCGTCGTCGCGGACGAACACGACCGCCTCCATCTTCCAGTTGCGGTCGTGGGCGCAGAAATCGTGGCCACAGTCGCAGCGGATCACGAGCCCGTTCCCCTCCCGCCGGCGGACGACGTTCAGCGCTTCCCCGAGCGGAAGCACGATCGGATCCTCGTAGCCCGCTCGCCGCTGGAGCAGCGCGACCCACTTGTCGAAGCGGTCGCGGTCCTTGTAGCCGGACTGGATCGCCTTGACCTCGCGGCGCGAGAGGCGCTCGTCGAGCAGCGCCTCGAGCGTGTCGGGCTCCACCGCGCCGCCGGTCGCCGCGTTGCCCGCCCCCTCCACGCGGACGACCTCGGACGAAGCCAGGAACTCGGCCGCCGCGTCCTCGGGCGTGACCTTGCCCTTGGCCGCGGAGGTCGCCGCGACCGTCGGCGTGGCTGCCTCCCACTCGAAGTCCTCGGGCAGGTCCCAGAAGCCGCGGTACTCGGCCGACCAGCGCGGCGACAGCCGCATGCACTCCGCGTACATCCGCTTCACGGGCTCGATCGCGTCGTGGGCGAGCACCCGCTCGCGCTGCTCGGACCACCACTCGCGCACCGGCCTCGCGCGCTCGAGCCGCGTGGTGCGCATCTGCTTGCGGCGGAGCTCGACTGACGGATCGTCGCCGTCCACGCCGTAGACGGACGCCGCGAAGCGCGGCAGGAGGTGTCCCTCCTCGACGTCGCCGCGCACCGACTCGGGCGGGCGCAGAAGCGGGTCGCCGAGCCCGCCCGCCCCCTTCATCACCGACAGGTAGAGGTCACCCTGCTGGAAGGGATGGAGCGTCGTGAAGTTGTCGAGCTTGTACTCGCGCTCGCCCTCGATCGCCATCAGCGCCGGGTCCTCGAAGTCGCCGTCGCAGACCGGGTAGGCCTCCCCCCTCCGCGCCCGGTCGATCAGATCCGCGCCCTTGATGTTGTGGACGTAGGCGGTGGCGCCGGGGTAGCCGCCGAACAGCCCCTGGGAGCTGAACACGCGCGCGGTGCCGAGGTTCTGGAGCTCCCAGAACGGCGTGCCCCAGACCATCAGCAGCGACTCGAAGCTCGACCCGCCGCGGTGGCGGCCCGACCCGGCCGACGACGCCTTGATCCGCCGCGAGAGGTAGGCCATCGGGCAGATCAGCTCCCACATCTCGACGTCGCCGGCGTCGCCCTCGGGGTTGAACATCGCCGCGGCGGTGTCGGTGCCGTCGAGCACGTACTTCGCCCCCATCCCCTGCGCCGCGATCTCGAAGTTCATGATCGCGCTCTGGTTGCCGTACT
>JBPCMT010000071.1:0-4542 GCA_051001995.1 Thermoleophilaceae bacterium
CCGGCGTACGGCGACCGGCGCAGCTACCAGATGGACCCGGCGAACGCCGACGAGGCGGTGCGCGAGGCCGTGCTCGACATGGAAGAGGGTGCCGACGTCGTGATGGTCAAGCCTGCGCTGCCGTACCTCGACGTGATCAGGCGCGTGAAGGACCGAACCGGCATGCCGGTGGCCGCGTACAACGTCAGCGGCGAGTACGCGATGATCAAGGCGGCCGCCGCGGCCGGATACATCGACGAGCGCGCCGCCGTGATCGAGGCGCTCACATCGATCCGCCGCGCCGGCGCCGACATGGTCATCACCTACCACGCCAGGGACGTAGCCGAGTGGATCCGCTGAGCCCGGATCGCGAGCGCCGCTTGGTCGCCCTCGTGAAGGCCGCCGACGACGCCGAGCAGGCCCGCCGCCGCGAAGCGCGCCACAAGGTCAGAAGCCGCCGCGACGGCGCCGCGGTCCCGCTCGACGAGCTCGACAAGCGGCTGCTGAACCTGATGCAGGGGAAGTTCCCGCTGGAGCCGCGGCCGTACGCGCGCGTCGCCGAGCTCGCGGACGTCTCGGAGGACGAGGTCCTTCGCCGCGTACGCCGCCTCGTCGACGATCGCATCATCCGCCAGGTGACGCCGATCTTCGACACGCGCGCGCTCGGCTACAGCTCGATGCTCGTCGCGGCCAAGGTCGATCCGGAGCACCCCCACCGTGCCGCCCGGATCATCAACGCCCATCCCGGGGTGTCCCACAACTACCTGCGCAACCACGACTTCAACCTGTGGTTCACGATCGCCACCGAGCCGAGCTCGCGGCTCGGGCTCGAGGGGACGCTCGAAGTGCTCGCGCGCGAGACCGGCGCCGAGTCAATTCGCAAGCTGCCCACCCTCAAGCTGTTCAAGATCCGGATGGACCTCGAGATGGAGCGGGACACCAAGGCGCTCGCGAGCGCCGGCGTCGCCGAGAAGCCGCACGAGATCGAGCCGGTCGAGCTCTCGGAGCTCGACGTCGCGGTGATCCGCGCGGTTCAGGGCGACATGCCGGTCATATCAGAGCCGTACGATCCAGCCGCGCGCGAGCTCGGCATCGACACCGCGGCGCTGCTCGCCCATCTCGAGGCCATGCGCGAGCGCGGGGCGCTGCGGCGGGTGGCGGCGATCCTTTTCCACCGTCGCGCCGGTTTCTCCGCGAACGGGATGGGGGTGTGGAAGGTCCCGGACGACCGGATCGCGGAGATCGGCCCGCGGATGGCGGCCTTCCGCGGCATCTCCCACTGCTACCAGAGCCCGACCTACGAGGACTGGCCCTAATCGGTGTTCACGATGGCCCATGGACGGTCGAAGGAGGAGTGCGACGCGATCCTCGACTCAATCGCGGCGGAGACCGGGATCGAGGAGCGGAGCACGCTGTACTCGTCGACGGAGTTCAAGAAGACGCGGCTCCTCTACTTCACCGACGAACACGTGGAGTGGGAGAAGCCTCGGGTCTGATCGCTGACGGGGCGAGGGAGCTTCCCTCTCGCGGCCTCGCTCGCTTTGCTCACTCGCCAAGCGCCGCGAGAGTGAACTCCCTCGCCCCGCTCCACAGCCGCGCCTCTCGGCGTGTTCGCCGGTGGTGACTCGCTCGTGGTGACACAGACGGGCTCTCGCTCCTCCGAGCTCTATCGCCGCTCGCTCGAGGTCATGCCCGGTGGGGTCAACTCGCCGGTTCGGGCGATGCGCCAGATCGGGCGTGAGCCGCTGTTCGTGCGTTCCGCGGCAGGCGCCGAGATTGAGGATGTCGATGGCCGCCGCTACGTCGACTGGATGATGTCCTGGGGCCCGCTGATCGCCGGGCATGCCCATCCCGCCGTGGTGGACGCGGTGCGCGACGCCGCCGGGCGCGGCACGAGCTACGGCGCCCCTACGGAGGACGAGCTGCGGCTGGCGGCGGAGGTCGTCGAGCGCGTCCCCTCGGCCGCGATGGTCCGGATGACCTCCTCGGGCACGGAGGCGGCCATGAGCGCCGTGCGGCTCGCGCGGGCGGCCACCGGGCGCGACCGGGTCGTCAAGTTCGCCGGCGCCTACCACGGCCATGCGGACGGCCTTCTCGCCGAGGCCGGGTCCGGCGTGGCTACCCACGGGATCCCCGCGACGCCGGGGGTGACCGCGGGGCAGGCGCGCGACACCGTGGTGGTGCCCTGGAACGACCGCGAGGCGGTGCAGCGCGCGACCGCGGACCAGGAGACGGCGGCGATCGTCTGCGAGCCGTATCCGGCGAACATGGGCTTGGTCGCGCCGGACGAAGGCTTCCTTTGCTTCCTGCGCGAGCAGGCGGACCGTACCGGGGCGCTGCTGGTCTTCGACGAGGTGATCTCGGGCTTCAGGGTCGCCCGCGGTGGCGCCCAGGAGCGCGCGTCGGTGATCCCCGACCTGACGGTGCTCGGCAAGGTGCTGGGCGGCGGCCTGCCGGCGGCGGCGTTCGCCGGGCGCCGCGACCTGATGGAGCGGGTGGCCCCGGCGGGGGACGTCTACCAGGCCGGGACGCTCTCGGGCAACCCGCTCGCGGTGGCCGCGGGACTCGCGACGCTCGCGCTCCTCGACGCGGCCGCATACGAACGGCTCGATCGCGTCGGCGCCGAGCTCGCCACCGGGCTTCGGGCGGCGGCGGACGAGGCCGGCGTCGCGGTCCAGGTCTCCCGGACCACCGGGCTCATGACGGTCTTCTTCTCCGATTCGCCGGTCGCGAACTACGCAGATGCGCGCGCCTGCGACCTCGAGGCCCACGCCACGTTCGTCCGGGCGATGCTCGACCGCGGCGTCTACCTGCCGCCGTCGCAGTTCGAGGCCTGGTTTCCTTCGCTGGCCCACGGCGAACGCGAGCTCGAGCTGACCGTGACCGCCGCGCGCGAGGCGTTCGCGGCGGCGGGGGCGCGGAGCGAGTCGTGAGCGCCTTGGCCGACGTCGTCGCGGCGGCGGACCCGGCGCTCGCCCGCTACGCGGTGTCCGAGCCAGGCCGCGGCGAGCTCGAGCAGCTCGTGGGGGAGGGGCCGCGGGCGATGGTGGTCGAGGCGATCCGCGAGGGCTACCTGCTCCACTACGGTGAGGCGCGCGCGTTTCGAGGCATGGACGACGACATGTGCCTGCTTGCGGGGGACTCGATGTTCGCGCTCGGCCTCGACCGGCTCGCCCGCGATGGGGACCTCGAGGCGATCACCGAGCTCTGTGACCTGATCACGCTTTCGGCCCGCGCCGAGGCCGAGGGCGAGGTGGAAATCGTCCCGGAGCTCTGGCGGGCGAGCGCCGAGCGCCTGTCGCCGGCCGGCGGAGCCGGAGCGCGGGCCGCGGCGGCGTCCTCGGAGGCCTCGACGGAGCCCCCCGATGGGGGCCGGAGGTGAGCGTTTGCGGTGGACTTGACCGTACTTGGAGTGGTTTAGGATTCCCGAGGCGCCGCCCGCCGACCGACCTCCGATGGCACCGAACCCAACCGACCCCAAGAGCCGCCGCCGCAAGTCGCCCTACACGGCCGACCGCGGCATCCCGGGCGCGTTCGAGGACGAGACGATCACGCGCCGCGCGCTGTTCAGCGGCGGGGCGCTGGCCGCGGGCGGGATCGCCACCGCGGCGGTCGGGCTTCCGGCGCTCGGCTTCGCGCTCGGTCCCGTCTTCGCGGACGCGGCCGAGGCGGCCCCTCGCGATGTCGGCGCGGTCGAGGACTTCAACACCGACACCTACGTGCCCGCGGTGATCACGCTCCCCGAGGCCACGAACGCGGGCGAAGCGGGCAAGACCACGGTCTACATCCGCCAGGTCGGGCCGGCGGACGAGAACACGCTCGGGCAGCCGTACATCGCGATCTCCACGCGCTGCACGCACCTCGGCTGCCCCGTCCGTTACGTCCAGGCGTCGCAGCGCTTCATCTGCCCGTGCCACGGGGGCGTCTACGGCGCCGCCGGCGAGGTCGTCGGCGGGCCGCCGGTACGGCCGCTCGACCGCTTCGAGACGACGGTGGAGGGCGGTCGCGTTCTGGTCGGCGAGCGCTTCACGGTCAGTTCGAGCTTCGAGAAGCTGGAGCCGCGCGACCCGTCGAACCACGTCGACGGGCTGTGGGAGTACCTCTACCCGCCGAGGCCGACGACATGAGCTTCCTCCCTCGCCTCGGCCGCAGCCGTACGCAGGAGAACGGCGCGAGCAACGGAGGGTCGTCCAACCCGGACATTCCGGGGGCGCTGCGCCGCGGCGGGAACGGGAACGGCTCCGAGAACGGCACGAGCAACGGCTCGGGCGACGCCGGCAACGGGCTGATCGACCGGACGGCGCTCAAGAAGCAGGCCACCGAGGTGCCGGTCTCGATGCTCGGGTGGCTCGACGAGCGCTCCGGCGCAAGCCCCTTCCTGCGCGGCTTCATGTTCCGCAAGGTCCCGAAGGGGACGAACTGGTTCTACACGCTCGGCTCGGCGACGATGTTCGCCTTCGTCGTGCAGGCGCTGACCGGGGTCTTCCTGGCGATGTACTACACGCCCTCGCCGGTGGAGGCGTACTCCTCGATCACCCACCTGACCAACGACGTCTTCATGGG
>JBPCMT010000072.1:0-20903 GCA_051001995.1 Thermoleophilaceae bacterium
GCCGGCCCCTCGGCTCGTTGCGCTCCGCCCTCGCGCCGCCGGCGGTTGGCGTTAGCGTGCCGGCATCGGTCGTCGGAAGCGCAGAATCGGGGCGGCGGCGTGCGCGCTGGTCGTCGGCGCCCTGGTCAGCGGCTTCGGCTGCCAGACCAGCACCTCGACGTGCTCGGGCGGCCTGTGCCAGGCGAGCCTCGAGGGAAGCGGCGCCAGCGTCGAGCTGGAGACCCCGAGCATCACCCTGACGCTCGAGGACGCCGCCGAGGGCGTGGCTCAGCTGACCGCCAACGGTGCCGAGGTCGAGTGCTCCACCGGCGACAGCGTGCGCGTGCCCAGCGCGACGATCATGTGCGAGTCGGTCGGCGACGGCAGCGTGGACGTGACGGTCAACGCGCGTTAGCCGGTGGGACGCCTCAGCCGGAGCGCTCGATCAGCTCGACGCGGTAGCCGTCCGGGTCCTGCACGAAGCAGAGGCGCGAACCCCCCTCGCTGACGCGGTAGGGCGGCTTCTCCGGCTCGATTCCCTGCTCCGACAGGCGCTCGAGCGTGCCGTCGAGGTCGTCCACCGTCATCGCGATGTGGTTGTAGCCGGTGCCGAGCTCGTAGCCGTCGACGCCGTGGTTGTAGGTGAGCTCAAGCCGCGCGCCGTCACCCGGCAGGCCCATGAAGACGTTGATCGCCTCTTCGCGGATCGGCATGCGGCCGACCTCCTCGAAGCCGAGCGCCTCGTAGAAGCGGACCGATCGATCGATGTCGGCGATCCGGTAGCAGGTGTGGATCAGCTCGCTCACGGCCGCGGACGATAGCGCGGCGCTCGGTACCATCGACCGGCCCCTGGCGAGGTAGCTCAGTTGGTAGAGCACACGACTGAAAATCGTGGTGTCCCCGGTTCGATTCCGGGCCTCGCCATTCGCGAAAGTCCCGCATTCGTGGGGAGTCCGCTTCTAGGAGCTGCCAGCCGGAGCCGTTTGTCATATCGGCTGGAGCTCGATCTACGCGCGCGTGCGTGGCCCCTGTGGCGTCTACCCCCTGCAGGGAGCCGCCGTAGTGTTCTCACCCGCGAGTTGCCCGGCGAGCCGGCGAGTAGCTCGACCCAGTTCTGACGCCTATAAAGTGTCGTATGCGGCGCACTATCGCGTATAATGTGCCGCAAAGAGAACACTATGGAAGCTTCGGACAGAAACCGACCAACGCGTCGGTCCCCGCTACCGGTTAGAAGAGCGCTTCGCGATCTCGGCAACGACGTCCAAGTGTGGCGCAAGCTGCGCGGCCTGACCCAGACTCAGCTGGCCGACCGCGCGAACGTGGGCCGCAGAACGCTCGTGCGCCTCGAACAGGGCGAAGGCGCGGTCAGTCTTGAGAAGACCCTGCGGGTGCTCCGCGCTCTCGGCGTGCTGGAGGGCTTGTCCCGCGCCCTCGATCCATACGAGAGCGACATCGGCCGCCTGCGCTCGGACGAGCAGCTTCCGCGACGAGTACGCCCCCGAGATTTGACGGCGTCCGACGATGGCTGAGCGCGAAGTCGAGGTCATCGTGCAGATCGCCGAAGAGGATGTCGTCGCCGGACGTCTGTGGACGCACCGCCGGCAGCAAACCGAGTCGCAGACATTTAGCTACACGCCTGAATACGTCGAGCGACGGGACGCCTACGCCTTGGATCCCGTGCTCGAACTGCGCGAAGGACCGCACCAGACGCCGAACGGGAGGGCGATCTTCGGCGCGTTCTCCGACTGCGCTCCCGACCGTTGGGGGCGACGGCTAATCGCACGGAACGAGAGCCGGCGGGCGGCTCGTGAAGGTGGCGCAGAGCGCAGCTTCGGCGAGACCGACTACCTCCTTGGCGTCCGGGACGACCTGCGCCAGGGCGCGCTTCGATTCCGAGATCCTGGCAGCGAGACCTTCCTCGCTGACGAGGCCACGGGCATCCCAAGCCTGATTGAACTTCCGAAGCTGCTCAACGCGGCCGACCACCTGGAGCGTGACGAAGCCACCGACGAAGAACTAGCAACGCTGCTGCGGGGCGGTAGCTCGCTCGGCGGTGCTCGTCCAAAGGCTCATGCGATGGACGCCTCTGGACGCTTGGCCATCGCCAAGTTTCCAAGCGCGGCCGCCGACAATTGGGACGTCATGCGCTGGGAAGCCGTCGCTCTGCAACTGGCCAGTGATGCAGGCATCCGAGTCCCAGCGAGCACGCTCCATGAGATCGACGGCAAGGCTGTGCTCATCGTTGATCGCTTCGACCGCCCCGGCGATCGCCGCATCGGCTACTGCAGCGCGATGACGATGTTGGAGCGCTCCAACGGAGACCGAGGCAGCTACCTGGAAATCGCCGAGGCCATCGAGGGCGAATCTCCGCATGCGCAAGACGACCTTCACGAGCTCTGGCGGCGCATCGCGTTCTCGATACTCGTCTCGAACACCGATGATCACCTGCGCAACCACGGGTTCTTACGCACGAGCAGCGCCGGCTGGTCGTTGTCTCCGGCCTTCGATCTGAACCCCGACCCACGGCCAGGTGCCAAGCACCTGAACACAGCCATCAACGACGACGACACCGCAGCCCGCGTCGATCTACTCCTGAACGTAGCCGACCTCTTTCGGCTTGGCAACGCCGACGACGCGGTCACTGTTCTCGGCCAGGTCAGTGCCGCGGCAGCTCGCTGGCGAGACGTGGCAAGTGACTTTGGGCTTGATCGCGCGGCTCTAGCCCAAATGAAGCCTGCCTTCGAGCATGACCAGGCCACCGAGGCCCGGAAGCTCGTCGGCTCGTGAGTTGGTCAGTGAGTGACGTCATCGAACTCCCGCTTGCCGCAAGTTCGTAGCGAGACGGAAAAGTAGGTCAGGCCTCCCCAGCTTGGCGTGCGGCTCATCCCAGCGAACGTGGCTAGCCAAGGCCGCTGAGTTCCTGGTGCGGACTGGGCTACATACCGGTGAATGCGAACGGATCGGTGATGACGTCGCCGGGATCGTGGTCCACATCGCCGCACGGGTGAGCGCGAAGCCGGGTGCCGGCGAAGTCTGGGTCTCACGGACGATCCGGCGATCTGGTGGTTGGCTCCGGGATCGAGTTGCCTCGCGCGGAGAGCATGACCTCAAGGGCATCGGTGGGTCCTGGGAGCTCTTCTCGGTTGGTGAGGACACCTCGCCTGTGCCCGCGCCTGACCAGAGCCTCGAGCTCCGGGCCACAGACAGGATCGCTCTGGCCGGAGCGCGACGCACGCCAAGCCTGCTACGAGCAGCCAGCAAGATGACGGTGCCGCGCCGACGCAGGCGTGGAGACCCGGCTGAGTGAACCGATCCGTTTACGCCAAGCCCTCGGCCTCGAACTCGCGCAGGTAGCCCTCAAAGAGGCGGCGGTGGCCCTCCTCGTCGCGCAGGGTCGCGATGACCATGTCCTGGGTCACGAGGTCCTTGTCGTCGCAGAACTCGATGATCTTGTTGTAGTGCTCGATCGCGCCGGTCTCGGCCTCGATCACGCCCTTGATCACGTGGACGATGTCGGTCTGGTGGTCGGGAGGCTGGAGTGCCGACTGCTCCGCCGAGAACTCGAGCGACCCGGGCACAACTCCGTACAGCTCCTTGATGCGCTGCGCGAACTGCTGCGCGTGCCCGAGCTCCTCCTGGACGTCCTCCAAGAGCGACTCGCGGATCTCCTGAGCGCGGACGCCGTCGGGGTTGATCGAGTTCGCGATGTAGCTCATCACGGTTTCGAGCTCCATGAAGTAGGCCTGCTTGAGCAGCTCGATCAGCTGCTCGCGCTCGGCCCCCATCTCGTCGCTGAGGATGCCTTCTCTTGGTGTCGTCGTAGCCATGGGTCGAGACTACCCGAGAGGCCCGTGACGAAACCGCCTGTGCCTATGCTGGCGACGTGGAAGAGGACTCGAGCGCAGGCGGAGACGTGGCGGAACGGGTCGGCGCTCTACCGCGTTCGCTGTGGGAGCGCGTCCGTGACGACCCGGCGCGCGCCCCCGAGCACATCGCGCTCGCGGCCGCCGAGCGCTTCGCGCCGCCCGCCGATCGCTGGGCGCGGCGGATGCACGGGCATCACCCACCGCCCGAGCTGGCCAGGATCGCGCGCAAGCACCACGTCCGCCTCTCGCGCCTGGAGGGGGGAATCGCCGGAATCGGCGGCGCCTTCACGGTGGCGCCGGACCTCGCCGCGCTCGCCTGGATCCAGGGTCGGATGGTGTTCTTCCTCGCCGCCGCGTACGGCTTCGACCCGCGTCATCCGATGCGCCCGGCCGAGCTGCTTGCGCTCCAGGGCGTTTACCCGACACCCGCCGAGGCGCGCGCCGGTCTGGACGGCCTGGGCCGGTCGATGGCTGTCCAGTACATCGCGTCGAAGCAGTCACGCGACGAGGCGCTCACGCGGCGGCTGCTGAAGATGGCGGGCCGCACGGTCGTGAAGCGCACCGTCTACAGGGTGGTCCCGATCCTCTCGGCACCGGTCTCCGCGACGCAGAACGGGCGCGCCACGGGCCGGCTCGCCGACGCCGCGATCGCCCACTACGGCGGGGCGCGGCAATCGGGCTCCGCGCTATAGCGTCGCTCGGTCAGCGAAGCCTCACCGACCCGTCGACGATCGCGACCACGCCGCCGCCGACGCGCACGCGGTCACCCTCGAGCTCCGCCGCCAGCAGGCTCGGGCGCCCCATCTCGACGCCCTGGCTGACCTCGACCCGCGGCTCGCGTCCGCGCGCCGCAAGGTAGGCGCACAGCGGGCCGGCCGCGGAGCCCGTCGCCGCGTCCTCTCCCTCCTGGACGAGCCGCGAGAACATGCGCGCCCGCGCGCGCCCGGACGCCGGCTCGTGATGGGCGAGGTAGAGGTTCTGCGTCTCGAGCGGCTCGAGCAGCGCGTCGATCGCCTCGAAGCGCGGGACCGCGCGCGAAACGCCGGCCTGGTCGGCCACCGGAGCGACCAGCGTCGGCAACCCGGTGGAGACGACCTGCGGCGGGAGGTCGGCGTGGACGTCCGAGGCTTCGAGCCCGAGGGCCGCCATCACCCGCGCCGAATCCACCTCGGGGCCAAAGCGCGCAGGCTCCTGGAGCACCGACGCGTAGGCGCGGTCGCCGTCCACACGCACCTCGACCGGCTGGAGCCCGGCGCCGGTCTGCTGGACGTAGGTCGCCTCGCTCTCGCCGCGGGCGCGCGCCACCGCGACGGCCGTCCCGAGCGAGGGGTGGCCCGCGAACGGCACCTCCTCGACGATCGTGAAGATGCGGTTGCGATAGTCGGCGCCCTGGACGGTGGGGGGCTGCACGAAGGTCGTCTCGGCGAGCCGGGTCTCGCGCGCAAAGCGCTGCATCGTCTCCTCGTCGAGGCCGTCCGCCTCATGGACGACCGCGAGCGCGTTGCCGGCGAGCGGCGTGTCCGTGAAGACGTCGAGGACCGTGTAGGGGTGGGCCATCTGCAGGCGCGTGTCAGACGAGGACGTCGACGGGCGACCTCATCCGCATGGACCCTGATCACGCTCACAGGGGGCGAGGACCGTCCGCACCCAACTCTAACTTGCGGTCTCCATGACCCAGCCGCTCACGTCCGCGGTCGAGGCCGAGCAACCTCCGCTCGCGGTGGAGCTCGAGGTCGGCGGCCCGGCCCCGCTCGGCTGCCAGAAGGTCTTCGCGCGGGACCTCGCCGACGGCCAGGCGGTGGACGCGATCTTCGTGATCCGCGACCGCTCGCGGCGCCAGAAGCGAAACGGCGACGACTTCGTGAAGCTACGGCTCGGCGATGTGACCGGTACGGTCGAGGGCGTCGTGTGGGATGGCGTCGAGGCGGCCTGGGAGGCCGCCGTCCCGGGCGTGGTCGTGAGGATCGGCGGTCGCTTCGAGGTCGATGAGCGCTACGGCGCCTGCGTCACGGTCCGGTCGGTGCGCCCGGCCGCAGAGGACGAGTACGACCCGCGCGACCTACTCGACGGCCCGCCGCTGCCGTACCGGCGGATGCTGGCCGACCTCCAGGAGCTGATCGGGACGACCCAGCACGAGCACCTGCGCGCGCTGCTCGAGCGCCTGCTCAGCGAGAGCTCCGAGATCGGCAGGCGCTGGCTCGACGCCCCCGCCGCCAAGTACTACCACCAGGCCTACCGCCACGGTCTGCTCGAGCACTGCCTGTCGGTGGCGCAGGGAGTCAGCGCGATGGCCGCCACCTTCCCGGACATTGACCGCGACGTCGCGGTCGCCGGGGGGCTCCTTCACGACATCGGGAAGATCGAGGCCTACGAGCAGGACGGCGGCGCCATCGAGCTCACCGACGCCGGCAAGCTCCAGGGCGAGATCCCGCTCGGCTACTTCCTCGTGCGGCGCGAGATCGAGGCGATCCCGGGGTTCCCGCCCGACACCGCGCAGGCGCTGCTGCACATCGTCCTCTCCCACCACGGGCAGCTCGAGCACGGGAGCCCGGTCGTGCCCTGCACGCGCGAGGCCACGCTCGTGCACATGATCGACAACCTCGGCGGGCGCCTCGGTAGCTTCGACCGGCTGGAGAAGGGCCTCCAGGACGGCGAACGCTGGTCGAGCTTCGACCGGGCCCTGTCGGGCTCCGCCTACTTCGGTTCGCGCACCGCCGCGTAGCCGGCGGCCACGAGCGCCCGGGTCGCCGGGTGCGACGGCTTCTCGACGAGCTCGCGCGCCGTCCCCTCCTCCACGAACGCTCCCGCGTCCATCACGGCGACCCGGTCCGCGACGCGTCCGACCAGCTCGAGGTCGTGTGAGATCAGCAGGTAGGCGAGCCCCAGCTCGCTCTGGAGGCGCGCGAGCAGGTCCATCACCTGCGCGCGAACCGGCGCGTCGAGCGCCGAGACCGGCTCGTCGAGGATCAGAAGGCGCGGCTCGAGCGCCAGCGCCCGCGCGATGCCGACCCGCTGGCGCTGTCCCCCGGAGAGCTCGTGTGGGAAGCGGTGCAGGTGCTCGCTGGACAGCTCGACGCGCTCGAGCAGCCCCGTCGCCCGCTCCCGGGCATCGGCGCGGCCGCCTCCGTTGCGCAGGAGCGGCGCGGCGACGATGCTCGCGACCCGCCGCCGCGGGTTCAGCGACGCGGCCGGGTCCTGGAACACGCCCTGGACCTCGCGCCGGAGCGGACGCAGTGCGCGCTCCGAGAGGCCGGTGAGCTCGCGGCCGTCGAGCCGGATCGAGCCCGAGCTCGGCTCCACGAGGCGGAGAATCGACCGGGCGAGCGTGGTCTTGCCCGAGCCGGAGGCGCCGACGAGACCGACGGTCTCGCCCGCGCGCACCTCGAGGCTGACCCGGTCGACCGCCCGGACCGGCTCGCCGCCACCGTTGCGGGCGAGGATCGATCGCCGGGGCCGAAAGCTCACCTCGAGCTCCGAGACCTCGAGCAGCGCCGGCTCGACGGCCCGCGCGCTCGACCCGCGCGCGGCGCTGGCGGCCGCGGGGGTCCGCAGCAGCGCGCGCGTGTGCTCCTCGCGCGGCCGCCTCAGAACCTCCTGGGCCGGCCCCTGCTCGACGATCCGCCCGGCGCGCATCACCGCGACGCGATCGGCGACGCTCGCGACCGCGCGCATGTCGTGCGTCGCCAACAGCAGCGCCATTCCGCGCTTGCGCCGCAGCTCCTCGAGGAGCGCGAGGACCTCAGCCTGGACGACCGCGTCGAGCGCCGCCGTGGGCTCGTCGGCCACGAGCACGCCGGGATCGCAGGAGATCGCCGCCGCGATCGCGACGCGCTGGCGCATGCCGCCGGAGAGCTGAAACGGGTAGCGCCGCGCAACCTCGGCGGCACGCGGAAGCCTCACCTCCTCGAGCAGGTCGACTACGCGCCGCTCGATCGCCGCGGGCGACAGGTCCTGGTGCGCCTCGATCTGCTCCGCCACCTGGCGCCCGACGCGCTGCACCGGATCGAGTGCGGTGGCGGGATCCTGGAAGACCATTGCGATCCGGCGCCCTCGGACCGGTCGCAGCTCGGGCTCCGGCGCGCCGACGAGCTCCGCTCCGTCGAGGCGGATCGACCCCTCGACACGGGCGCCGGGCGGGGTCAACCCCAGAAGCGCGACGGCGGTCATCGACTTCCCGGCGCCGGACTCGCCCACGAGCGCGACCGCCTCGCCGCGCCGCAGCTCGAGCGAGAGGTCGTCGACGGCGCGGAGCGCTCCCACCGTCACGCTCAGGCGCTCGACGGCCAGCAGCGGCTCCTCCGCCGCGGTCACCGCTCCGCCACCCGCGGGTCGAGTGCCGCCTGGACGATGTCGGCGATGGCGTTCAGCACCACGATGAAGAACGCGGCGAACAGCGTGACGCCCAGCACGACCGGGACGTCGAGCGAGTCGATCCCCGACGCCGCGTACTGGCCGACGCCGTCTAGGTCGAAGACCGACTCGACGAGGATCGCCCCGCCGCCCACCACGGCCGCGAAGTCGAGTCCCCACAGCGAGACCAGCGGGAGGATCGAGTTGCGCAGCACGTGTCGGGTCAGCACGCGGCGCTCGGTGATCCCCTTCGCGCGCGCCGCGCGGACGTAGTCCTCGCCGAGCGCGTCGAGCACGTTCGCCCGCATGATCCGCGAGTAGAGCGCCCCGAGGCCGAGCGCCAGGACGGCCCAGGGCAGGAGCAGATGGTGCACCCAGCCGAGCGGGTCCTCGGCGAACGCGACGTAGCCGCCGTTGGGAAACAGACCGAGGCGGAAGCCGAGGTAGTGGCTCGCGAGCGCGGCGAGCCAGAAGACCGGGACCGACACCGCGACCAGCGCGAGCACCGTGACCGCGCGGTCGGCGCGCCCGCCGGCCCGCAGGGCACCGTACATCCCGACCGCGACGCCGCCGACCATCCAGAGCACGGCGGCCCCGACCGCGAGCGCCAGCGTCCGCGGCGCCCGCGCGACGATCTCGTCCACCACGTTGTCGCGCGTGAAGTAGGAGACGAGGTCGGCGGTGAACAGCTTCTCCATCGTCTCGCCGTACTGGGCGAGGATCCCCCGGTCAAAGCCCCAGTCCTCACGGATCGCCTCGATCTGGGCGTCCGTCGCGGCGCGTCCGGCCATCCGCACCGCCGGGTCGCCGTTGGGGATCACGTTGAAGATCAGAAACGTGAGGAAGGAGACCGCGATCAGCACGAGCGCCATCGAGGCGAGCCGCCGGGCCGCGAACCGGGTCACGACGGCCGGCCCTCGGGCGTCCGGCTGCCGGCGGTCGGTGCCGGCGCTGCCGGCCCCGCGCTGCCGGCCCCGCGCTCGAGCCCCACGGGGGCGCGCGGGTCGAGCGCGTCCCTCACCGCGTCGCCGAGCGCGTTGACCGCGAGCACCGTCGCCACGATCGCGATCCCCGGGGCGAGCGCGAGATGGGGCGCGCTCGTGAGCAGGTCCACGCCGTCGCGAATCATCGTGCCCCACGAGGGCGTCGGGGGCTGGACGCCGGCGCCGAGGAACGACAGCGCCGCCTCGAGCAGGATCGCGTTGGCCACGAGCAGCGCCACGAACACCGCGATCGTCGAGGCGAGGTTCGGCAGCAGCTCGCCGAGCATGATCCGCGCCGGCGACGCCCCGGACACGCGTGCGGCGTCCACGAACTCGCGCTCGCGAAGCGATCGGGCCTGCGCCCTGATCGGGCGCGCCACGTAGGGGACGAAGACGACGCCGATCACAAGCATCGGGATCAGCAGCGAGCCGCCGTCGATCACCAGCGGGCCGACCTGGAGCCCGCCCAGCGCGAGCGCCACGCCGAGCGCCACGCCGAGGATCACGACCGGGAACGACCACAGCACGTCGAGCGCGGCGCTGATTGCAGCGTCCACGAATCCGCGCGCGTAGCCGGCGACCAGCCCGGCGGCGACCGCGAGGACGAGGCAGAGCGCGGAGGCCGCGAGCGCGATCAGGAGCGAGTTGCGCCCCCCGTAGAGGAGGCGGACCATGACGTCGCGCCCGTTCGCGTCGGCGCCGAGGAAGTAGCGTCCCTGCCAGGTCGGCCCGATTGGCACGCCGTCGAGCGAGACGACGTCGCGCTCCTCCCCGTCCACCGTGACCGTGTCGGTCAGGTGGTTGGTGTCCGGCCCGGTCTCCGCCACGTGGTCCGCCCACAGCGGCGCCGCGAGGCAGGCGGCGACGATCAGCGCGAGCGCTATCGCCGCGGCGAGAGCGGCGCGTGAGCGGAGGAGCCGCCGGAGCGCCCCTGGGCGAGCTGTCCGTCGCACAGGTGAAGGATCGTTCCATCGTCGGCGGAACGCTCGCCAACCTTCGCAATTAGCGAACTTGCGCAAGGGGGGTCCGGGCGCCGGGGCGGAGCACGCCGCTGCGCGGCCCATATCCTGGGCCGCCGTGGCCAAGGACACCGAGAAGCTGATCCGCCAGCTGTCGCTGATCTCGTTTTTGATGGCCGAGCGGCGGCCGGTCACCGCGCTCGAGATCAAGCAGGAGGTCGAGGGCTACTCGACGATGAACGAAGACGCCTTCGCGCGCCGCTTCTACGCCGACCGGGCCGAGCTCGAGTCGCTCGGGATCGAGCTGAAGGTGGACAAGCCGGCCGAGGGCTACTACGAGGCGGAGAACTACTCGCTGCCGCCGGAGAACTTCTACCTGCCGGCGATCGAGTTCTCGGACTCCGAGCTCGGGGCGCTGCGCACGGCGCTCTCGCTGCTCGGCGGCGAGTTCGCCTACTCGGAGCCGCTGCGGCTGGCGCTCCAGCAGCTCTCCTGGGGCAAGCCCTCCCCGCTCCAGAGCCCCGAGCACGGCACCGTGGCGCTCGGCGTGACCGCCGGCGCCGGCGGGCGCGAGCTCTCCCAGCGGCTGTCGAAGGTCGAGACCGCGATCTTTCGGCGCAAGACGATCCTGTTCGACTACTACACGATCGGCCGCGACGACGAGGAGAGCCGCCGCGTCGATCCCTATCACCTGCTCTTCCGCGGTGGGCAGTTCTACCTCGTCGGGTACGCGCACGAGCGAAAGGACGTGCGGGTGTTCCGGCTGTCACGCATCCGCGGGAAGGTCGGCTACGCGTCGAAGGCCGAGCACGACTTCACGCGGCGCGCCGAGGGGTTCGACGCGCGCGTGTACGCCACGCGCACGGACTGGCAGCTGGGCGAGACGACGGAGGTGGCGCGGGTCTGGGTCTCGGACCGGATCGACTGGCTCGTCGAGCGCCACTTCGGCCACGCCGGAGAGATCCGCCCGGCCGCCGAGGTCGAGGGCGCGCCGGCCGAAGGGATCGTCTTCGAGACGCCCTACGCGGACTCGCGCCAGGTCATAGCCTGGGTGCTCGGCCTCGGCGAGCGCGCGCGTGTCCTCGGCCCCGAGGAGCTCGTCAGGGAGGCGGACGAGCGGATCGAGCGCGTGATCGAGCGTCACAGCGGCGAGATCGATCTCGCCCCCGCGCGTCCGGTCCGCGCGGAGCCGGCGCAGGAGGCCGACTCGGACGGTCGCGGCGAGACCGTGATCCGCCCGGAGCGCTTCGCCCGCCTCGTGACGCTCGCGGGAATCCTGATCGAGGCCGCGCGCGAGGGCGACAAGCTCGACGTGCGTGAGCTGTGCGACACCCTCCAGATCTCCGAGGAGGAGCTGCGCGAGGACATCGACCTGCTCAACGTCGTCAACTTCGGCGGCGGCAGCTACGTGCTCTACGCCGAGGTGCACGGTGACGTCATCGAGGTCGACCCGGAGCCCTACGGCGACAACTTCGCCAAGCCCGCGCGCCTGCTGCCGCTCGAGGCGAAGGCGCTCGTGGCGGCGATCGACCTGCTCGGCGACCACGTGCCCGCGGGGTCGCTCGCGTCGGCGCGCGAGAAGATCGTGACGGCGCTCGGGGCCGACCCGGCCGGCGAGGGGCTCCAGATAACGACGGCGAAGGGCGACGACTCGGGCGTGGCCCGCATGGTGAGCCGCGCGATCGAGGAGGGCCGGCTGCTCGAGATCGACTACTACAAGGAGAACGAGGACGAGTTCACGACGCGTCGGATCGAGCCCTACCAGCTGCTGAACGGCCAGGAGGGCTGGTACGTCCATTGCTTCGACCCCGAGCGCGCCGCCACGCGCAGCTTCCGGCTCGACCGGATCCGCTCGGCGACCGTCACCGACGAGGAGTTCGAGCCGCGACCGGACATCCAGCCCGACGTGCAGGGGTGGCCGCGGACCGGCGAGGTGCCGGCCTCGCGCGTGGCACGCGTATGGGTGTCACCCGAACGCGCCCGCTGGGCGCGCGAGGACAGGCGGGCGACCGAGGAGCTCGAGGACGGCGCCGTAGTCGTGGAGCTCCACTACGCGGGCAACGACTGGCTCGTGGGCGAGATCCTCAAGGAGGCCGGCGACGCCGTGGTGCTGGAGCCGGAGGATGCTCGCGCCGCTGTGCTCGAGACCGCCGAGGCGCTGGCGGGCGCGCGGCGCTAGGCGGGCTCGGAGCGCCGACAGGCTCGGGGCGGCGTCGCGCTCGCGGGCGGCCGGACTGTGATGCATGCGTCCTTTGGGAGATGGTCTCGAAAGAAGTCTTTCCAAAGGACCACTTCGCGAAGGGATGACCGCGGCGCGCCCGTGAAACGGCGCGGGGCCGGAGCAGCGCGCGGGACGGAGAGGCACTGGGGCGGCAGCGTGGGTAACGGCGGCCGTCGCGCCTACCGCGAGCCGGCGCGTCGGAGAGCCGAGCGGTCCTAGGACGCAGTGGGCGACGCGTGAGAGCACGCGAGCGATCGAGGACGACGGGCGCGCGACGGCTAGTTGGACGCGCTGGCGATCAGCGTCTCGACCCGCTCGAGGCTCGCCTGCACCCGCGCGACCATCGCGTCGAGCGCCTCGTGCGCGCTCTGCACACCGTTGCGCGCGCTCGTCAGCGAGCCGCGAATCCTCTGCGCGTCCTTGAGCGCCGACAGCGCCTCGTCGGCGGCGCCGCTGACGCCCGCGGCGTCGACCTCCAGGCCCTTCTCGCGCGTCATCAGGCAGCGGCAGCGCGCGTAGCGGTAGGCGAGCTCGAGCGCGCGCGGGTCGAGCGACTCCTTGTCGAGCGTCACGAGCATCTTGTTGCCCTCGTACTCGTGGAGGGGATCGGTGCGCGCCGGCAGCTTGCCGTCGGAGGCGACGAGCAGGATCGCGAAGCTGGCGTCGCGCTCGTCGAGCGAGCCGTTGAGCACGCGCCAAGCGTCGTTGCGCGACAGGCGCTCGTCCTTCGTGTCGATCACGATCCGGCCCTTCGAGTCCGACGAGGCCGCCTCGAGCTCGATCACGATGTCCCCGCGCTTGCCGCCGGACTCCGAGCGCGCGTGCCCCACGTGCTGCGCCACGTCGCCGCGAGCGTCCGCCATCGCCTGCACGAGCTCGAACGCTCGCTCCTCGAAGTCGTGGCCCTTGACCGCGCTTCGCTCGCGCTCCGCCTCGAGCTCGGCCTGCGCCGCGCTGGCGTCGCGAAGCCGGCTCAGCTCGCCCTCGAGCTTGCCGAGCCGGTCGATCAGGTCGCGCCCGACCTTCTCCTGGCCCGACATCGCGCGCACGATCGAGTCCTTGAAGTCGGCGAGCGGGTTGTGGCCGTCCTGCGCCGAGAACTGGCGCAGCAGGTCCGCGCGCGACTCCTGGAGCTGCTTCGCCACGACCTCGCGCAGCTGATGCTGAACCGCCGTCGAGCGGTCGCCGCCGAAGTTCTTCGCGATCATCTCGGCGAGCTCGCCGGCGTGGGAGTCGAGCGCCTTGGACATCGCGCCGCCCTCGGCGCCGAGGAACTGCTCGAGCTGGGCCTCGAGCGCCTCCGCGACCTTCCCCGCGCGCTCGCCGAACGCCCGCTGCACCTCCGTCGAGGCGCGCTCGAACTCACCGCGCACGAAGTCGACCTCGGCCTGCGTGGCCTCGCGGTCGAGCACGCGCGCGCCGATCTCGACGGCGGCGCGGACGCTGTCCTCGGCCGCGACGCCCTGCTCGAGGCGCGCCCCCACGAGCTCGACGACCGTGCGGTCCTCCAGCACCAGCCCGTCCACGAGGACGCGCCCGTCGCGGAGCTCGACGGTTCGGGGCTTGAGCGGGAGTGTCTGTGCGGCTTCCATGGAAGAGTCGTCGCACGTTACGCCCGCGATCTGACGGAACGGCGCAGGGGCGCGCCGTGCCGCGCCCAGGGGCTAGCCTGCCACCGGCATGCCCTCCCGCCGCGAGCAGATCGAGATGTCCGGCGACGAGCTGCGGGCATTCCTCGCGGAGCGCAAGATCGTGAGCTGCGCGACGCTCGGCCCGCGCGGGCGCCCTCACCTGGTTCCGCTCTGGTACGTGCCGGACGGCACCGTGCTGCGCGGGTGGACCTACGCGAAGTCCCAGAAGGCGCGCAACCTCGAGCGCGATCCGCACGCCACGCTCCAGGTCGAGGACGGCGTGGCCTACGACGAGCTGCGCGGCGCGATGCTGGAGTGCGACGTCGAGCTGGAGCGCGATCCGGACCGGGTCATCGGCTACGGAGTCGCGCTATTCGAGC
The DNA here is from genome assembly GCA_051001995.1 of Thermoleophilaceae bacterium. GTDB lineage: Bacteria > Actinomycetota > Thermoleophilia > Solirubrobacterales > Thermoleophilaceae > CAWEHQ01. The sequence continues at coordinate 14,370 of JBPCMT010000072.1, forward strand.
GCTATACGGGCGGCGAGCTCGACGACGGGACGCGAGCGGCCGTGGGGAAGCAGGCTCCCAAGCGGATCGGGCTCACGTTCCGGCCGACACGGATCGTCACATGGGACCACTCCAAGCTCGGCGGCGGCTACTAGCGGCCGAGCCGGGAAGCTCGATGGCGAACCACGCAGCGGACGATGACCTGAAGGGCCTGATCCTGTCCGGTGGCAAGGGGACGCGGCTGCGGCCGCTCACCCACACGAGCGCCAAGCAGCTCGTGCCGGTCGCCAACAAGCCGGTGCTCTTCTACGGGATCGAGTCGCTGGCGGCCGCGGGGATCGCGGACATCGGGATCATCGTCGCGCCCGAGACCGGCGACGAGATCCGCGCGGCGGTCGGTGACGGTGCCCGCTTCGGCGCCTCGATCACCTACATCGACCAGGACGCCCCGCTCGGGCTGGCGCACGCCGTGCTCACCGCCGAGCGGTTCCTCGGCGACGCTCCGTTCGTCATGTACCTCGGCGACAACCTGCTGCGTGACGGGATCACCGAGCTGGTCGAAGCCTTCCGCCGCGAGCGACCCGACGCCCTGATCCTGCTGACGCCGGTGCCCGACCCCGAGAGCTACGGCGTCGCGGAGCTCGAGTCGGGCCGCGTCGCGCGGCTCGTGGAGAAGCCGCGGTCGCCGCGGACCGACCTCGCGCTGGTGGGCGTCTACATGCTCACGCACTCGATCATCGAGGCCGCGCGGGCGATCGAGCCCTCGGGCCGCGGCGAGCTCGAGATCACCGACGCGATCCAGCACCTGGTGGACTCCGGCCGCCGCGTCGACCCGCACGTGGTGACCGGGTGGTGGAAGGACACCGGCAAGGTCGAGGACCTCCTCGAGGCGAACCGCCTGATCCTCGACGACCTCGAGGAGCGGGTCGAGGGCGAGCTGGTGGACTCGCGCGTGGAGGGTCGCGTAGTGGTTGAGCGGGGCGCGCGGCTCGAGCGCGCGATGGTGCGTGGGCCCGCGATCGTGGGCGCTGGCGCCACGATCAGCGACGCCTACATCGGGCCGTACACGGCGGTCGGCGAGGGCGTCGCGATCGCGCGCGCGGAGGTCGAGCACTCGATCGTGCTCGCCGGCTCCTCGATCAGCGGCCTCGCCGGGCGGATGGAGGCCAGTCTCGTGGGCAAGGACGTGCGGATCGCGCGCGGCGACGCGGTGCCGCGCGCCTACCGCTTCGTGGTCGGCGACCACGCGGAGATCACGATCCTTTAAATGCGCATCGCCGTCACAGGCGCCGCGGGAATGCTCGGGCGCGACCTGCTGCGCGCCGCCGAAGCCGTGAACCACGAGGTCGTGCCGCTCGCACGGCGCGAGCTCGACGTGACCGATACCGGCGCCGTCGCGCGCCGGATCGCAGCGGCGGCGCCCGACGCGGTGGTGAACTGCGCCGCCTACACCGACGTGGACGGCGCCGAGGGCGACCTGCGCGCCGCGATGGCGGCGAACGCCGAGGGCGCCGGCGCGGTGGCCGCCGCCGCGGCCGAGGCCGGCTCCAGCGTCGTGTACCCCTCGAGCGACTACGTCTTCGACGGCTCGAAGGGCGCGCCCTACGTCGAGTCGGACGAGCCGCGCCCGCTGTCGGTCTACGCGCAGTCCAAGCTCGCCGGCGAGCGGATGACGACGGAGGCCAACCCGCGCCACTTCGTCGTCCGCTCGGCGTGGCTGTTCGGGCTCGCGGGGCGCAATTTCGCCGACACGATGCTGCGGCTGGCGAGCGACCACGGCGAGGTGATCGTGGTGCGCGACCAGGTCGGCTCCCCGACCTACACCGGTCACCTGGCCGAGGCGATCGTCCGGCTGGTGGACACGGACGCTTACGGCGTCCACCACGTCGCGGCGGCGGGAGAGTGCTCGTGGTACGAGCTGGCGCTCGAGGTCTTTCGCCAGGCGGCGGTCGACTGTCGCGTCCTCTCCTGCACGACCGAGGAGCTCGCCCGGCCGGCCCCCCGCCCGCCCTACTCGGCGCTCGCCACCGAGCGCCCTGAGGCGATCCTGCTGCCCGACTGGGAGCTCGGCCTAGCCGCGTACCTCGACGAGCGCGCGAGGGCGGCGTGAGGCTGCTCGTCTGCGGGGGCGCCGGCTTCATCGGCTCGGCGTACGTGCGCGTCGCGCTCGCCGAGCGGCCGGGCGACGAGCTGACCGTGCTCGACAAGCTGACCTACGCGGGCCGGCGCGAGAACCTCTCCGACGTGGCCGGTCGCGTCCGCTTCGTGGAAGGGGCGATCGAGGACCGTGCCGTGGTCCGCGACGCGATGACCGGCTGCGACGCGGTGGTGAACTTCGCGGCCGAGACGCACGTCGATCGCTCGATCACCGACCAGGCCGCGTTCGTGCGGACGCACGTCATGGGAACCGCCGTCCTGCTCGACGCAGTGCGCGAGCTCGGCGTGGGCCGGTTCCTCCAGGTGTCGACCGACGAGGTCTACGGCTCGATCGCGGAGGGGACCTTCACCGAGGCCTCGGCGCTCGACCCCTCGTCGCCCTACAGCGCGACCAAGGCGGCGGGCGACCTGCTGACCACGGCCCACGTCCGCACTCACGGCCTCGACGCCCTGGTCTGCCGCGGCTCGAACAACTACGGCCCTCGCCAGCACCCCGAGAAGCTGATCCCGCTGTGCATCCTGAACGCGCTCGCGGGCGATCGGCTGCCTGTCTACGGGGACGGGCGCCAGGTGCGCAACTGGCTGCACGTCGAGGACTTCGCGCGCGCGATCGACACGGTGCTCGAGGCGGGCCGCGCGGGCGAGGCCTACAACGTCGGCGGGCCCGACGAGGTGGAGAACCTGGCGGTCGTCCTGCGAGTCCTGGCGGAGGCCGGGCGTGACGAGTCGCTGATCGAGCACGTGCGCGACCGACCGGGGCACGACCGTCGCTACTCGCTGTCGGCCGACAGGGTGCGCGCGCTCGGTTGGGAGCCGCGGACGCGCTTTGAGCGCGGATTGGCAGAGACCGTCGCCTGGTACCGCGCCAACGAGTGGTGGTGGGCGCCGATCCGAAGCGGCGACTACCGCGCCTACTACGAGCGCCAGTACGGGCGCGAGCTGGCGTAGGGGGCCGTCTAACCTTGGGTAAGTGACCGTTCGGCCCGCCACCTCCAGCGCGCACACCCCCGGCGACCATGCCGCAGCCGCGCTCGAGGTCCGGAGCCTCGAGAAGCGCTACGACGACGGGACGATCGCGCTCGAAGACTTTGACCTGACCGTGCCGGACGGCGCGTTCTTCGGGCTGCTGGGTCCGAACGGCGCCGGCAAGACCACGCTGATCAGCGCGACCTGCAACCTGATCCGGATCACCGGCGGCGAGATCGCGGTCTTCGGCGAGCCGGCCGACTCGCTCCGGGCGCGGGGCTGGGTCGGCCTCGCCGAGCAGGACATCAACCTCGACCGCTTCCTTACGGTAGAGGAGACGCTCGTCTACCACGGCGGCTACTTCGGCATGGCGCGCGACGAGGCGCGCGAGCGCGCCGGCGAGATGATCGCCACCTTCGACCTCGCGCAGAAGGCGCGCGTGCGCACCCCGAAGCTGTCGGGCGGGATGCGGCGCCGGCTGCTGCTCGCGCGGGCGCTGATGCACCGCCCGCGGCTCGTGATCCTCGACGAGCCCACCGCCGGAGTCGACTTCGAGCTGCGCCAGGAGCTCTGGCGCTACATCCGCCGCCTCCACGGCGAGGGCACGACGATCCTGCTCACGACGCACTACCTCGAGGAGGCCGAGCACCTCTGCGAGGAGATCGCGCTGATCCGCGACGGGCACCTGATCGCCCGCGACACCGCGGACGGGCTGCGCGAGCACTACGGGGCCGGGTCGCTGGCCGACGTCTACGTCAAGGCGATGGGCGCCCCGGCCGCCTAGCCGACCGCGCCCCGGCGCAAGGGGCGGCGGGGCGGGCGCGCCGCAGCAGGCGAACCGCGCTCCCCTAACATCCGCGCGCATGGCCGAGTGGAACCTCCTGACCAACCACGGCCACGCCCTCCTCTGCGTCGCGCGCGACCCCGGCATGACGCTTCGCCAGATCGGCGACTGCATCGGGATCACCGAGCGCGCCGCCCACCGGATCGTCTCCGACCTCGTCGAGGAGGGCTACCTCGAGAAGCGTCGCGAGGGTACGCGCAACGCCTACACGGTCAACCCCGAGGTCCCGATGCGTCATCCGATCGTGAGCGACCACTGGGTCGGCGAGCTGCTCGCCGTGCTGGTGGCCGACCGCGAGACGATGCGGGCCGGCAGGACCTCCTAGCGCCAGGCCCGGCCGTCTAGCCTCGGGGCATGCGCGATGCCCCCACCGGAAGCCGCGGCCTCGCCTCGCTCGCGCAGCGCGAGATGCTGCGGATCTGGAAGACGTGGACCCAGACCGTGTTCGCGCCGGTCATCTCCTCGATTCTCTTCATCGTCGTCTTCGGGCTCTCGCTCGGCGAGCGGATCCAGCAGATCGACGGCTTCGACTACCGCGAGTTCATCGTGCCCGGCCTGGTCACGATGGCCATGGTCCAGGCCGCGTACAACAACAACTCCTCGTCGATCTTCCAGGCGCGGAGCGACCGCTACGTGCACGACGTGCTCTCCGCCCCGATGCGGCCGTGGCAGATGAACCTCGGCTTCAACCTCGGCGGCGTCGTTCGGGCGCTCGCGATCGGCGCGCTGCTCCTGGCGCTCGCGATCCCGCTGACGGGCGTCCCGGTCGAGCACCCGCTGATCGCGCTCGTCGCCGTGCTCCTCGGCCTGATCCTGTTCAGCGCGCTGGGGACCGTGGTTGGAATCTTCGCGGAGACGTTCGACCACCACACCTTCGTGTCGAACATCCTGATCCTGCCGCTCGCGTTCGTGGGCGGGGTCTTCTACTCGGTCGAGAGCCTCGCCGCTCCCTGGGAGCAGCTCTCCCACGTCAACCCGCTCTTCTACCTCGTCAACGCGGTCCGCTACGGCTTCCTCGGCACGAGCGACGCGAACGTGGCGCTGTGCCTCGGCGTGACGGCGGCGCTGGCCATCCCCGCGTACCTGTGGGCGCAGTGGCTCTTCACGAGCGGGCGCAAGCTGAAGGCCTGACCGGCGGCGGCCGCGAGGGCGAGCCCGCGGAGGCGGTCGCCGCGCTCGCCGGGATCGAGTCCCGAGTCGTGCGCTGCCGCCGCTGCCCGCGACTCGTCGAGTGGCGCGAGCGCGTGGCCAGCGAGAAGCGCGCCGCCTACGCCGGCGAGCAGTACTGGGGCCGCCCGCTGCCCGGCTTCGGCGACCCGCGGGCGCGCGTTTACGTCCTCGGGCTGGCGCCCGCGGCGCACGGAGGGAATCGCACCGGGCGAATCTTCACCGGCGACCGCTCGGGCGACTTCCTGTTTGCCGCCCTGCACCGCGCCGGCTTCGCGAGCCAGCCGAACTCCGAACGTCGCGGCGACGGCCTGGAGCTGCGCGACGCCTTCATCGCGGCCGCGGTCCGCTGCGCCCCTCCCGCCAACCGGCCGCTCACCTCGGAGCGCGACAACTGCCTCCCCTACGCCGGCGAGGAGCTCGCGGCCATGTCCTCGGTGCGGGTCGTCCTGTGCCTCGGCGGCTTCGCGTGGGACGCCGCCGCACGCCTGGTGGGGCTTCGCCCGCGCCCGCGCTTCGGACACGGCGCCGAGGCACCCGCCGCGGACGGGCGCCGGCTACTGGGGTGCTTTCACCCGAGCCAGCAGAACACGTTCACCGGCCGGCTGACGCCGCCGATGATGGACGAAGTGCTCGGCCGAGCCGGCGAGCTGGCAGGGCTTCCCGACTCGCGGTGAGGCGGCTGGGCGCCGCCTATTCCCCGCCCTCACCCTGGAGCTGCTCCTGTGCCTCCTGCTCGAGCTGTTCCTGGGCCTCGCCCGCCGGGTCCTCCACAGCGTCCTGGGCGTCCTCCACCTGGTTCTGGGCGTCGTCGATCTGGTCCTGAGCCTGATCGACCTCGTCGCCGCATCCGGCGAAACCCACGAGCGCAGCCGCGGCGGCGACGGCGGCGAGCCGTCCGTTCAAAGCTCTCATCCCGGTTCCCTCCTTGGCGTTCGCGCGGCAGTCTAGTGCCGGTGCGGGCGGCGCCTGCATGCGCGATACGCTCGAGGGTCGCGTGAATTCGGAGTCGCTCGCATCGTTTACCCCAGCCGTCCGTGAGTGGTTCGCGCGCGCGTTCGCGGAGCCCACTCCCGCGCAGACCAAGGCCTGGCCCGCGATCGCCGCCGGCGACGACGTTCTGCTCTCGGCGCCGACCGGATCGGGAAAGACGCTCGCCGCCTTCCTGTGGGCGCTCGACCGCCTTGTCGCGGAGCCGACGCCCGAGGGCGCCGCTCGGAGGACGCGGCTCGTCTACGTGTCCCCGCTCAAGGCGCTCTCCTACGACATCGAGCGCAACCTGCGCGCCCCGCTCAGGGGCATCGGCGGGGACATCGAGGTTGCGATCCGCACCGGCGACACCCCGCAGCGCGTCCGCCAGGCGATGGTCCGAAAACCGCCCGACGTCCTCATCACCACGCCGGAGTCGCTGTACCTGATCC
>JBPCMT010000073.1:0-10844 GCA_051001995.1 Thermoleophilaceae bacterium
TAGAGGGACTCGAACGAGTCGGTCGCGGTCCCCGCGGACAGCGGCGGCGCCGGCTGGGCGATCGCGTCGCTCACACCACCACTACGACCGAACGGCGCCTTCATCACACGCAATCGAGAGGCGTCGCGCTAGCCGGCCTCGGCCGGTCCGGGGATCGGCCCGAACAGCCGCGGGTCGTTCGTGATCACGCCGTCGAGCCCCAGTGCGTCGAGGCGCGCGATCCGCTCCGGGTCGTCCACGGTCCAGGCGAACAGCTGCCCGCCGGCGTCCTGCACGGCGCGCACGAGCCCCCGGCTCACGAGCAGCCAGTGGACCATCAGCGCCTCGCAGCGGCCGGCGTCGAGCGCCGCCCCCGCTCGGCGGGGGAGGAGCGCTCGCCAGGCGCGCGCCACCGCGTAGGCGCCGGGAGCGAGGACCGTCCGCGTGTAGTCGCGCCGCGCGCGGGGGACCGACCAGCCGCGGCGGACCCCGGCTCCAAGCGCGCCGACACTCTCGAGGCTCTCGAGGTAGGTGGACGAGATCAGCGAGCGCTCGACGAGCCCTCGCGCGGCGAGCCCCTCGACGACCTCGCGCTCGTAGCCCGGCCGCTTGAGGTCCACGTCGAGCTCGACGCCGTCGTAGGCCTCGCCCGCGAAGTGGTCGAGCCCCTCCTCGAGCGTGATCGGGTCGCGCCGCTCGGCGTCGCGCCCATCGTGGGCCAGGACCAGGCGCCCGTCGCGCAAACGCAGGACATCGAACTCGATCATGTCCACGCCGGCGGCGAGTGCGGCCTCGAAGCTCGCGACAGTGTTCCCGGGCGCGACGGTGTCGGCGCCCTTGTGGCCGACGCGCTTGACCGGCGGAAGGTCGGTCGGGCGGCTCATCGCTGGCACTCGGGGCACCAGTAGGTGGTGCGGTTGTTGTCGCCCTGCCCGCGGGCGCGGACCAGCGTCGCGCAGCGCCGGCAGGGTAGCCCCGCACGGTCGTAGACGAGCGTCCGGCTCTCGGCGCGCGTCGCCGGCCGCTCGGGCTCGAACGTCACGATCCGCCCGCCGCGCTCGGCGGAGCGACGCATCAGCGGTCGGGCGGCGAGCCCCAGCACGCGGGCCTCGTCGCCGCCGACGTCGCGGACGGCTCGCCAGGGGCTCATCCCGGCGAGGTGGCACGACTCCGACTTCCAGATGTTCCCGATCCCGGCGAGGTTGCGCTGGTCGAGCAGCGCGTCGCCGATCCCCCGCGTCGGGTCGTCCTGGCGGAGCCGCCGGACGAAGGCGTCCTCGTCGAAGTCGTCGCGCAGGAGGTCCGGCCCGAGCGCCGCGAGCCGCTGGTCGAATCGCGTCCGTGCCTCGGTCATCAGCTCGAGGACCGGGCCGTCGAACTGAACGACCTCGCTTTCCTCGGTCCGGATCACGAGCCAGGCGCGCCGCGCCGAGCGCCGCCAGCGCTGCCCGCGACCGTAGACGCCCCACTTGCCGCCCATCCGCAGGTGCGAGTGAAGCGTGAGGTCGCCGTCGAAGCGCAGAAACAGGTGCTTGCCGTGGGCGTCCACCGATCGCACCGCCCGCCCGGCGAGGCGCTCGGGCCAGCGATCGTGGCGGTGGCGCGGCTGCGGCGTCTCGATCGCGAGGATCGGTCGCCCCACCAGCGCCGCGCCCACGCGGCGCGCGGCGTGGTGGATCGTGTCGCCCTCCGGCACCGGCCGCCTCGGTCTACGCGGTCACGCGCAGCATGCCGGCGGCGGTGACGTCGCCCACGACGGCGGCGCCCTCGCCACGCGCCGCCAGGGCCGAGGTCAGCGACTCCACGCGCGCCGGGTCGACCGCGATCAGCAGGCCGCCGCTCGTCTGCGGGTCATACAGCGGGAGCAGGTCAGCGTCGGAGACGCGGTCCGCACTGACGCGCTCCTCGAGGTACGAGCGGTTGGTCTCCAGCCCGCCCGGGTAGCAGCCGTCGGCGCCGAGCGCGGCGGCGCGCTCCCATACCGGCACCGCCTTGCGGCGGAGCGTCGCGCCGAGGCCGTCGGGACCGAGCATCTCCGACAGGTGGCCGAGCAGCCCGTAGCCGGTCACGTCGGTGGCGGCGGAGACGCCGACCTCCTGCATCGCGTCGCGGGCGCCCCGGTTCAGGCGGGTCATCGCGTCGAGCGCGTCCTCGACCTCGCCCTCGGAGACGAGCTCGCGCTTGAGCGCGGTCGTGATGATGCCGACCCCGAGCGGCTTGGTCAGGACGAGCGCGTCGCCGGCGTGCGCGCCGCGGTTGCGCACGAGCCGCCCCCGGTCCACGCGCCCCGAGACCGAGACGCCGTACTTCGGCTCCGAGTCGCGCACCGAGTGGCCGCCGCACAACCGCGCGCCGGATTCGGCGATCTTCGACCCGCCGCCCGCGAGGATCGCGCGAAGAATCTCCAGGTCGAGCTCGCGCGGGAAGCAGACCAGGTTCATCGCGGTCAGCGGCTCGCCGCCCATCGCATAGATGTCCGACAGCGCGTTCGCCGCCGCGATCTGGCCGAAGCGGTGGGGGTCGTCGACGACGGGCGTGAAGAAGTCGACCGACTGGAGGAGGATCAGCTCGCCCAGCTCGATCCAGCCGGCGTCGTCGCGGCTCTCCATGCTGCTCGCAAAGCCGGCGCCGTCCTCGGGGGAGAGGCCGGCGAGCGCGCGCTCGAGGTCCGCCGGCGCGAACTTGGCGGCGCAGCCCGCCGCCTGGCAGTAGCTCGTCAGCCGGACGGGGGCCTGCTCGGTCATCGAGGTGAGCTTAGGTGCTGTCCGAACGCGACTAACGTCTGCGCCCATGGCGGGCACGGTGCTGTCAGTGAACGTCGGGTGCGCCCGGAAGGTGCAGCACCGCGGGCGCGCGGTGCCGACCGGGATCTGGAAGGCGCCCGTCGAGGGACGGGTCGCGGCGAGCGCCACCAGCCTCGACGGCGACGAGCAGGGCGACCGCGCCGGCCACGGCGGGCCCGACCAGGCCGTCTACGCGTACGCGCGCGAGGACTACGCGTGGTGGGAGAAGGAGCTGGACCGCGCCCTGGCGCCGGGAACCTTCGGCGAGAACCTGACGCTGCGCGGGGTCGACGTCAGCGGTGCGCGTATCGGCGAGCGCTGGACGATCGGCACGACCGTGCTCGAGGTGTCATCCGCGCGGACCCCCTGCTGGAAGCTCGGCCTGCGGATGGACGACCCCGGCTTCGTCAAGCGCTTCGGTGCCGCCGGTCGCCCCGGCGCCTACCTGAGGGTCGTTTGCGAGGGCGAGCTGGCCGCGGGCGATGGCGTCGCGCTCGTCTGGCGCCCGCCTCACAACGTGGACATGGCGCTGATGTCGCGCGTCTGCCTGCACGACCACTCGCGCGCCGGCGAGCTGCTCGAGGCGGACGCCCTGCCGGGGCGGTGGCGGCGGTGGGCGCAGCGGCGGGCGGCATGAGCGCTCGCGCCGCCCGCTCGTCTCCCGACGCGATGCCCGAGGTCGTGATCACCCCGTACCGCGACGGCCCCCTGCTCGTGCGCGGCCCGTTTCGCCTGCGCGACCAGGACGGCGGCGAGATCGTCGTCGAGCGGGAGACGGTCGCGCTGTGCCGCTGCGGCAAGTCGCGCATCCGCCCGTTCTGCGACGGTACCCACAAGCTGACCCGCTTCCGCGCGCCGAGCAGCCTGGAGGTCGAGCGCGGGAAGGGCGAGGCGCCCGCCGCAGATTGAAAGGCTCTCAGGCCGCGGCGGGCGCGGCGAGCGGCTCGCGCAGCGAACTCGAGCCCGCCTCCCACGCCGCGAGCACCTCGCTCGCCGAGCGCCCGTCGACCTCGCGCAGCGCCCGGGCCCCCCACAGGACGTCGCGGGCGAGCCGCGGCTCCTGCGCAACCAGCCCGCCGGCGAGGTCGACCGAGGCGATGTTCTCGTGCACGGCGTCGGCCTCGACGTGCTCGTCGAAGAACGCCGTCGCGCGCTCGTCGAAGCCGAGCCGCCGCAGCGCGCCGCCGTAGCGGCGGTTGGGGATCGGCGAGGTCATCTCGAAAAAGGCGAGGTGGCCCACGATCGCTCCGCGCCAGCGGCGGTGAAGGCCGAGCAGCGACATCAGGTTCACCGTGGCCAGCGTGATCGCCGGGATGCGGTCGAGGTACGCGCCGTAGCGCGAGTCGAGCCCCAGCGCCTCCATCGTCTGCGCGAACAGCCGGGCGTGGATGCGCTCGACCCGCCCGCCGCCGTACTCGTCGGCCTGGATCTCCACGAGCGCGGCCTTGGGGCGGCCGCTCAGGCGCGGGATCGCGAACGAGTGCGGGTCGGCCTCCTTGAGGTGGTAGGCGGAGCGGTGAACCATGAACTCGAGCAGCTGGTCGAGCCTGCCGAGGCGCTCGAGGTAAATGGAGAGCGACGGCGCATCGTCGGCGTCGATTACGGCGCGTAGCGCCAGGTCCATCTCCTCGGGGGCGACATCTGCCTGCGCGTCCGGTCCGGCGACTTCGCGCACCGCGTCCTCGAAGACACGCTCCATCTCCCGGCGCAGGCCCAGCAGCGACGGATCCCACTCCCAGCGCTCGTCGACCCCCGGCAGCCCGCGGTAGTGCAGCTCGTAGCAGAGGTAGAGGGCCAGCTGGAGATCCTCGTCGCCCAGCGGGTCGTCCGTCGCCGGGGCGGGCGCCGCCGGCAGCGCGTGCGGTTCGCGTCGAAGCTCCGACAGCAGGAGCCGGCTGAGCTCGCCTCGGGCGGCGGGCAGCTGCGCCACCGGCGAAACGTTACCTGGCGCGGGCCGCGCGAAGCGGCTCACGCCGGCGCGTCCGCGAGGTAGCGCTCGGCGAGCCAGGGCCCGACCGCGGGCACCCCGGCCCGGTCGGCCACATCCCGCTGGCGCTGCGCCCCGCTGTGCTCGGCCAGCCGGCGGGCTGCGGCCAGCTCGTCGCCGCTTCCGAGCTCCTCGGCGGTCGGGGCAAGCGCGTCGAGCAGCGCGTGCACGCGGGCTCGACTGGGCGTCCGCTCGCCGGTGGCGAGGTCGGCCAGCTCGCCGTCGAGGCCGTCGCGGGCAGCCCACCAGCGGTTCTCCGCGATTGTCCAGCTGGGTGCCGTGGGGAGCGGCTCGCCGGCGTCGTGGCGAGCCACGAGCCATGCGACCAGTGCCTGCGCGACGGCGATGACCGCGGCCGCGTCGGCGACCGTCGACTGGGCGTCGGGGACGCGCAGCTCGAGCGTCCCGAAGTACGGGTGGGGCCGCAGCTCCCACCACCAGAACCGCGCCGTCGGGAAGGCGCCGGAGACCTCGCCCCACCGAAGCACCTCCGCATACGCCTCCCAGCTCTCGAGCGCCGGCGGGATGCCCTGGCGTGGCAGCAGCTCCGCGACCTTCGGCCGCACCGAGGCGAGGCCGGTATCGCGCCCGGCGTAGAAGGGGGCATTGGCAGCCAGCGCCGCGAGCTCGGGGAGGTAGGAGCGCAGCGCGTTGTAGACCTGGAGCGTGCGCGCGGCGCCGCCCACCGCGACGTGTACCTGGAGCGCGAAGACGAGCTGGCGCCGGGCGATCACGCCGTACTCGCGCAGCGCGCGGTCGTAGCGGCCACCGCTGTTGAGCCCGCCCTCCGGCGCCGCGAACGGGTGGACGCCGGCGGCGCCGAGCCGGGCGAACGTCGCGGTGGCGTCCGCCAGCGCGCGACGGGCTTCGAGCAGGTCGCGAGCGGCGTCGGCGGCGGTCGTGCTCGGGGCGAGGGTGATCTCGAGCTGCGCGGCGGGGAGCTCGAGCTTGAAGCGCCTGTCGCCCTCGACCGCCGCGAGCGCCTCGGTGGCGCGGGGCACGAGGTCGTACGTCTCGGGGTGGAGGAGCATCAGCTCCTCCTCGACCCCCACGGTGAACGGCGTGGGCGCGTCGAAGGCGGCGCGCAGCTCGTCGGCGGTTGGTGGCTGCGAGGTCATCGGTTTGCGCGCCGCGCGCTCAGGATATGGGGTCGTCATGCGGCTTCTCACCGTGCCGGGCGTCTTCCGCCCCCGAAGCGATGCTTGGCTGCTCGCCGGCCTCTTGCCCTCGCGCTTGGTTCCGGGCGGCGCCGCGCTCGACGTCTTCACAGGTAGTGGCGTGCTCGCGGTGGCGGCGACGCGGGCCGGCGCCGGCCCGGTGACGGCGATCGACCTGTCACGCCGCGCGGTGGTGTGCGCGCGGATGAACGCGCGGTTGAACGGCGTCGACGTGCGGGCTCTTCGCGGCGACCTCTTTGCACCGATCGCGTCCGATCGATTCGACGCGATCCTGGCGAATCCGCCGTACCTGCCCGGCGCCGACGACGGGCTGTCCGCGCGTGGCGCGGGGCGGGCGTGGGAGGGGGGTCGCGACGGGCGCGCGCTCCTGGATCGGCTCTGTTCCGAGGCGCCGACCCACCTGCGGCCGGGCGGCGAGCTGCTGCTGGTGCAGTCGTCGCTGGCGGGGGTCGACCCGACGCTTATGCGCTTGGGGGAGGCGGGGCTCAGCCCGGAGGTCGTGACGCGACGACGGGGGCCGCTCGGGCCGCTGGTCGCCGCGCGCGTGCCGATGCTCGAGGCGCGCGGGTTGCTGGCGCCGGGCGTGCGCGAGGAGGAGCTCGTGGTAGTCAGCGCTCGGCGCAACCCGTAAGCGCCGGGCGTGAGACGCGAGCCGGTCAGACCCGAAGCATCAGGCGCTCAGCGTCAGTCGCCGCGGACCGGCGCGGAAGCCCAGCCCGACGAGCAGCCCCTCGAGGGCCGAGCCCACCACGGGCTCGCCGTCGAAGCGCTCGAGCGAGAGCCGCCCGATTCGACCGCGCCGCACGTCATCCGCAAGCGCCGTGAGCGCCTCGGACAGCCACTGCTCGGGGGCACCCGCCGCGTCGAGCGCGGGCTTCAGCGGAAGCAGGCCGCGGCCGCCGCGCTCGACGTAGAGCACCGGCTCCGCGTCGAGCGTGACGACGTAGGCCCCGGCCACCCGCCGCGGCCGATGCCCGCCGCGCGGCGTCGAGCCGTTCCCGTCCGAGCCCGACTCCTCCTCGTCGCGCCGCGGCCACGGCAGCGCGGCGCCGAACGGGTTCGCCGGGTCGGTCGCCGCCAGGACGAGTGGACCCGCCGGCTCGTCCGAGCGCAGACCGCGCAGCCGCTCGATCGCCGCCGGCAGGGCGAACTGCGCCCCGCCGAGCCCCTCGACGAAGTAGCCGCGCCGTGCGGTGCCGAGCGTCTCCAGGTTCGAGAGCTCGCCGTAGAGCCCCGCGAAGCCGCCCGGGATGCCCTCGGCCAGGGCCGTCTCGCGCGTGACGATGCCGTAGCGCTCGAGCAGCAGCTCGGAGATCGCGCGCATCCGCGGGCCGTGGGCCGGCGGGTCGCGCAGTAGCGTGGCGACCAGCGACCAGCGGCCCTGGATCTGGGGCGCCGCCGGGCGCCGGCGGCGTGCGAAGCGCCGGCCGCGGTCGCGTTCCGCGCGCGCCAGCGACAGTCGCGGTGCCCGCAGCGGCGCGAACGCGTCGTTTAGCACCTCGCCCGCCCAGACGAGATCCCACAGCGCCTCCTGGAGCTCGGCGGGCTCGACCGTGGCGCCGTCCACCTCGGCGACGTCGGCCAGCAGGTCCGACCAGAACGAGGCGCCGCGCTCCAGCCGCGCTCGGATCGCCTCGTGAAGCGCCAGCGATGGGCGCTCCGCCTTGACCGGAGGGGGGCCGAGCCAGCGGGCGTCCTCGCGGAAGTAGATCGCGACCCGGCCAGACGAGCGGCCGAGCGCGCCGGCCCCGATCCAGACGACCTCGCCCGACGCGCAGAGCGCGTCCATCCACGACGGCGAGTAGGCGCCCACGCGCCGGGGCAGCACGTCGCGCTCCCACACGTCCGGCGCCAGCGCGATTCCCTGAAGCGGGACGAGGACCTCGCGCAGACGGTCCACTCCGGCGCCGCCTGACGGGGCGACGTCCACGCCCTGCCAGGTGGGCAGAAAGCGCGCCAGCGCGCGTTGCTCGGCGGGCTCGACCTCCCGGCGAAGCGACGCGAGCGAAGCGCGGCGCAGCCGGCGCAGCACCTCGGGGCCGCACCACTCGCGCTCGGTCCCCTCGGGGCGCAGCTCTCCGCGCACGAGGTCGCCACCGCGTTCGAGCTCGCGCAGCGCCGGGCCGGGGTCGATCCCGTAGCGGTCGGCCGGCTCGGAGGTCGTAAACGGACCGTGGGTGCGCGCGTAGCGGCGCATCAGGCGAGCCAGCGGGTCCTCGACGCGCTCGAGGAAGACCGCCGGCAGGCCGCCCGGCGGCACCGACCCCAGCGCGTCGCGGTACAGGCCGGCGTCCTCGGCGGCGATCCAGCGCTCCTCGCCGCCGATCCGCATGCGCGCGGCCCGGCGCTCGCCCTCGAGCGCGACCAGCATCCGCGCCGCGGACACCGCCTCGACCGAGCGCGCCTGCGCCTCGGCAGCCGTCAGGTCGCCGACGGCGCGTAGCACGTCGTGCAGGGCATCCGTGTTGGCCGCGTTCGTCCGCTCGCTGGTGCGCTGAAGATCAGCCTCGATCTCGGCCAGCGCGGCCGGGTCGATCAGCTCGCGCAGCTCCTCCTGTCCCAGCAGCTCGCGCAGCAGGTCGCGGTCGAGCGATAACGCCGCCGCGCGCCGCTCGGCGTTCGGCGTGTCGCCCTCGTACATGTAGGTCGCCACGTAGTCGAACAACAGCGAGGAGGCGAACGGCGACGCGCGCTGGGTCTCCGCCTCGACGAGCGACAGCTCGCGGCGGTGAAGCGAGCGCAGCAGCCACTCGAGTCCGGGGAGGTCGAGGACGTCGCGCAGGCACTCGCGGTAGGTCTCGAGCACGATCGGGAACTGGCCGTAGCGCTTCGCCACCTCGAGCAGCGACTGCGCTTTCAGGCGCTGCTGCCACAGCGGCGTGCGCCGGCCCGGATACGCGCGCGGGATCAGCAGCGCGCGCGCGGCGTTCTCGCGAAAGCGCGCGCCGAACAGTGCCGAGGAGCCGAGCTCGCCGACGACGAGCTCCTCGAGCTCGTCGGGCTCGACCATGACGAGCTCGGCGCCCGGCGGCTCATCGGCGTCGGGGAGGTGGACGATGATGCCGTCGTCGGACCAGATCGCGTCGGACTCGAGACCGAAGCGGTCGCGGATGCGCGCCGAGAGCGCCAGTGCCCAGGCGGCGTGCACGCGGCCCCCGTAGGGCGAGAGGACGCACAGCCGCCAGTCGCCGATCTCGTCGCGGAAGCGCTCGATCACGATCGTGCGGTCGGAGGGGACGACACGCGTCGCCTCGCGCTGCTCGCGCAGGTATGCCACGAGGTTGCGCGCGGCGCGCTCGTCGAGGTCGTGCGAGACGGCGATCTCCGCTGGCTCGGCGTCCACCGCCTGCCGCGAGAACTCGCCGATCGCGCGGCCGAGCTCCAGCGGTCGCCCGACGCCGTCGCCGCGCCAGAACGGCACCGCCCCGGGCGCCCCGGGGGCCGGGCTCACGATCACGCGGTCGCGGGTGATCTCCTCGATCCGCCAGGTCGAGGCGCCGAGCATGAACGTCTGCCCCGGTCGCGCCTCGTAGACCATCTCCTCGTCGAGCTCGCCGACGCGACGGCCGTCGGGCAGGTGCACGCCGTAGAGCCCGCGGTCGGGGATCGTGCCGGCGTTTGTCACGGCGAGCTGGAGCGCCCCGCGACGGGCGCGGATCGTGTCCTCCACTCGGTCCCAGACGATCCGCGGGCGCAGCTCGGCGAACTCCTCGGACGGGTAGAGCCCGTCGAGCATGTCGAGCACGCTGTCGAGAAGCTCGCGCGAGAGCTCCGCGAAGGGGTAGGCGCGGCGGACCAGGTCGTGCAGGTCGGGGACGCTCCAGTCGTCGCCGGTCGCGACCAGCGCGACGATCTGCTGCGCCAGCACGTCGAGCGGGTTCTGCGGCACGACCGTGTGCTCGATCTCCCCCTCGCGCATGCGCCGCGCGACCACCGCGCACTCGAGCAGGTCGGCGCGGAACTTCGGAAAGATGCGGCCCTTCGAGACCTCGCCCACGCCGTGCCCGGCGCGCCCGATGCGCTGGAGCCCGCGCGTGACCGACTTTGGCGACTCGACTTGCAGCACGAGGTCCACGGCGCCCATGTCGATCCCGAGCTCGAGCGACGAGGTCGCCACCAGGCACGGGAGCTGCCCCGACTTCAGGAGCTCCTCCACGACCTCGCGCTCCTCGCGCGCGAGCGAGCCGTGGTGTGCGCGGGCGATGATCGGCGGCGGGGCGTCGCCGGCGGGGCCCTCGGGGAGGCCGCCGTCGCCGTTCGCGCCGCCGCGGCCGTCGTCGGCGGCCAGGTCGTTCAGGCGCACCGCCAGGCGCTCGGCGCCGCGGCGGTTGTTCACGAAGATGATCGTCGAGTGATGCGCGCGCACGAGCTCGAGGAGCTCGGGGTAGATCGCCGGCCAAATCGAGCGCCGCGTGGCGGCGCCGCCGCCTTCGGAGTCCGACCCGCCCAAGCCGGTCCCGACCAGGTCGCCGCCCCCGGCGGCCGTGCCCATGCCGCCCAGCGCCGGGTCGGTGACGTCGTGAGCGTCGGGCTCGCGCATATCCTCGACCGGGACGTGGATGCGCAGGTCGAGCGGCTTGCGGATTCCGGCGTCCACGATCGTGCAGTCGCGCCCGGCGCCGACCAGGAAGCGCCCCACCTCTTCCAGCGGCCGCTGGGTGGCGGACAGGCCGATGCGCTGGAGGCGCCGCTCGGCGAGGTGATCGAGGCGCTCGAGCGTCAGCGCCAGGTGCGCGCCGCGCTTGGTCTGCGCGACCGCGTGGATCTCATCGACGATCACCCACTCGGCGCCGGTCAGCATCTCGCGCGCGCGGGAGGTCAGGATCAGGTACAGCGACTCCGGCGTGGTGATGAGGACGTCGGGCGGTTTTCGGACCATCGCCTGGCGGACGCGCTGCGGGGTGTCGCCGGTGCGGA
>JBPCMT010000074.1:0-5608 GCA_051001995.1 Thermoleophilaceae bacterium
CTCGCTCGGACTGCTCTCGTGGTCTTGGCTCATCGCCTGGCGGCGCTCATGATCGCAGCGCCTCCCGGCGGCATTGGCGATCGCCCGCGCGTCCCGCGGCCCTCGACGATGGCCGCCGCGGCGACCCCGAGGGCGCCCCAGGTGATCGGGTTCTCGAACAGCCCGGCGTAGAAGAGCGAGTGGACGAGCAGGGCGAGCAGCACCGCCCCGAGCCCGGTCGCTAGCGCCCGGTTGCGTCGACCCAGCTCCCGGAGCACGAGGCAGGTGCCGGCGATCAACGCGAAGAACGCGCCGAGGCCGACGAGGCCGAGCTCGGCCGCGACCGTCAGCGGCGTCGTGTGAGAGACGTTCTGGAGCTTCGCGACGTCCGGCGCCCGCTCCTCGCGCGTCACGAGCGGCTGCGCGGACACGCCGACGCCCACGATCGGGTGTCCGGCGGCCACCGCGGCCGTGTCGGTCACCAGCGTCGAGCGGTCGCTCGTCACCGCCGCCGCCGACCCGCCCGCGAGCAGCGCTGCGAGTCCCACGATCCCCGCGGCCGCCATCGCGACGAAGGCCGCCGTCACCACCCGTCGCGGCCGCCCGCTCGCGGCCAGAAGCGCCACGGCGAGCGCCACGACCGCGAGCGTCACGAGGCTCGACTGCGAGTACGTGAACCAGAGGCCGGCGCCGAGGAGGCCGAGCAGAGCCGCGGTGGCCGGGCCCCGGAGGCGAGCGGCCCACGCCGCCACCAGCACCACGCCGATCGCGAGCACCAGGTGCCGGCCCAGGTGGTTGGGGTCCTGGAACGCGGAGGTCACCCGAAACAGCTCGGACAGCTCGTTCGCCCGCTCGAGCGAGACGGTGAAGAAGAGGAGCCGCTCGGTGGCCGCCTGCCAGACGGCGATGGCGGCGAACGCCGCCGCGACCGCCACGAGCGTGATCGCGAGCAAGCGCGGGCTGCGCGCCCCGAACGGCGCCCGGGCGCAGATCACGAGCAGTACCGCGAACGGCAGCCACACGAACAGCAGGTCGTTCGTCGCGGCGCTCTGGTCGTCTGACCACAGAAGCGAGATCGACACGAGCGCGACGAACCCGGCCGCCGGGATCGCGAGCGCGCGCGGAAGCGGTGGGACGGGCGCGCCGCGACCGACGCGCCAGACGAGCGCGAGGACGGCGGCGGCCATCACCGCGAAGAGCGGATAGAGGCGCCCTAGCCCGCCGGTGCCGGCGAGGCCGAGCAGCACGGGGCTATCCGGGTCCGACGCTATCGGCAGCCGGATCGGCGCCACCGCGAGCAGCGCCGGCACGACCGCGAGCGGCCAGCGGTGAAACGCCGCCGCCAGCGCCGCGAGCACCGCCAGCGCGGCCAGCGCGGCCGCGATACCCGCCCCCGAGGCGAGCAGCGTCTCGACCGCACCGCCCTGGCCGGCCGCCGAGACCAGGCCCGCCATCGCGGCCGCCACGAGCACCAGGCCGGCGAGCAGCGCCACGCGCGACCACGCCAGCACCATTAGTGGGGCGCCGATGGCGCCGACCGCGGCGGCCGCCTCGGCCATCGCTCGTTGCTAGAGCGCCGCGCCCGCCATCAGGGGACGAACTCCGGACCTTGGTCGCGGTACTCGTCCCGGAAGGCGCGGATCGCGTCGAACACCTTGTCGTTCATCTTGGTGCACCCGAGCGTCTGGGTCCAGGTGGTCGCGGCAACCTCGTAGGGCATGTCGGTGTCGTTCGGCGCGATGATCATGTGGTACGGGTCCTCGTCGAAGAGCGCCTTCAGGTCGCCCTTGACGGAATCGGGAACCGTCGGATCGAACTGGATGAAGATCCGTCCGTGCTCGAGCGCGTGGACGAGCGTCTCGGTCTGCGGTGCCTCGGTGTAGGCCCCGTCCTCGACGGGCACCGCGTAGTGATCGCCGGAGGTCGGGGGGTTGCCCTCGTACTGGACGTCGGTGTCGGTCGAGACGTGCGTGCTGCCCTCCTCGGACGTCTCCTCGAGCTTGCAGCCGGCCACCATCGCCGCCTCCTGGAGGTCCGCCGTCTCGACAGCAGGCACGGAGCCCTCGGGGTACTCGCCCTGGCTCACCGTCGACCCCGAGCTATCGCTGCCGCCGAGGATGCCGTTAAGCGCCAGAATGCCCAGGCCGACCACGAGCGCGATCGCCAGCACCCCGCCGACGCCGTAGCCCACGAGCCGCTTGCGGCGGTCGGCGGACTGCGCCTGGCGCTCGCGCTCCAGCCGCTCCGCCTTCAGGCGCTCCTTCTGCTCCTTGCGACTCGCCATTGGAAGGAGTCTAGAAACCCGACCCTGCACGGGCTCCCGTACCCGCGGCGGCGATCAGGCCGAGACCCGCCCGGAGCGCGCAGCACGCCTGCGGGCGCGGCCGCCCGAGGCCGCCGCGGGGCGCCAGCACTCGTCGACGAAGTCCGCTATCTCGCCGGTGAGGCGCTCTGGCGCGAGCCGTAGCTCGAGGATCGACTCCGCCTGGAGCAGCCGCCCGCGCGGGAGCTCGCGAACCAGCATGTCGGAGTCCGAGAACGGATGCACGGGATCGCGCCCGTGCCCGATCACGAGCGCCCGCGCTCGAATCTTTCGCCGCTCCTCGCGCGGCGGCGCCGAGCGGCCGGAGAAGATGCCCTGGAGGACGGCGGCGGAGGGCTTCGGGTCCTGAGCCACCGCGTCGAGCACGATGTCCGCGAGCCGGCTCAGGCCACGCGGCGGAACCCGCGCGCCGCGCGCCAGCAAGCGTGCCAGCGGCTCTCCGAAGGTGAGGCCCACGAGCAGCGGCGTGAACGCGAGCGCGCACGCGAGCAGCGCGTTGTCGAGCACCGGCATCTCGACGATCATGCCCCTCAGGCGCGCGGGCTCGCGAACGGCGGCTTCCAGCGCGACGTTCGCCCCCAGCGAAGTTCCCCCGACCACGGCCTCGTCGATGCCCGCGTGGTCGAGGAAGGCGATCACCTGCTCGCCGAAGGCCGGCATCGAGTAGCGCCACATGTCGCGCGGGCGGTCCGAGTCGCCGTGCCCGAGGAGGTCGAGGCACAGGACACGATTCCCGCGCTCGGCGAGCGCGCTCGCCAGCGGCGTGTGCATGCGGCGCGAGAGCAGCAGCCCGTGGAGCAGCACGAGCGCTCGCGAACCCGATCCGTACTCGTCGTAGACGAGGCGGTGCTCGCCTACGCTCAGCTCGCGCGTCGTCGCGGCGGCCACCGCTATCCGGGCTGCCTGGAGGCCTGCAGCGTCTCGTGCAGCCAGCCTGCCAGCTCGGGGATCCAGGCCGGGTCGATCTCGTGTCCGACCGGCGCCTCGTGGTAGGTCACGGCGGCCTCGGCAGCGGCCAGCCGGTCGCGTGCCGCGCGCCCGAAGTCGACCCCGATGACCGGGTCGAGCGCGCCGTGGGCGATCGCCGCCGGAAAGCCCTCGGCGCCGTCGAGGTCGAGCTCGAAGCCGTCCACGTCCGGCACGAAGCCGCTCAGCGCCAGCACTCCCGCCGGGTGCGGCCGTCCGGCGCCGAGCGCGAGCGCGTAGGACATGACCGCGCCCTGCGAGAAGCCCCCGAGCACCGTGCGCTCGAGCGGGACCCCCAGGACCTCGGGCAGCGCGTCCACGAACGCGACCGCGCGCTCGTAGGTCGAATGGAAGCTGGTCGCGTCCGGGTGGCCGATGCGCCGCACCACGTACCAGTGCGCCCCGCCGGGGGGCGCCGAAATGGGCCCGCGCGGCGTGACCCCGGTCAGCAGACGCTCGGGGTCGAGGGCGTCGAGCAGCGGGACGAGGTCGTCCTCGCTCGTGCCGCGCCCGTGGAGGAGCACGAGCGCCCCCTCGGGCTCGCCGGAGGCCGGGCGGACGCGGTGCACGAGGCTGTCGGCGCCGCCGCTCACGCGCGGGAGCCTATGCGGTGCCGTCGCCGCGGCCGTCGAGGTAGCTCTCCTGCATCCCGATCAGGCGCCGGTGGTACTCGGTGCCCGCGACCAGCGACCGCTCCACGCCCGCGGGACCACCGCTGCCGCGCACCCCGTCGAGGTAGCCCTCGAGCTCGGCGAGCTTGGTGCGGTGCCAGTGCAGGCGCTCGGCGAGTAGCGGCGCCGGATCCGCGCCGAGGAAGATGCGGAGCATGGTCTCGTCGCGGAGCTGAGGCGCCGCGGCGCTCGGCTCGCGGATCCAGTGGTGCAGCGCGTCGCGGCCGGCATCGGTCAGCGCGTACAGCTTGCGGCGCCGCCCGCCCTCCTCGCGGCGCTCGGACAGATAGCCCGCCGCCGTCAGGCGCGTGGGCTCCGCGTAGAACGTCGAGTGCGGGACGGGCCAGAAGTTCTCGACCGACTTCTCGATCGATCGCTTCAGGTCATAGGGGGTCGACGGCCCGAGGTACTCGATCAGCCCGAGGACCGCGTACGAGGTGCCGGTCAGGCGGATGCCGTCAGGGGCCACGGTTCATGTGCGATAGTGTAGCCTGCACCGTGCGCATGGAAGTATCAGGAGGAGAGACGGCATCGCGAACAGCATGATCGCCGACCGTTCGGACTTCGGCGCCGTGGTCGTCGGAGCTAGCCTCGCCGGGTGCACGACGGCGACGCTGCTCGCCCGCGCCGGCGTGCGAGTGGCGCTCGTGGAGCGCAGTCGAGACGCCGAAGCGTTCAAGCGTGTCTGCGGTCATTACATCCAGGCGTCGGCGGTGCCGACGCTGGAACGCCTCGGTCTGATGGAGCCGATCGAGGCGGCCGGGGGCGTTCGCTCGCACGGGCGCCTGTGGACGCGGTGGGGGGTGATCGAGGTGCCATCGGACGCGGCCCTCACGCGCAGCGTCAACCTGCGCCGCGAGCGCCTCGACCCGCTGGTGCGCAGGCTCGCCGCCGACGAGTCGCGAGTCGAGCTGATGCTCGGGTACGCAGCGAAGGCGCTCCTCTCGGACGACGGGTCGGTGGGCGGGGTCGAGGCGGTGGACCCGTGCGGTCGTCGCATCCGCGTCCGCGCGCCGCTGGTCGTGGGAGCCGACGGCCGCGACTCCCGCGTGGCGGCGATGGCTGGGCTGCCGCCTCGGTCGAGCCCGCACGGGCGCTTCTCCTACGCCGCGTACTTCGAGGGCCCGCCGCCCGCGGGAGCGCCGGACGCCACCATCTGGCTGCTGGATCCCGAGTGGGCCGCGGCCTTTCCCACCGACGGCGATCTGACCATGTACGGCTGCATGCCGACGATGGAACGCTTGCCCGAGTTCAAGCGGGACGCCGCTGGGGCGCTCGAAGCCTTCATCGCCGGTCTTCCCGGCGCCCCACCGATCGCGCAGTCGCGCCGAGTCTCCCCCGTGATCGGGAAAATCAAGATGCCGAACGTCCGCCGCGGGCCGATCGGCGCCGGCGTGGCGCTCGTGGGCGACGCCGCCCTCGCGACCGACCCCCTGTGGGGAGTGGGCTGCGGCTGGGCGTTTCAGTCCGGCGAGTGGCTCGCCGACAGCGTCGCCGCGGCGCTTCGCGGGGACGAGGCGCTCGAACGGGGACTGCGACGCTACCGGCGGCGCTTTCGCCGCCGCCTCGCCGGCCATTCGCTCCTGATCGACCGCTACGCGACGGGTCGCCGCTTCAACGGCGTCGAGCGGCTCCTCTACTCGGCGGGAGCGTCCGACGAGAGAGTGGC
>JBPCMT010000075.1:0-2768 GCA_051001995.1 Thermoleophilaceae bacterium
GAGACCATGATGGAGTCGGGGTTCGAGGTGAAGAACCCCAACGTCGTGGCCGCCTGCGGCTGCGGCTCGTCCTTCCGCGTGGCGGACGACGACGAAGCCGCCGCCTGCGCCTCCACCAAGGCGTAGCCCGACCGCCTTCTCGCACAGCGCTCGCCCCGAGCCTCGCCCGCGCCCGATCGCGCTCGACGTGGGCACCCAATCGGCCCACATGGGGCACTCTGGGTGACCAGGTGTCGCGGAGCGGCGGGGAGCGTTACGGCGAACAGCACCAGTCCGAGATCCGTGGAAACGCCGCGCTACCGCCGGCCCCCGGATCGAACTGCCGTGCGACGTTCGAGACCGCCGTCACACGGCGCGGCCGCTCCGGACGCAGGAAGACGAACTGGTCCGCGCTCGGCCAGCCGACGACGAGCGAGCCCCCGTCTTCGGACCATGCGAGCTCCGAGAACGACCCCGGCCCGGCGAACAGCTCGCGCGGGCGGCCGGGCCGAGCCTCTGCGTTGAGCAGCACGACCTCGCTCTGACCCGCGGTCCGGCTGCCGCGGATGAGCGCGAACTCGTGGCCCTCGCTCGCGAAGTCCGCGATCCGGGCGCCCGAGACGGCGGCGGCCGGCAGTCCTGCCGGCAGCGAGACGGTGGCGAGCAGCCGCCCGTCGCGGTCGAAGATCCGCACCGAGCGCCGGCCCACGGCGAGCAGGCGATTCGCGTCGGGCGACCAGGCGAGCTGCACGGGTTTCTCGCCGGCGGCCGATCGCCACAGCGTGCGGCCGCTGTCTGTGTCGCGGACCCCGACTCGGCCGCTCCGGTCGGCGAAGGCGAGCACGTGCTCGCCGTCGGAGCTCACGGACTTCGCGTCGACCGGTCGCCAGGCGGGCGCGACCGCCGCGACGCGACGTGCCTCGAGCGCGTCGCCGGTCCCGTTCCCGGCGACGACGCGCAGGGAGCCTTCACTCAGGTAGGCCACGCGGTAGCCCGGGAACGGCGACCAGCGACCGCCGCTCACCGGCGCCGGACGCGACAGCGACCAGCGCGGCTCCCCGGTCGGCGTGAGCGCGACGAGCTGACGCCCGTCGGTCGCGACGACGAAGCGGCCGCTCGGCGACCACGAGGCGTCGTCGTAGGCGCCGAGCAGGCGCTGCGATCCGTCAGCGTGCACCACCCACGGTCCGCGCTCGGACACGACGAGGAGCTCCCCGCCCGACGGCAGCGACGTGAGCGCCGGCTTTGCCGGACGCTCGCCCACCGAGTCGCCGAGCCCCTCGCGGATCAGGTTCGCGATCGCCCCGCCGGCCGGCGTCAACGCGACGGCGGCGATCAGCGCGATGACGACCGCGACGACGGCCGGCACGAGGCGGACGCTCGGCCTCGACGTCACCGGCCGCTCGGCGAACGCCGCCCGCGCCAGCTCGTGACTGCGCTCGGCCGCCTCGCGCTCGCCCGGCGCGGGCTCGCGCATCAGCTCGGCGGTCCGGCGGTCGTTCATCGGCGCTCCTCGCCTAGCTCTGCCTCGAGCTGATCGAGCCCGCGCCGCAGGCGGGAGTTGACGGTGCCGCGCGGCACGTCGAGCAGTCGCGCGATCTCGCCCGGCGTGTACTCGAGCAGGTGGCGGAGGACGACCACGGCGCGGTGGTCGGCCGACAGCTTCGAGAGCGCGTGGACGAGCTCGTCGGAGTACGGGCGGGTCGACTCCTGCCGCGGCACCGCCAGCTCGCGCTGCTCCTCCACGTCGCCCCCGGCCTCGCGCCGCAGCGCCCGCGTGCGCGTCCAGTCGATCGCGCGGTTCACCACGATTCGATGCAGCCACGGGCCGAACGGCCGCCGCCGGTCGAAGCGGTCGAGCGCGCGGATCGCCGCGATGAACGCCTCCTGCGCGATGTCCTCGGCCGCGGCCGCGTCGTGGGCGATCAGGTACGCGGCTCGGTAAGCGTGCGGCCAGTGGGCGCTGAAGAGGGCGTCGAAGTCGGCGACCGAGCCGGCCTTCGCCCGCTGCAGGGAACCGTGCGCGTGTCGTGACAGCCTGGGCATCACGCGAGCGGCGGCGCCCGGCGTCGCGGCGCCAGAGGTCGCGGAGAGCGTCATGTACCTCTGCTTACGGGTGCGAGGGCCGATCGAGTCCGTGGCGGGGATTGTCGCGCCCACGCGGAGCCGGTGCCGGGACCTGTGCGCGCCCGCCGCTCGTATCCCCGCCGTGTCGCCGTCCGACCGTTCCGATGACCCGGGCCTCCCGATCAAGTTCGGCCCCTGCTCGAACGGTGAGTTCGTCCCGCATCCCCTCACCGCGGTCGAGCGCGAGGCGATGCGGCGAGCGCGTCGGGCCGCGGAGGCGAACGCCAGGAGCGTGGGGATGTCCCGCCGCGACTTCCTGTTCACGGCCTCCGCGGCGGCGACGACGCTGCTCGTCCTCCAGGGCTGCACCGACGAGGCGAGCGACTCCGTGCCGGGCGGACGCTACGAGGTGCCGCCCGAGGCGGGCAGGGACGCGGACGCCGCGCGCTCGGCGCTCGCCGGCGAGGAGTTCATCTTCGACGTGCAGGGCCACCACCTCGAGTACGACCTGATGCGACCGCGCGGGACGGAGCCGTTCTTCGGCGCGGTCTTCCCGCAGGTGAACTGCGGCGAGGACGATCCCCGCGCGTGCTTCGCGCGGGAGGTCTTCCTCGAGGAGATCTTCCTGCGCAGCGACACCAACATGGTGACCCTGTCCGCGCTTCCGATCGCCCCGGAGGGCAGCCCGCTGTCGCAGGCGATCATGGAGGAGACGCGGCGGA
>JBPCMT010000076.1:0-24364 GCA_051001995.1 Thermoleophilaceae bacterium
ACAACGACGTCTACGGGCACGTGAACAACGTCGAGTACTACTCGTTCTTCGACACCGCGATCAACGCATGGCTGATCGAGGAGGGGGGGCTCGACATCGAGCGCGGCGAGGTGATCGGCGTCTGCGCCGAGTCCCACTGCGAGTACCGCGGGTCGATCGCCTTCCCGAACGCCGTGGATGTGCACCTACGCGTCGGCAAGCTCGGCCGCTCGAGCGCCCGCTACGAGATCGCGCTGTTCGCCGGGGACTCCGACGAGCCGGCCGCGACCGGATGGTTCGTGCACGTGTTCGTGGACCGCGCCTCGCGGCGCCCGGTGGAGATCGCCCCGCGCCTGCGCGACGCGCTCGAGCGGCTCGTGGTCGCGGAGCCGGTCAGTTGAAGATCCGCGCGGCGGTCCTGCGCGAGACGGGACTGCCCCCTCCGTACGCGCGCTCGCGCCCGCTCGAGGTCACGGAGCTCGAGCTCGTGCCGCCCGGGCCCGGCGAGCTGCTCGTGCGCGTCCGCGCGGCGGGCCTCTGCCACTCGGACCTGTCGGTGATCGACGGCTCACGCCCACGCCCCGTGCCGATGGCGCTCGGGCACGAGGCGGCGGGCGAGGTGGTCGACGCAGGAACCGGCGTGGATGGGTTCGCTGCCGGCGACCGGGTGGTCCTGGCGTTCGTCCCGGCCTGCGGGAGCTGCGAGCCCTGCCGCGCCGGACGGCCCGCGCTGTGCGAGCCGGGCGCCGCGGCCAACGCGGCGGGCACGCTGCTGTCCGGCGCGCGCCGCCTACGGGAGAACGGTGGCTCGGAGGTCAACCACCACCTCGGCGTCTCCGCGTTCGCCGACCACATCGTGGTCTCGTCGCGGTCGGCGGTGCGGGTGCCGGAAGAGGTTTCGTTCGATGTCGCGGCGCTGTTCGGTTGCGCGGTGTTGACCGGCGTCGGCGCGGTGGTGAACAGCGCCGGCGTCGGGATGGGGGACCGCGTCGCGATCTTCGGCCTCGGCGGAATTGGGCTCGCGGCGCTGCTCGGCGCGCGGATGGCCGGCGCCGCGACGATCGTGGCGGTCGACGTCGTCGAGGCCAAGCTCGACCTGGCGCGCGAGCTCGGCGCGACGCACGCCGTGCTCGCGGGGGAGGGCG
The DNA here is from genome assembly GCA_051001995.1 of Thermoleophilaceae bacterium. Lineage (GTDB taxonomy): Bacteria > Actinomycetota > Thermoleophilia > Solirubrobacterales > Thermoleophilaceae > CAWEHQ01. The sequence continues at coordinate 1,125 of JBPCMT010000076.1, forward strand.
CCGTCGAGACCCTTCGTGAAGTCTGCGCCGGCGGGGCCGACCACGCGATCGAGACCGTCGGAAGCGAGCGCGTTCTGGCCGAGGCGTACGCGGCCACGCGCCGTGGAGGAACCACCGTCGCCGTGGGGCTGCCGCACCCCGACCGAGTCCTCGCACTGCCCGCTCTCAGCCTCGTGGCCGAGGAGCGGACGCTGCGCGGCTGCTACCTCGGCTCGGGCGTGCCGGCGCTCGACATTCCGCGGCTGGCCGCGCTGCACCTCGCGGGGAGGCTTCCGGTCGAGCGACTGATCACTCATCGCATCGGGCTCGAAGACGTCAACGAGGGTTTCGACCGGCTCGCCGCGGGCGAGGCGGTGCGGCAGGTGGTGGCCTTGTAGGGACGCGGCCGCGTGCCGGGAGTCGTGTTAGGGTGCCCTAACTCGGTCCCGACCTGGAGGTCCGCGTGCAGCAACCGGTCCGTAGTTCCGAGGCTCAAACGAAGGGTCGCGCTCGATTCGCCGGGCGGACCGCCGCCGCGCTCGCCACCGCCGCGCTCGGAGCCGGGGCGGCGCTCGCGATCGGCGCCTGCGGGGAGGACCGCGAGGGCTCGGTCGAGAACATCGGTGGCGGCACGACCGGGACGACCGCGACTGGCGCCACGACGAGCGCCGAGCCCACCACCACCGGCGGGGAGACGACCGGTGGGGAGACCACCGGCGGCTCCACGGCGCCCGAAGGCTCAGGCACCACCGGCGGCGAGTGAAGCGACGCCGCCTCCTCGCCGGATCGTTCGCGGCGACCGTCGCCGCGGCCGCGGCGGCGTTCGCCGGGTGCGGCGGCAGTGACGCCGACCTCGTCGTCTACTCGGGCCGCTCCGAGCCGCTGATCAAGCCGTTCCTCGAGGAGTTCGCCGAGCAGGAGGGCCTCGACGTCCAGGTTCGCTATGGCGAGACCTCCGGGCTCATCGGCACGTTGCTCGAGGAGGGGGAGAACACGCCGGCCGACGTCTTCATCGGCCAGGATGCCGCGGCGCTCGCCCAGCTCGACGACGAGGGCCTGCTCCAGCCCTACGACGGGATCGAGCGCACCCCCGAGCGCTACCGGGCCGCCGACCTAACATGGACCGGCCTGTCCGGGCGCGCGCGCGTGCTGGCGGTGCGGCCGGGCGAGGACGCGCCACAGAGCATCTTCGACCTGACCGACCCGCAGTTCGAAGGCGAGCTCGTGGCGCCGATCGTCTCGAACGTCTCGTTCCGCGACTGGGTCAGCGCGATCCGGCTCGTCCGCGGCGACGAGTTCACCCGCCAGTACCTCGAGGGCCTCGAGGAGAACGACGTCGAGCTGCTGGCCAGTAACTTCGACGCCGCCGCCGCCGTCGGTCGCGGCGAGTTCGACGTCGGGCTCGTCAACCACTACTACATCGAGCTCGTCAAGGAGGAGGGCGACGACCTCGATGCCGTCTACACCGACCAGCAGCCCAGCGGCTTCGGAGTCGTCTTCAACGTCGCGAGCGCCGGGATCACCGCGCCGTCGGAGCACGAGGAGGCCGCGCAGGCGCTGATGGACTACCTGCTCACCGACGACGTGCAGGAGCGCTTCGCCGCCGCAAACTACGAGTACCCGGTGCTGCCAGGCGTCGAGGCGCCGCCAGGCGTCAAGCCGCTCGACGAGGTCGTGACCACGAAGGTCTCGCTCGAGGACCTCGGACCGGCCGCCGAGGAGACCGACCGCCTGCTCGACGAGGTCGGGCTCGGCGAGTGACCGCTCCTCCCGGGCGAGTGTGCGTGACCGGCGGCGCCGGGTTCATCGGCGGCCACCTCTGCCGGGCCCTCGTCGCGCGCGGCTACGAGGTCCGCTGCGTCGATCGCGCTGTCGGCGAGGACAGCGCCGGGGGGGTCGAGATGCTTCGGGCCGACGTGAGCGTCGACTCGCTCGATCCGCTGCTCGAGGGGTGCGACGCGGTGATTCATCTCGCCGCCCTCCCTGGGGTGCGCGCCATGCATTCGCTCAGCGACCTGTGGCACCACAACGCCCACGCCACGGCCCGGCTGGTGGAGGCGCTCGGGACCGGTCGCAGACTCGTGCTCGCGTCGACCTCGTCCGTCTACGGGAACGCGAGCCGGCTACCCACGCCGGAGAGCTCACCCACCTCGCCGCTGAATCCGTACGCGGTCACCAAGCTCGCCGGGGAGGGCATCGCTCTGGCGTGCGCTCGTCGCGGTGCCGACATCGTGGTCTGCCGCTTGTTCACGGTCTTCGGTCCGGGCCAGCGATCGGACATGGCTTTCTCCCGCTGGATCGACGCGGTCGATCGAGGTCAGCCCGTGCCCTGGTCCGCCCCGCCGGACGCCCGGCGCGAATTCACCTACGTGGACGACGCCGTCCGCGGTCTCGTGGCCGCGCTCGAGCACGGCCGGGGCAGCGAGATCTACAACCTCGCCGGAACCGGGTCGACGCCGGTGCGTGACGCGCTCGCCGCGGTGGAGGACATCCTCGGGTGCCGCGCGCGGCTTTCCAAACGGCGGACGTTCTCGGAGGCGGCGATCACCGCCGCCTGCGGCAGGAAGGCTCACGAAGAGCTCGCCCACGTGCCGAGGGTCGGGCTCCGGGAGGGCCTCGAGCGCCAGGTCGAGGCCGCGCTCGACTCGCTGGCCGTTCCTCTCGCCGCAGCGTGAAGATCGCAGCCGCATGGCGAGTAAGCCAAAGAAGAAGTGCTGCAAGTCGAGCCCGCGATGCAAGCGCTGTCCGAAGCGCCTGAAGAAGAAGCGGAAATAGATCTACAGTCGATCTGACCCGCGACGAAAGGCCAGGTATGCCCGCTGATCGTGTCGTCGACGCCTTGAACCAACAGATCGCCGCTGAGCTCGCTGCGGCTCACCAGTACACCGCGGTGGCCGTGTACTACGACTCAGCGAGCTTCCCGCGCCTCGCGCGCTTCTTCTACGACCAGGCGGAGGAGGAGCACCGGCACGGGCTGATGATGATCCGGTTCCTCGTCGATACCGGATCGGACGTCCGGTTCGACGAGATAGCGGCACCCCAGGACGAGTTCGCGGACCACGTGGCTGCGATCAAGCTGGCCGTCGACCAGGAGCGTTCGGTGACGCAGCGCATCGCCGCGATCGCCGCAACAGCGCGTGAAGCCGGCGATTACGTGTCCGAGCAGTTCATCCAGTGGTTCCTGCGCGAGCAGGTGGAGGAGGAAGCGACGATGTCGGAGCTTCTCGACGTGGCAGAGCGCGTTCGCCAGCAACCCATGGCACTCGAGGAGTACGTCGCTCGCGAGCATTCCGGGTCGGCCGCCGGCGACCCGTCCGCGCCCAAAGCCGCCGGAGAGTAGACCCTGCGTACCGCCGCCTGATCGGCGCGGCTCGGCTACAGGCCCGGACAGGAGACCTGGTCGCCGGTGAACCCCGCGACCATCGCCTCGGCGTCGGAGGCCAGCGCCCCGACGTAGGTGGCTCCGCCCGAGCCCTCCGGGCCGAGTGAGTCGGCCCACAGCGGGTCGCCCACTATCGCTCCCGCCTCGTCCGCCACGACCTGCTCGAGATCCGGATCGAGCGGAGACTCGGGGAAGATCGCCTCGACTCTCTCGGCCCCGATCCGCTCGACGAGCGCCGCGGTCTCGCCGGCCGACGGCTGCGCCTCCGTGGACGCCGACGGGATGAGCGCGCCGAGGATCTCCACGTCATAGCGATCCGCGAAGTAGCCGTAGGAGTCGTGGGTCGTGACGAGCTGGCGCTGCGCCGCTGGTACGCGCTTCATGCAACGCCCGATTGCCTGGTCGAGCCGCTCGATCGTGGCGGCGTACTCGCGGGCGTTGCGGCGGTAATCACCGGCGCCCGCAGGATCCGCGGCCGCGAGCGCATCCGCGATCGTCTCGGCCGCTGCGACCGCGTTGCGGGGATCCTGCCACCAGTGCGGATCGTCGGCACGGACCGCCGTGGCGGAGTCGATCAGGGTGACGGTCTCGGCGCCCCCACCGGCGTTCTCGATCGCTCCGTCTAGGAAGTCGTCCAAGCCGCCACCCGACCGAAACACCACCGCCGCGTCCTCCAGGGCGGCGGCGTCGCTCGGTCGCGGCTCGTACTCATGCGGGTCGCTGCCGGGCTGCAGGAACTGCTCCACGGCTACGCGCTCGCCGCCGACGTTTCGGACCAGATCCGCGACCTGCGTCGTCGTGGCGACGGCCGTGACCTCGGCGGCCGAGTCCTCTTCGCCGGCGCCGCAGCCGGCCGCGGTGACCGTAGTCGCCGCGGCGACTACGACCAGCATCATTCCGCGCCTAGCGTCAACGAGCACGCGTACATGATAATGAGAATCGTTTGCATCAGCGATCTCCCATGCCCTTCCGAGGAATGGTCCCTTCGATCCACTAATTGCGAGACCACTTCCCAAAGGAAGCATCGCGGCGCGCCGATGAGAATCGTTCGCATCCCGCGAACGCGGCCGGACCGGGGGCCCGGCGCAGGGAGCGCCGAGAGTGGCGGGCGCCGGACGGAGTGGGGGGCGGCTCAGCCGGCCGCGTGGACCGGCGCTCGCGGCGGTGCCGGGCGCCGCTCGCCCCGCGCGGCGCAGTCGCCGCACGTGCCGCGCAGCGTCACGTCGTGTGAGTCGACCACGTAGCCGACGCGTTCTGAGACCGCGTCGATCGCGGCCTCGAGGTTGGCGTCGGCGAACATGACGGTCCGTCCGCAACGCTCGCAGACCAGGTGGTGATGATGCTCGGTGCCCGGGTCCACGAGGTCGTAGCGGATCGGGGCGTCGCCGAGCGCGGCGCGATGCAGGAGGCCGAGGTCCGACAGCAGGTTGAGCGCGCGGTAGACGCTCGCCGACCCCGCCTGGCGGCCCTCCTGGCGCAGGCCGGTCGCCACCTCCTCGGCCGTCAGGCAGCCGCCCTCGCGGCCGAGGTGCTCGACCACCGCGCTGCGCGCGCCGCCGGAGCGGTGGCCGTGCTCGGCCAGCACCGAGAGCGCGTGGTCGATCCAGGCGTCGCCCGCGGGCATCGCCGCTGACCTTAGCGGCGGCGCGCGTGCTAGCGCCCGGGCCGCGGGAACTGCGTGCGCATGACCGTGTCCCAGAGCCGGTCGGGCATCAGCCGCCGCTGGGCCATCATGATGCGCGCCGACGGCGTGACCGGGTAGCGGGCGCGCGGTCGCGAGCTCGAGATCGCGCGCTCGATCGTCTCCGCGACCACCTCGGGTCCGCCCCCAAGGCGGCTCAGCGGCCCGTCGTAGACCTCCTTCGTGGCCTTCGCCACCGCGGGATTGAACGCGCCGTAGGGCCCGTCGGCTTGCTCGCCGCCGACGCTTCCCGCCGCCGTTTCTCCGAAGCGGGTCTTGATCAGTCCCGGTTCGATCAGGATCACGTTCACGCCGAAGCTCGCGACCTCGAAGCGGAGCGCGTCGGAGATCGCCTCCACCGCGTACTTCGTCGCGTGGTAGAGCCCGCCACCGGGGAACGTGAGCTTGCCTCCCATCGAGCCGATGTTCACGACCTTGCCCCAGCGCTGGCCGCGCATGCCCGGCAGCGCGAGCTGGGACATTCGGATCAGCCCGAAGACGTTGGTATCGAACTGGCGCCGGACCTCCTCCGGCGAGACCGACTCGACCGCGCCCGACTGGCTGTAGCCGGCGTTGTTGACGAGCACGCCGACCGCGCCCTCGGCCTCCTCGACCTTCGCAACGGCGGCGCGCATCGAGTCCTCGTCGGTCACGTCGAGCTCGAGCAGCCGGCAGCCTCGGCCCTCGAGGTCGTGGATCGAGTCGAGCTTGCGGGCGGAGGCGTAGACGGTCCAGCCCTTGCCGGCCAGCAGCTCCGCCGTCGAGCGGCCGATGCCCGAGGAGCAGCCGGTGACGAGCACGGCATTGGAGGGCGCCTCGGGCACGTCCGCTATTAAACAGGCAGTGCCGCCACTTCTCCAGGCCGCCCTCAACGGCTCACGCACGCCCGCCGAGCATCCCGCGGTCCCGAGGACACCCGACGAGCTTGCCGCGGAGGCCCGGGCGGCGGTCGACGCAGGCGACGGGGTCGCCAGCTGGGCGGTCAACGCCCGGGCGCTCGAACGCGGCCACGGCATCAGGACGGGGCTGGAGGACACGACGGTCCTTCCGGACGGCCGTCGAGCGCCGGGCAACGGCGCTCTGGTCTCGGCCGCGGCACGGATGATGGAGCTGGGACCGTGATCACGCTCTACCGCGCCCCCTTCTCCACCAACGTCGCGCGCGTCGCGCTGGCGCTCGCCCACAAGGGCCTCGCGGTCGATTCCGTCGTGATCTCCTACGACGACCGCAGCGAGGTCGAGCGCGTCAGCGGGCAGGGCCTCGTGCCCGTCATCGACGACGACGGCACGGTCGTTGCCGACTCGGCGGCGATCCTCGAGTACCTCGAGGGCGCCTACCCCGAGCCGCCGCTTTACCCGGCCGATCTGGCGCGGCGCGTGGAGGCGCGGGTCTTCATCGACTGGTTCAACCGCGTGTGGAAGGTCGCGCCGAACGAGCTTGAGGCCGAGTTGGCCGCCGCCTCGCCCGACCGCGACCGCGCCGCGGCTCTCGCCGGGGAGATCGCGGCGCATCTCGACGCCTTCGACGAGCTGCTCGCCGGTCGCGCGCACCTGATGGGAGATGACTTCTCGGCCGCGGACTGCGTCGCCTTCCCGTTCCTCAAGTACGCCCTCTGGCGCGAACCCGAGGACGACGAGCTCTTCCACCGCGTCCTCGACGACTACCAGCGCCTCGAGGACCGCCATGCCCGCCTCGACGCGTGGCTGCGGCGCGTGGACGAGCGGCCACGGGCCTGAACGGCCTAGAGCTTGACGATCACGATGACCGCCGAGATCAGGACGCACACGATGATCACGACCTGCATCGCGATCCAGAAGCCGGGGAGCTGCATCGGCTCATTCTGACGCGCCGACCAGCGCGCCCGCGACCGCCGGACCGCCCGCGCCCACGCTGCATATGATCCTCGCGTCCCGGCGGCAAAAGGAGAGAGATGTTCGGCTCGAGAGTGGTAGGCACCGACGGCTCGGACACGGCCGGTGAGGCGGTGCGGCAGGCGAGTGAGCTCGCCCGCACGGTCGGCGCGAGCATCCACCTCGTGAGCGCGTACGAGCCGGTCTCGAACCAGCGATTGCGGGAGGAGCGCCAGGGCGCGCCGGGCGATCTGGAGTGGATGGTCAACGCGCGCGAGGACGTCGAGGCGACCCTCCGCGAGGCATCCAGCTCGCTCGAGGACACGGGGGTCTCGGTCGACACCTACGCGCGCGAGGGAGACCCGGCGGACGCGATCCTCGACATCGCCGAGGAGAAGAACGCCGACCTGATCGTCATCGGCAACAAGGGCATGACCGGCGCGAAGCGATTCCTGCTCGGCAGCGTGCCGAACAAGATCTCCCATCACGCTCCCTGCAGCGTGATGATCATCCGGACGACGTAGGCACCGAGCGAGCCGCCGGCGGAGCGCCGGCCCGCCCGTGACGCCGATCTTCTTCCCCCGCGACGAGTACTTCATGCGGCTCGCGCTGCGCGAGGCCGAGCGTGCGGGCGAGCACGACGACGTGCCGGTGGGCTGCGTCATCGCCCGCGAGGGTGAGGTGATAGCGGCGGCGCCCAATGAGCGCGAGCTCCGCGGCGACCCGACGGCGCACTGCGAGATCCTCGCTCTGCGCGAGGCGGCGACCGCCACCGGCACCTGGCGCCTCTCGGACGCCGTGGCCTACGTGACGCTCGAGCCGTGCCCGATGTGCGCGGGCGCGCTCGTGCTGGCGCGGGTCTCGCGCGTGGTCTACGGGGCGCCCGACCCCAAGGCCGGCGCCGCGGGGAGCGTGCTCGACGTGCTGGGAGAGCCGCGGCTCAACCATCGACCGGAGGTGGCCGGCGGACTTCTGGCCGCGGAGTCGGCGGAGCTGCTGCGGTCGTTCTTCGACTCTCGGCGGTGACCGGCTCCCTGGACGTTCGCGCGGTGCTCCGCGAGATGATCGCGGCCTACCGCAAGCGGTGGCCGCTACTGCTCGGGACCGGCTTGGTCGTCTTCGTGCCAGTGGGGCTGCTCGAGGCCCTCGAGAACCCGCTCGAGGACGTCGACGTGAATGGGCTCGACCTCGCCACCGCCCTGGAGGGCGGCGCGCTGATAGCTGCGCAGTCGGCCGCTGCGGTGATCGGAACGGTCCTCTACGCCGGGGTCGTGTCCGCGGCCGTCGCCACGCGCCGGGAGGGCCCGCCGCCTTCGCTCCCGGCGCTTCTCCGAACGCTTCCCTACGGGCGGCTGGCGGCGGCCGATCTGCTTCTGGTCCTGGCCGTGGCGGCCGGCCTGGTGATGCTGATCATTCCCGGCTTCGTCCTGCTCACCTGGTTCGCGCTCGTGGCTCCGGCGATCGAGGTCGAGCATCGCGGAATCCTGAGCGCCTTCCGTCGGAGCCGGGAGCTCGTGAGAGGCCACTTCTGGAAGGTCGCCCTGCTGGTCGTGCCCACGTTCCTGGCCGAGGGCGTCCTCGCAGAGGCGGCGGAGTCGGCGTCCGTCGGGGCGCTGGGCCACAGCCTCGTCGCCGACTGGGCCGGATCAGTCGTCGGCAACCTGCTGACCGCGCCGATCTTCGCCCTGGCGGTCGTGGTCCTGTTCTATGAGCTCCGGGCTAGGTCGTCGCCCGCCCGCTGGCGCTAGCCTTCGGCGCCGCGGATCAAGAGCGATCCGGCCACCGCCAAGGCGGCTCGAAGCGGGCCGCCGGACGCGCCCTCGGAGGGGTGGCAGAGTGGTTGAATGCGGCGGTCTCGAAAACCGTTATGGGCCTGATTGGTCCATCGAGGGTTCGAATCCCTCCCCCTCCGCTAGCAGCCCCGTTTCTGGCCGCGCCCGACAATCAGGCGAGAACGACCGCGGTTTCGGCGGCTCCGCGCAGATCCGCTAGTCGCTGGGCCTCCTCCTCGAGGTCCCGGCGCGTGAGGCGGCCGAGCTTCTCGACGGTGTCCGCCAGTGCATCTTTCGAGGCTTGGGCCACCTCCTCGAGCGCCTCGCCCGGGGAGAATTCCCTTTCGACCGCCAGCCGTCGAACCTGCTGGCCGAGCCGGGTTCCGCGCCGATGGGGTGGTCGTGCGCAGGCGATCGGCAGGTTGACGATGAGATTCACCCGGTCCGGCGGTCATAGGGTGGAGCAAGCAATCGGCGCCGAGCCACCGAAGGAGACCGATGTCATTCCAGGGTGTAGACCAAGACCGTAGAGCCCACGCCTGGACGACAACCCCGACCGAGTGCATCCAAGCATCCAGGCTGAGCAGCGTTGCCGTAGAGCTCTGAAGTATGGCCGCGTCCCAGGCCACGACGATCGAAGCCGGTGGACGCGAGCTGCGCGTGTCGAGCGGCGACCGCGTGATCTTCCCGAGCACCGAGCGCTCGTCCGCCGTCACCAAGCTGGAGATCGTCGAGTACTACCTCGCGGTGGAGGAGGGCATCATGCGGGCGCTCGATCGGCGGCCGACGACGCTCGAGCGCTGGCCAAAGGGCGTGCACCCGGGCATCGTCCTCTCGACGCGCGAGAAGGGCGGTGGCGACGCCTTCTTTCAGAAGCGCGTGCCACGGGGGGCTCCCGACTACCTGGAAACCGCGCGGATCGAGTTCCCGTCGGGTCGCCACGCGGATGAGATCTGTCCTACCGAAGTGGCCGTCGTCGGCTGGGCGGCCCAGATGGGCACGATCACGTTTCATCCGTGGCCGGTTCGAAGCGACGACGTCGACCATCCGGACGAGCTGCGCATCGACCTGGACCCCCAGGAGGGAACGGACTTCGCCGACGCCGTGCGTGTCGCGGCCGAGGCGCGCGTGCTGCTGGACGAGCTGGGCTACACCGGCTTCCCGAAGACCTCGGGCGGCCGAGGCGTTCACATCTACGTCCGGATCCAGCCGCGGTGGACGTTCACGGAGGTCCGCCACGCCGCCATCGCCTTCGGCCGCGAGCTCGAGCGGCGCCTGCCGGGGCAGGTGACGACCAAGTGGTGGAAGGAGGAGCGCGGCGAGCGCATCTTCGTCGACTACAACCAGAACGCGCGCGATCGCACGATCGCCTCCGCCTACAGCGTGCGGCCGAAGCTCGGTGCGCCGGTCTCCGCACCGGTCACGTGGGAGGAGCTCCCCGACGTCACGCCCGAGGACTTCACCGTCGCGACGATGCCCGCCCGCTTTGGGGACGTGGGCGACCGCCATGCCGCGATCGACGATGTCGCTCACTCACTCCTGCCCCTGCTGGACCGATACGAAAGCGACGCCGCCGAGGGACGCAAGGACATGCCCTATCCGCCGGACTATCCGAAGATGCCGGGAGAGCCCAAGCGCGTTCAGCCGTCGCGCGATCGCGACCGCCCGCGGTGACGGGCGCCCCTACAGTCGCCCGCTACGGCGACTGCGGCAACGCGGCCGAGCCACGCCTGGCCGCCGGAGCGGAGGGCGGCGGCACGACCGGCCCGATGTCCCCGTCCGGCGCCTCGTCGAGGTCGACGATCACCGGCGCGTGATCGCTCGGCCCGCTGCCCTTGCGCGCCTGCCGGTCCGTCCACGCCGCCCGAACGCGACCGGCGACGGTCTCGCTTGCCAGGACGAGGTCGATCCGCATGCCGAGATCCTGGTGGAACATCCCCGCGCGGTAATCCCAATAGGTGAACACCCTCTCGTTCGGCCAACGATCGCGCACGACGTCGCGCAGGCCGAGCGCCTGTAGCTCCGCCAGCGCCTCCCGCTCGGGACCCGTCACGTGGGTCTGCCCGGCGTAGGCGTCCGGATCGAACACGTCGTCGTCGGTCGGCGCGATGTTCATATCGCCGCATACCACGGCGGCCTCCGGGCCGGCGGCGATCGCCTCCCGCAGCGCGGTCAGCCACGCGAGCTTGTACCGGTAGTGGTCCGAGCCCGGGACGCGACCGTTGGGTACGTACACGGAGGTGACTCGGATCTCGCCACACCGGGCGGATACCGCGCGCGCCTCCGGATCGGGGAACCCCGGCGCACCAGGGAGTCCCACCACCACATCGTCCAGCCCCACGCGCGAGAGGATCGCCACGCCATTCCAAGTCGCCTCCCCGTGAAGCGCGACGGCGTAGGCGCGGTCGGCGAGCTCGTCGGCGACGAGGTCGACGAAGGCGGCGTCCGCGAGCTTGGTCTCATGGAGGCAGACCACGTCCGGACGCCGCTCATCCAACCAGGGCAAGAGGCGCGGCAGGCGCTGCTTGAGCGAGTTGACGTTCCAGGTCGCTATCCGCATCGGCCCCACGCTACCGGCGACGCCTGCCGCTTGCCCAAGCCCAACGGCCGCGTCCCGTCTGTCAGCGCGACGCGCTCGACGTCGCCGCCACGACGGTCTCGACACCGTCGGCGAACCCGCGCGTCGTGAAGCACATCGGCTCGGCGAACTCCTCCATCGTCAGCGCCTGCTCCCACGAGGAGTCGGCCGCGCCGCGGAGCAGCGGCTTGGCGATCGGCAGGGCGTGCGGCGGCAGCGCCGAGATCCGGTCGCACCAGCGCATCGCCGCCGCCATGACCTCGCCGCCGGGGACGACCTCGTTGACGAGCCCGAGGTCGAGCGCCCGTTGCGCGTCGATTTGCTCGCCGCCCACGTAGTACGCGAACGCCCGCCGGTAGCCGAGTGCGCGTGTGAGCGCCCAGCTCGTTCCGACCTCGGGCACCAGTCCGAGCTTCCCGAACGCCGGCACGATCACCGCGTCCTCTGCGGCGACGGCGAGGTCGCAGGTGAGCGCGAAGGCGAGGCCGACGCCCGCGGCCGGCCCGTTGAGCGCCGCGATGAATGCCTTGTCGGTACGCCCGATCAGGCGCACCATCGCGCCGAACTGGTAGCGGATCCACTGCCACGGCAGCGTCGCTCCCTCGGTGTCGGCGGGGTCGGCGAAGCGTGCGACGGCGTCCTGCATCATCCGCAGGTCGCCGCCGGTCGAGAACGCCCTGCCGCGGCCCGTGAGCACGATCGCCCGCACCGTCTCGTCGCGCGCGAGCTCCTCGGCGCGCGCCAGCAGCTGCACCATCAGCGGCGCGCTCAACACGTTCAGCTTCTCCGGGTCGCCGAGGTGGAGGACGGCGCGATCGCCATCGCGCTCGACCGCGACCAGCTCGCGCTCATCGGCACTGGCGGCAGCGACTATCTCGGCGTAGGACAGCTCGGACATCACGGGTCTCCTTCGGTTGACCTGAGGGTCTGATCGGCCCCGTCGGCCAGGTCGTAGGTCGTGAGCTCGATCTGGTGGCCGTCGGGGTCGCGCAGGTAGAGCGAATGGCTGATGCCGTGGTCTGAGAAGCGCGCCTGGACGCCCATCTCGGCGAGCTCGCTGCGCGCCGAATCGAAGCCCGCTCGATCGAGCCGGAAGGCGATGTGGAGGATCCGCACCGCGGGCGCTTCGACTGAGTCCGGACTTGACGAGGGATGCAGCTCCTTCGGAAAGATCGCGACCCCCGTGCCCTCGGCAGCCATCACGATCGGCACGTCCCACGCTTCGTGCACGCGCTCGAGGCCCAGCGTTTCCTCGTAGAAGCGCTGCGAGCGCTCGACGTCGGCCACCCCGATCGCGACGTGGTCGAGGCCGCGGTTGTCAAAACGCCCCATCCACGCAGACTAGGGGGGCGAAGTCGGGCAAGCCGATTTCTCGCCAACGGTCGGTGGCCCACTACATTTGGGGGCGTGCCTTCGCACAAGTGGACCGCGGCCGACCTGCCTGCTCTCGACGGTCGCACCTTTCTCGTGACCGGCGCCAACAGCGGCATCGGCCTGGTCGCGGCGCGCGAGCTGGGTCGCGCCGGCGCGCGCGTCGTCCTCGCCGTGCGCGACTCGGCCAGGGGGGAGCAGGCGGCAGCGACGATCCCTGGCGAGTCGGAGGTGCGCGAGCTGGACCTTGCGGACCTCGCCTCGATCCGCTCGTTCGCCGATGGCTGGGCGGGCGAGCTCCACGTCCTCATCAACAACGCGGGCGTGATGGCCACTCCGGAGCGGCGCACCAAGGACGGCTTCGAGCTGCAGATCGGCACCAACCACCTGGGGCATTTCGCGCTCACGAACCTGCTCCTGCCGCGGATCGTCGACCGGGTGGTGACGGTCGCATCGGACGCGCACCGAATCGGCAAGATTCGCCTCGACGACCTCAATTGGGAGCACGGCGACTACCAGCGCTGGCGCGCGTACGGTCAGTCGAAGCTCGCGAACCTGCTCTTCACGCTCGAGCTTCAGCGGCGCCTCAACGAGGCGGGTTCGGACATCCGCGCCTTCGCCGCCCACCCGGGGTACGCGGCGACGAAGCTCCAGCAGCGCACGGAGAACGTCGTCCAGAACGCCGTGATGGCGATCGGGAACCGGCTGCTGGCGCAGAGCGACGCGATGGGCGCGCTGCCGACCCTGTACGCGGCTACGCACGAGCTTCCGGGCGGCAGCTACGTGGGACCCGACGGCTTCCGGGAGCAACGCGGCCATCCCACCCTCGTCAGCGCCAGCGCGGCGGCGGCCGACCCGGAGACGGCCACGCGACTGTGGGAGCTCTCGGAGGAGCTGACCGGAGCGCCCTTCTCACTCACCGCGGCGGCCTGAGGACACCGACGAGTCGGACACGCCGTCCTTCGTCAGCCCGAGGGCAGGCGAGCGTCGATCACGACATCCAGGGAGTCGCGCACCTTGAGCGCTCCCATCAGTCCGCGGTAGGGCTTGATGCCCCACTCGCTCTGGGTGAGGGTCACGGTGCCGGTGATGCGTCCGTCCGACCCGAGGCTCAGCTCGATGCCAATCGGGCGGGTGTTGCCCGCCATCTGAAGCTCGCCGCGCCCGGACAGGGTTCCCTGCTCGCCGAGCTCCAGCGCGGTGGAGCGGAAGATGATCGGCTCTCGCCCGAGGACCTTCTCGTCGATGTTCCTGCGGATCTCCGCGCGATCCTTCTCCGTGAGCGGCTTTACGCCTCGCAGACCCTCGCGCACCTGAAGGGAGCCAGGCTCGGCGCTCAGCTCGACCTTGGACTGCGTCCGGTCCTCGGCGACGTCAACGGTCGCCTGCCAGCTAGTGACCTCGATGACCAGGTCGTGTCCCGCCTTCGCGGCGATGCCCTCGCGATAGGTCTTCACCTGAACCGTGGCGTCGCCTCCGGGCCCGAGCTCGTAGGTGCCTGCCTGAATGGCCACAGGCGCATCGTACGCCCTGCGGCCGGCGGCATCCGGCCGCCGATCTCACGGGGGCGCCGCGCTTCGCGTCCTACACGCTCCGTTCGTCAATCTCCACGACGCCAGGTGAGCCCAGCGCGCGACCAACCACCGATACCGTCGTTCGAGCACGTCATCGAGGTGCATGGGCCCGCGGTGTTGCGCTTCTGCGTGGGGCGGTTGGGGCCTGAGCGCGCCGAGGACGCCTTCCAGGAGACGATGCTCTCGGCGCTGCGCGCGTATGACGACGTGCGCGACCCCGGGGCGATCCGCGCCTGGCTGTTCTCGATCGCGGCCCGCAAGGTCATCGACGCCCACCGCGCCCGGATGCGCGCCCCCCAGCCGACCGAGGGCCTCGAGCCGCTGACCGGTGTCCAAGACGCACCGATCGTCGACGATCGGGCCTGGGAGGCGGTCCGCGCCCTGCCGGAGAAGCAACGCCAGGCGCTGACGCTCCGCTACCTGGCCGACCTCTCGCACCGCGAGATCGCGGGCGTGATGGAGACCAGCGAGTCCGCGGCCCGCAGAAACGTCTTCGAGGGACTCAGACGGCTCAGACAGGAAGCGGAGGCGAGGTGACCTCACGTTCGCGTCGCGAGCGCCGTCCAACGAGCATGAACGTGAAGACCGACCACAACGCAGGACCGGATCACCTCGAGGAGTCGCTGCGCGCGGGCGAGGAGCCCGACGCCGCGGCCTGGCGGCGGATCTGCCACGACCTGGCCGTCCGGGCCGAGGCCCAGGGGCTCGTGGACGTGGCCGTCGAGCGCCACGACTCCCCGCTCGGGCCGGTGCTGGTCGGAGCGACGAGCGAGGGGTTGGTCCGGGTGGGGCTCCCGAGCGAAGGCGAGGACGCGGTGCTCGCCGACCTCGCGGACCGCGTATCCCCACGAGTGCTTCTCGCTCCCCGCGCCTCGGTCACCGAGGCGCGTCGCCAGCTCGACGAGTACTTCGCCCGGCGGCGGCGCGGGTTCGAGATCGACCTCGACTGGCGCCTGACGAAGGGCTTCCGCCGCGACGTGCTCCAGGCCACCGCACAAATCCCCTACGGCAGGACCGCGTCCTACACCGAGGTGGCCGCGGACGCGGGTCGGCCGGCGGCCGTACGCGCGGCGGGAACCGCTCTGGCGAACAACCCGCTGCCGATCGTCGTGCCTTGCCACCGCGTGCTTCGCTCCGGCGGCGAGATTGGCTCCTACCGCGGCGGGCCCGAGGCGAAGGCGCAGCTGCTCGGCCTCGAAGGTGCGGTGTGAGCGATCGCCCGCGCGGATGGGAGTCGGGCCAGTCGGTGCGGCCGGGTCCCTGTCGATCGCGAACGCGGCCGCCATCAGCGCGACGAGGGCGGCGAGCTGGGCGACGGCGGCGACCTCGGTGCCGAGCGGCACGGTCGCGAGCGCGAGGACGGCGGCCCAGAGCCTGACGTCGGTGCGTCCGATCGCGAGCGAGCGCCGGAAGAGGGCGTCGCCGGCGAGGAATCAGCACCACCTGGAGCAGCGCCTCCGCATCGAAGCGGTCGCTCAGCACCGCGGTCAGCTGCGTCACGGTGAAGACGAAGACGAGGTCGAAGAAGAGCTCGAGCGTCGAGACGCGCGCGGTCTCCTCCCGCCCGACGTGAGTGGCGGCTCCGCTCTCCACGGCGATCGACTCTAGGCACTCGTCCGTGGCGCGACGCGAGGCCTGACCTCGGCGCAGCGCCGAGGTGACGCACTCAGGCGGCGAAGGCTGCTACCGTGCCCGGCTTCACCTGCTGAGTTCCCGCCACATATCGCGGGAATCGGGGGACCCAAGAGGTCTTGGGGCGAATCGGCGGCATCTGCCGCGTAGCGCCAGCTCTTTCGGCGCGAGCCCGTCAGCTAACCCCGTAAGCGACCGAAAGAGCGAATGTACGAGAAGACTTCCCGCCCGCGGGCGGCAAACGAACACGAGGGTCCACGCGTACCGTGGCGCTTCATCGCCTGCTGGGCGATGGCGCTGGCCATGGTTGCGACGGTCGGGGCGACCATCGACGCCGCGCCCGCCGAGAGCAAGACCTCGCCGCGCTACCAGCGGCTGTGGGAGGACCTCGGCCCGCGCCACAAGCAATGGGCGCGCCAGACGAGCGAGTGCGAGTCCGGGCGCGACAGGAACATCCACGGCGGCGGAGGCGCCTACCACGGGGCGTTCCAGTTCATGAAGACGACGTGGCGGAACTCGCCGAAGTCGCCCGGTGGCGACCCCCACCGCTACAGCTGGCGCACCCAGGCCGTCGTCGCGGTCTACCTGAAGAAGCAGGACGGCGCCAGGACTCACTGGCCGAACTGCGGGTAGGCGAGGTCGAGCGCTCTTCGCCTCAGTGATAGAGGCCCACGCCGGCGAGCAGCAGCACCACCCCGGCGCAGGATAGAAAGAAGGCGAGCGACCCGACGAGTCGCCGAAGATCGGACTCCCGCCAGCTCGACCAGACCGCTCGAACGACGGCGAGACCGACCGTGGTCATCAGCGCGCCGGCCGCGGCGGCAGCCACCTGTACGTCGAGGGCCTCGGTTGTCGCAAGGTAAACCGGGATCAGCACGCAGATGACCCCGACGCCGATCACGAGCAGCCGGCCTCTCCGAGCACTCGGCCGCAGGTTGGGCGATCGCGTGATCTGGCGCTGCGAGCTCATCGGGGGGACCGTCGGCGGCACCATGCTAAGTGTGAAGGTCACCATGCGCCGCTTCCTCGCGCCATCCCTGCTCCTCCTGGCCGTCGGGGTCGCGGCCTGCGGCGAAAGTGCCGAGAGCCCCGGTTCGGGAACCGGCGCCGGCTCGACCAGCGCCCAACCGGACGCCGGGCTCGGAATTGACACCGCCGGCTGGAAGACCGACTTCTCCGAGCACAGCGTGCCGTTGTCCGAGTTCGTGAGCGGCGGACCTCCGCGCGACGGGATACCGCCGATCGACGAGCCGAGCTACGTATCGCAGGACGAGGCGGAGGACTTCCTCTCCGACCGCGAGCCCGTGCTGGTCGTGGAGCAGTCCGGCGAGGCGCGCGCCTACCCCCTCCAGATCCTGGTCTGGCACGAAATCGTCAACGACGAGCTCGAGGGCCGGCCGATCGCGGTCACCTACTGCCCGCTGTGTAACTCGTCGGTGGTCTTCGATCGGCGGGTCGGAGGTGACGAGCTCACCTTCGGCACGACGGGCAACCTGCGCAACTCCGACCTCGTGATGTGGGACCGACAGACCGAGTCCTGGTGGCAGCAGCTGACCGCGGAGGCGGTCGTCGGCGAGCTGACCGGGACGAAGCTCGAGGTGCTCCCGGCTCAAACGCTCAGCTTCGAGGACTTCCGCGCGGGCTACCCCCAGGGCGATGTCCTCTCCCGCGACACGGGCTTTCAGCGCGACTACGGAACGAACCCCTATGTTGGCTACGACGAGACGGCCGAAGAGGAGCCGTTCCTGTTCGAGGGAGAGACGGACAACCGCCTTCCGCCGAAGGCGCGCGTCACGGCGCTGTTCTCCGACGACGAGACGCTCGTGATCCCGTTCGAGCGCCTCGAGGCGGAGCCGGTGGTGAACGAGGACGTGGGCGGCGGCCCGGCGGTCGTCTTCTACGACCCGGAGGTGGCCTCGACCCTCGACGAGGAGACGATCGCCGACTCGCGCTCGGTGGGGACGGCGGCTGCCTTCGAGCGCCGGGTGGGGCGGCGCGAGCTGACCTTCGAGCTCCGGGGCGATCGCTTCGTGGACAGGGAGACCGGCTCCGAATGGGACATCACCGGCCGCGCCGTGAGCGGGCCGCTCGCGGGCGAGGAGCTTCGGCCGATCCGCCACGACGAGCAGTTCTGGTTCGCGCTCGCCGCGTTCCTGCCGGACGCGGAGATCGCAAGGTGACGGATCACGACAGATGACGCTGGAGCTCCTCTACTTCGAAGGCTGTCCGAGCTACCAGCGGGTGCTTCCCCGGTTGCAAGACCTTGCCGCGTCGCATGGCGTGGAGCTCTATCTGCGAACGCGTCGAGTCGGTTGAGCAGGCCGAGGCGGCCGGCGTCGTCTATAAGGGTGAAGCGACGTGACCACCCTGGCTCTACTTCGATCGGGCGGCCGAGCAAGGTCCTCGAGCCCCATTGAAGCGCAGGCGCCTGCGGAGCTCCGGGCCGCTTACCACCTCTGCCGGCGCATGCAGCGTCGCTACGACCCGACCTACTACCTGGCGACCTCGCGTCTTCCGCCCGACATCCGTCCAGCCGTGCATGCTCTCTACGGATTCGTCCGGATCGCCGATCAGCTGGTGGACGGGGCTCGCCGCGCGCCGCATCCGGCCGCGCGGAAGGAGGCGCTCGACCGATGGGAGGGCGAGCTCGAACGCGGCCTCTCCCACGGCCGGCCCTCGCATCCGGTGATCGCCGCGCTCGTGGATGCCGGTCGACGCCACGAGCTGCCGCTCGAGGAGCTGCACGTCTACATGTCCTCGATGCGAGTCGACTGCGCGCCGGTTCGCATCGAGACGTGGCGCGAGCTCGAGCGCTACATGCGCGGGAGCGCCGCCGCCGTCGGCCTGATCATGGCCTCTCTGCTCGGAGCTCCGGCGCCGGCGTCGGCGGCCTTCGCGCGCCTGGGCATGGCTTTCCAGCTGACGAACTTCCTCCGCGATGTGCGCGAGGATTACGCGCTCGACCGCCTCTATCTGCCGCGTGAGGACCTCGAGCGCTTCGGCGCCCGAGAAGCGGACGTCGCCGCCGAGGTTGCGACCCCGGCGCTGCGCGCCATGCTTGCCTTCGAAGTCGCACGGGCGCGGCGGCTCTTCGCGGAGAGCGCGTCGGCTATTCCGAGCGTGGCTCCTTCGATCCGGCCGGGGATGCGACTCGCTCGCTCGCTCTACCTCCGGCTGCTCGATCGCATCGAGGCTGTGGACTTCGACGTTCTCGCACGCCGGCCACGAGTCGCCCCGTCGCAGTTCGGCCGGGCCACCGTCGACGCCCTGAGGGCGGCGCGCTGACCCGGCGTGCCACGGCGCGCGGCGCCGATCGGGGGTCGCTTGACGGCTCGACCGCCGACGTCATCATCGCCGGCGCAAGCTTCGCCGGGCTGGCGGTTGCCCGAGAGCTCGCGCTGGCAAAGCCCGGCACGCCGGCCGCCCGCGCGGAGGTGCTTCTGCTCGACCGCTATGAGGTCGGCGAGCGCGCTACCTCCGCATGCGCCGCGCCGACCGACTGGCTGCACGCGATGGGGGTGGAGGAATCGATCCGCCAGGAGATCCCGTGCATGGCGTTTCACACCCCCGGCGGTCACGTCCGCTATCGCCTCCCGTGGAGCTGGTCGGCGTTTGACTACCGGCATCTGTGCGAGCTGCTGCTCGGGCAGACGCGGGCGCGGTTCGAGACCGCGACCATCCGTGGACGAAGCGGCACGACCGTTGAGACCGACCGCGGCCAGGTCTCCGCGTCGCTGGTCGTGGACGCGCTCGGCTGGCGACGTGTCCTCGGGCGCAATCGCTACCAGCCGCCGGACGCGCCCCTGTCGCGCGGCCTCGAGGTGCATCCGAGCGGCGGCGGCACGGACCTCGACGTGTGGATCGACCGCTCGCTCGTTCGGCGCGGGTACTGCTGGAGCGTCCCGGCCGGCGACGAGCAGCGGGTGGGGGCGGGGTCCTACGAACCGCGCCGCGACGTCAAGCGCCCGACCGTCGACCTCGCCCGCGGCCTCGGGCGTGAACCGGTCCGGTATCAGGGGAACTGGTTCCCGCATCGCCTGCGCTCGGCCGCCGAGGACGGCGTCTTCTTCGCCGGCGACTCGGCCGGACACTGCTTTCCACTGTCGGGCGAGGGCATCCGGACGGCGTTCTACTTCGGCGGCGCCTGCGGGCGAGAGCTGCGGACGGTGCTCGACGGCGAGTCATCCGTCGGCGAGGCGCTCGCGCGCTACGCGCGTTTCAGCGACCAGCATCGCGGCGCCTTCACGCTGGCGCTCGGGCTCCAGCGCCTGATACCCGCGCTGCCCCCGCGACTTCTGACGCTCCTGCTGCGCGCCATGTCGAACCAGCGCATCATCGACCGCGCGTTCAATTGGTATCTCGCTCAGGCACACCCGGCGTACGCGGCGCAAGCGCCCACCTAGCGAGGGCGCCTCAGCCGGACCTCAGCGGTGCAGCTCGGCCAGGCGCTCGGCCTCTTCATCGAGCGCGTTGCGCGTCGCGCGCGTGAGGCGCTCGAAGGGCTCGAGCCGCACCCGATCCTTGTCGTAGCGCCAGGTTCCGGCCACGGCGCCGTCGACGAGGAAGGTCGCGACGGACTGAGGCACCTTGGTGTGGAAGACCCGCGGGCGGTGGCGCTCGGGGAGGATTTGCGTGCGGCGGGCGTGGGCGAGCAGGGTGGCATCCCACGTCGGCAGGAAGCGGGGCGGGGCGGGGGTCTCTGGGTCCGGCAGCGGGGCGCGCGGGAGGTCGAGCAGCTCCTCCCCGTCCTCGGCCCTGAAGCGGCGAAGCTGGAGCCGTTCGAGCGCGGGCGCCACGTGCCCGATCCCGAGTCCGGCCCAGTCGGCGATCTCGGCGCGCGAGGCGGGGCCGAAGCCGCGCAGGTAGGAGCGCACCAGCTCGACCCTCGCGTCCGCCTCGCTGATCTCGGGCGCCGGTCCGAGCCAGCGCTCGGCGTCGGCGTAGAGGTCCGCGCGTCGCCGCTCCCAGGTGCCGGACGGAGGGATGCGCACGAGGTCGAGCCACAGGCCGATCCCGTTCGTCCCTCGCGAGCCCTTGCCGACCAGCTCCTGAAGCTCGGCGCGGGGCAGCGAGCCGTCGGCGAGCCGCGGTCGGACGCGCTTTGCCGCGGCGGCCATCTCGCCGGCAGTCGGCTCGCCGCGCTGGTAACGCAGCCACCGCTCCCTGCGCTCGCCCCGGACCGCGGCCGCGAAGCGCCACCAGTCGCCGGCGGAGACGACGTGGATCGTGGCCCGCAGAAGGGTGCCCTGGACGACCGCGCGCCGCTCGAGCGCGCCGGTGAGCTGCTGGCAGTCAAAGCCCTCGAGTCGTGACCCGAGGCCAATGTACATCGACGGCGCGTACTGAGCCTGGATCCCGCCGACCCGCTCAAGCGCCTTCGGCACCGAGAGCCTCGCGCGCTCGAGCAGGAGCTGCCGAGCGAGCAGCGCGCGGTTGAGCTCGCGCTGGGTCAGCGTGCGCTCGGCTTCGGGCACCCCCGCAGGCTAGCCACGGTGGGGCCCGGAGCCGGTGTGCGACGCAGCGGAGCGCATCGCCCCGGGCGCCGCCGGGGTTACTTGGGCAGGTACTTCCTCAGCGAGCCTCCAAGGCCGCTTCCGGTCGAGGTCCGCCGCGAGGTTCGCCCGCGTCCCATCGACCCTCGAGTGGCTCCGGAGCGGCCGGTCCGGCCGCGGCTGGATGCGGCCCGGCGTCCTTCGCTGATGGCTCGGTTGAGCATTCCCATCTGGTCCCTCCTCCTAGTTGACGATCTAGGGAGGTAGTACCCGCTGCCGCGGGGCTCAACCAGGGCGTGCCGAGCGAACCTCCTGGTGGCGAGCGGGGAGCGGGCGTAGACTCCGGCTCGTGCCTGGTTGACGGTAGATAGCGCCGGACCATCATGCGCACCCCACCGCCCGCGCGCCGTCGTACGCGGGTCGGGCACGGTTGCGCCGCTCTGCGGCGCTGACTCGCCTCGGTGGCGGGGCGCGCGCGCCGCCTCGAGGATCTGGTGCTGTGGTTGGCCCGGGCGCTGGGACCCTGTTCGGCGACAGGCTCAGGTCGCCCGCGACTCTCCCGGCTGGCGGTAGCCAATGTCCTTCCCCTTCGCGAGTGCCTCGAGCGTCTCTTCCACGGTCATCAGGACCGTTGTCTCGACCGAGGCCAGGGCGCCGCCTGCCGCGATAGCAAGCACGGCACCGGCCATCGAGACGTTGTCAGGCGCCTCGAGGATCGCGTAGCCGTCGTATTCGCCGAAGCCGTACCAAAAGCCGTGTAGGGCGCCCCCCACCTGTTCGATGTACGCGCGCGCTGCGTCGCGGCGATCTTCAGGGTTCTGAATTAGCCGCGACCACGTCTCAGGCGTATAGCTGAAGCGCATGAGATAGACAGACATGGCACCTCCTGATTCGAGGGTTGTGAGAACCTAACTGCCACGGCTCCAGTTCACGAGGATGTCCCGCTTGTCGTGGACTTCGCGCGGCGGTCCCAGGCGGTGATGAGCGTAGCGGTGTCTTCGCGGGTCGGTTCAGTCGCCGGTGGGCACCACGCCCGCCGCCTCGACCATCAGGATGGCGGCGCGTCCGGGCGCGCGGGTGCGGTGGACGACCCCCCGCGGAACCGTGTACGCCTGATGGCGGTCGAGCGTCACGGTGTCTCGACCCTCGACGTCGATCACGAGCTGCCCGTCGATCACCAGGAAGAACTCATCCTGGTCGTCGTGCTTGTGCCAGTGGAAGTCGCCTTCGATCACGGCGAGGCGCACGACGGCGTCGTTGACCGTGGTGAGCGTCTGGTTGAACCACGGCTCGTGGGCCGCGATCTCCCCGGGGATGTCGATCACCGAGAGCGAGCCGTACTTGTCGTCGAGCCTTATGTCGTAGGGGTCGCCGGTGGTCATGTCGGCCTCCGTTCAGGTGGGCTCGGGAGTATCGGCGGAATGCTCGCGCAGCCAGGTCGCGACCTCCTCGGCGTCGGAGCCCGGCGGGAACACCGGGTAGATCACGTACTCGATCCGGCCCGCTCGGGCGATGAGCGTGAGGCGCCGGTAGAGCCGCTTCCCCGCTGCCTCGAAGGTCGGCAGCCGAAGCGCTTCGGCAAGTCGGAAGCCGGGGTCGCTGAGCAGCGGGTAGGAGATTCCCTCGCGTCGCGCGAGCTCGTCCTGCTCAGGCGCGGGCTGCGCGCTGAGGCCGGCCAACCGGGCTCCGAGCGCCTCGATCTCAGCGTGTCGATCACGGAACGCGCAGGTCTGGGCGGTGCAGCCACGGGCGCCTGGAATGTCGTCCCACCCGGCGGGAGCGGCTCGCCGGGCTTTCCGGCGCGTACGTAGACGAAGAGGACGAGCGCATCGGCGGCGAGTTCGCCGAGGTCGAGCTCTCCGCCCGTCGTGGCAGCGAGAGGCAGCGCGGGGATGGTCGTTCCCGGCAGGTGCTCGGCCGCGCCGTCGT
>JBPCMT010000077.1:0-4269 GCA_051001995.1 Thermoleophilaceae bacterium
CGCGGCCGGACCGCCTAGGTTTGCTTGTCCCAGGCCCTCAGCTTGGGCAGCGGGTCGTAGGCGTTGCCGCCGTCGAACCAGTGCGGCGTCCAGAGCTCGAAGTGCAGGTGGGGCCCCGAGCAGCTACCGGTGCAGCCGACGCGGCCGATCTTCTCGCCGGCCAGCACGCGCGCGCCGGGCTTGACGAGTGCGGGCTTCGGCATGTGCATGTAAACGGAGTCCGAGCCGTCGGTTCCGTGGATGACCAGGTAGTGACCGGCTCCCTCGGCCTGGTACTCGCGGGCCTCCACCCTGCCGTTGTGGACCGCCACGAGCTTCGTGCCCTGGGCCGCCGAGACGTCCTGGCCCTGGTGCGTGTGGTCCGAGCGCGGGGCGCCGAAGCGCGAGCCCGCCCCGCCGTAGTCGTGGGGGCCGCGGACCGGGAAGACGTGCTCGCGCTTCACGTAGCGCGCGCCCTCGTTCGCAAGCTGGCGGATCTTCATCGCCTGATCACGGTCGACCTTTCCGTTCGCGCGCTGGTAGCGCCAGGCCTCCCATTGCTTCACGTTGCTCTTCGTCTTGGCGTCGTAGGTGCCCGTGGCCGGCGTGTCGAGCCCCTGCCGGGTCAAGAGCCGCTGGAGCTGCGCCACGTCGCTGCCGCGGGTGCCGAAGTAGAGGACGCGTGAGCCGTAGGCGTAATCGCCACCGGGCGCCGGCTCGGTGGGCGCCCCGTCGCCGTCGCCGGACTGGCGCAGGGCGCGGACCTGTCGCCGGATGCGCCGTGCATCGCGCCGCGAGCAGACCCCATTGACCCTGCGCTCGTTGCGGCGCTCGTAGCGCTTCATGCTGCGCTTCGTGCTTGTCCCGAAGTAGCCGTCCACGCTCGTCTCGATGCCGAGCTTGGTGAGCTTGCGCTGAAGGGCCTGAACGTCACGGCCATCCATTCCCTCCCGAAGCGTGCGATCCCCGAACGCTGCCGAGGCTTGAGCGGCGCCCACCAGCATCACCGCGGCGACGACGCAGGCGACGGCCATCCGGGCGGGCACGCGGTACGCGGTCGTCATCAAGGGACGGCGCCTCTCTTTCTCCACGCTTCCGGGGTTAGCTGGCGGGCTCACGCGGAAAGAGCCGCGTTACGCGCCAGAGCCTGTGGCTCCGGAGCGACTCGCCCCATGCAGGTGGGTCCCCCGGCCGCCGGCGCCGCCGGAACGGCGCGAGCGGTTCAGCAAGGTATGTCTCCTTCATTTCCCCAACACTCGCCGGGCGCGAGGGTTGCGGACGGCGCGCATCCTGCCACACCGCCCGGCCGCTCGCAGCGGTCGGCGCGCACCGCCCGGCGGGTGTGGCTTCAGCCCGAGCCGGCTCGGTGGCGGCGGATCGCCTTCTCCATCCGCTGGACCGCCGCCTCGACGCGAGCGGCGAGCGGGCCGGGCGGCGCGCCGGCGAGCGACGCGGACGCGGCCTCGCTGACGCTCTCGCGATCGCCCTCTAGTTCGGTGCGAAGATCCCCGAGCGACGCGGGCGGCAGCTCCTCGAGCACGCACTCGAGCGCGATCCGCGCCTGCAGCGCCGCCTCGCGCGGACGATCCGCGTCAAGGTCCGCCCGGGCGCGCAGGACGAGCTCGTCCGACGCGAGGACCTCCTCGCGCCCACCGATCATGGCGGCCAGGCGCTCCTGCGGCGACAGGCGTTCGATCCGGCGCGCGCGCTTGCTCTGGGGCGGAACGTCGTAGGCGCTGGAGAAGCGCCCATCGGCAACCTGCTCGCCGGTCCCATGACCGACGCGCACCGCGAGAGCGAGCTCGGGACGAAGGTCGCGGGCGTAGGGATCCGCCGCCGCCGCCCGGTGCGCGTGCATGAGGCGGGCGAGCTGACGCACCGCTTGCTCGACCTGGGTATGGAGGCGGTCGCGGTCCCGGCGCAGCCGCCGCAGCCAGTCCTCGCCGTCCTTCGGGGAGGCGAACGGCTCGGCCGCGATCACGCTCGCGCGGGTGGTCGGCACCGGCGTCGGCTCCTCGCCCTTGACGGCGCGAGGCCGGCGCCGGCGATCGAGGACCCGCCGCCTCGGCGCGCCGAGGGTGCGCAGCACGACGACGAACTCGGGCTCCGCCTGCTCGGCGGCGCGAATCAGGTAGCGGCCGTCGGCGGGACCGAGGAGGAAGCCGAACTCGAGCTGGACGAAGCGGAACGAGCCACGCGGCGGCGGCGAGCCGGCGCGGCCTTCCGTCCCTTCGCGGGCGTTCGCCTGGCTACTCGCCGCGATGGGCCTGGCTGGCCCGACCGTCGCTGGCGGGGAGCGTGAATCGCTCGGGCCCGCTGATCACCTTCGGCTGGTCGATCTCGCCGAGGCGGTCGATCAGGTCATGCCACTGGCCCGGGCGCAGCACCGCGAGTGCCTGCTTGCCGAGCTTGCGGTTGTCGCCGAAGAGCGGGCTGAAGCCGACGTGGATGTGATCGGCATGATCCGGGAGGGCGAACGACGGTCCGCCGAAGTCGAACAGCGAGATGACCTCGTCCGGCGCCATGGTGCCCTGAAGCTGAAGGATGCGTTGCACCGCCTGTTCGGTGATGCCGCCCGGGTCCTGGTGGCCGAGCACCGGTACTCCGTTGAGCGCGGCGATGTCGACCGCGTTGCCCGAGGAGTGGTTGGAGACGTTGCCCGAGGCCGTGTAGACCGAGTGACCGCACTTGAGCGACGTCACCGTCGGCCGCAGGCCGGACTCGGCGAGGTAGGCGAGCGTCACGAGCACCCGGCGATCGATCTGCCCGGTGCGGACGTCCTGGCGGCCGCACTCGTAGAGCTCGATGCGCGTGTCCGCGAGGACCCTGCGCTCGAGCAGCGGCTTGGAGAGGAGGAGCAGCTGGCCGACTGACGCGGAGCCGGTGAGCACGTTCTGCCCGCGCGCGCGGTAGATCGCGGTCTCCTCGAGCAGCTTCCAGCCGTCGAGGATCGGCTTGGGGTCGATCTTTGGAGCGCCGCGGCCGGCCGGCTGGATCGCGAACTCCAGGTGCGCGCCCTTGCCCTCGTCGGGGGTGCCGACCTCACCGAGGACGGTGCCGCTGATCACGCGAGCGCCCTCCTTGAGCGGTGCGGGACGGGTCCCCTTGCGGTTGAGCCCGAGCGGCTCCGCGAACTGCTTGCTGTAGACCGTGAAGCCCTTGCTGACGCGCGCGTCGGCGTCGCCCGACCCGAGCTGGTCGGTGCCGCTGGCCAGCTGGGCGTTGGCTCGCTCCGGGTGAGCGAACAGACGCTCCTTGGTCACGCGCGGCTTGTCCGATTGCTGCCCGGAGCCGTCGCTCGGCTGCTGAGCGCCGACCGAGTCGGTGCCAGGCCGCTGTCGGCCGGCGGACGCCGGTCCGTCGGGCTCGGCCGCGTTCGCGGAGGCCGGCCGGAAGCCGTCGTCGAGCGCCTTCGGCTGCGACTTCGGCACTGGATAGAACTCCGGGACCGACTTGAGGCCACGGTAGGAGTAGCGGTTTCCGTAGACGTCCTGGAGCACCACGAAGTGGCCGGTCTCGTCGCGGCCGATGTCCTTGACCTCGCCGTCGTTCACCGCGACCGCCGGCGCGCCCTCGCGCGTGTAGATCTCGATCGAGCGGCGCGAGGGATCCGACGCCTCGACCTGCGCCACGTTCTCCGTGCGGGCGACCAGGTCCTGTGTCTCCTGCTCGGAGAGATCGTCGGCGTAGCGGGCCTTGGCGTAGACCGGGAAGCGGCCCTCGGTGAGACCGGTGAGGGAGCCGGTGAGGTCGCCGGGTATGCCCGCGATCAGGCGCGCGCGCATGAGCACCGAGTCGACGTACCAGTCGGCGTGGTTGTAGGCGAAGATCGCGCCGCGGACGTCCTTCTCGTAGTCGGCCGCCTTGAGGTAGCGAGCCGCCGCGAAGATCGCGTCGACCGGGTTGTACGGGTCCTTGACGCCGTCCTCGTTGGCGTCGACGCCGTACGCGCGCCAGCTGGAGGGGATGAACTGCATCCAGCCCATCGCGCCCGCGTAGGAGACGTTCAGGTTGCGTCCGTAGTCGGTCTCGATCTCGTTGATGGCGGCGAGGATCTCCCAGCGCACGCCGTACTCGGTGCCAGCCGCCTGATAGATCGGAAGCAGGAAGATCGGAACCTGGAACTTCTCGATAATGAAGTTGGGGACCGCGGTCGCGGTCGAGGGCCCGGGGAGCAGCGAGTCGGTCGGGCTCGACGGGCCGGGCGCGGTCACCGCGGACGGGTTCTCGCGCGAGGGGGAGCCGTCGGGGTTGCGCAGGTCGGGGCCGGTCTTCGCGGCCGGGTCCTTC
>JBPCMT010000078.1:0-2692 GCA_051001995.1 Thermoleophilaceae bacterium
CTCGAGAAGGCCAAGGCCGACGCCGAGGCCGAGTTGCGGGAGATCCGCGGCGAGCCGCTCACCCTCGCCGAGATTCGACAGATGTCGAAAGAGGAGGTCGACCGCAACTGGGAGCGCGTGAGCCGCTCCCTGGCCGACACCCGCGAGCCCGTCGCGGCGGAGGATCGCCCGTCCGGCTTCGAGCAGCGGCGCCGGCTCGTCGCCGAGGCGAAGGCGCGGGTCGACGAGCTCGAGGCCGAGCAGCGCAAGGTGGCGCATTCGTTAGACCGGGCGAAGGGGCCGCTGGCCAGCTACCTCGAGCAGCTCGAGGCCGGCGAGCGCGACGCCGACCCGACGCTCGAGGCCGAGCTGACGGCGGCCCTCCGCGAGGTCGAGCAGGCCGTGACGGTCCGTGCGGCACTGAGGGGCTCCGAGCGTGGCGGCCGGCAGGTGGCGGTCGAGGTCGTCGACGACAAGCTCGAGGCGCGTCTGGCCGGCGCGCGGCGGCGCGTCGACGAGGCCGAGCGTGCGGTCGAGCACTACCTGCGCGATCGCTTCGACGACCTCGCCGCCGAGCTCGTCGCCGATGGCCGCCGGGCGCGCGACCGCTTCCAGGGCGCGTGGGACCAGGTGCGCGAGGCGGACGCCGAGTGGTCGACGTTGCTGCGGCGCTGGCAACCGCTGCTCGCGGTGGGAGGCATCTCGACCGACGACATGCCCGCCCACCCGCTCGCCGGGCTCGGGCCGGCGATCGACCGCGGCGTCCCGACGCCGGCGCCGCGATCGGTCATGCCGGAGGGCGAGCGGTGAACGGCGCTCGGCTGCGGGCTCTCGCGCCGCTGAGCGGCCGGCGAGGCTCGGGAGGCCCCAGGAGCCCGACCGCGGCAGGCGCGGGGCGCGTAGGCGCTCACATCGTGCGAGAGAAGGCGTAGGATGAGCGAGGACAACGCAAACGGCCGGGCGGCGCGCGAACGCCCCCGGCCCGGCGCCCGGAGAGTGAAGCTCCGAACGCAGGCCGAGCGTACCGACGCTCGCGCGAGTGCTTTGAGCCTCCCCCACCCGGCGCCTCGACAAGAGGAGGCGGCCTAGATGGCACGCAAGGCAACGGGGCAGGTGGTCGAGCGCGACGGGAAGCGCGGGCGCACCTACGCCCTCCGATTCAGAGCCTACGGTCGGCGTGAGTACCTGACGCTCGGCGGCACCGACGACGGGTGGACGCGAGCGCGGGCCGAACTCGAGCTCGAGAACGTCCTCGCCGACGTGCGGCGAGGCATATGGCACGCGCCCGAGCCCGATCTGGTCGTCGAGCAGCCGCGGGTCGAGCCGACCTTCCACGAGTTCGCTTCGGAGTGGCTCGAAGCGCGCAGGGGTGAGCTCGGCGAGCGCACGGTCGAGGACTACGAGTGGGCGCTGCGCGTTCACCTGCTCCCCTTCCTCGCCCGGCATCGGCTGGGCGCGGTCACGGTCGAGGAGGTCGACCGCTATCGCGCCGCCAAGGTACGCGAGGGCGCGCTCTCGGCGGGCTCGATCAACAAGACCATCACCCGGCTCGCGCAGGTGCTCGAGGCGGCCGTCGAGTACGGCTACCTCGACCGCAACCCCGCACGCGGCCGCCGCCGGCGGCTCAAGGCGGAGCCGCCGCGGCGGCGCTTCCTCGAGGCCTAGCAGGTGGCGGTCCTGCTCGAGGGTGCCAGCGAACACCGGGCGCTCCTGGCGACGGCGATTCTCGCTGGCGGCCTGCGGGTGTCCGAGCTAACCGGCCTACGCTGGAGGGACGTGAACCTCGCGGCCGGACGGCTCCGCGTGGCCGCCTCGAAGACGGCCGCGGGCCGGCGAGAGGTCGACCTCTCGCCTGAGCTCCGCGAGCGGCTCGCCGAGCACCGGGCGGGCTCGAAGTTCGCCGGCGACGGCGACTTCGTGTTCCCGACGAGACGGGGCACGGACGCGATCGCAACGCTGTCCGAGAGCGGGTCCTGCGGCCGGCGATCGAGCGGGCGAACGCGGAGCTCGTGAAGGCTAGGCGGGAGCCGATCGCCGAGGGCCTGACGTTTCACTCGCTCCGCCACACCTACGCCTCACTCATGGCCGAGGCCGGAGTCGACGCGGCCTACACGATGGCGCAGATGGGGCACGCCGACGCCCGCCTGACGCTCTCCGTCTACACCCACGTCGGCAACCGCCGGGAGGCCGGAAACGCCCGCCTCGATGCCCTCGTCGGGGGCGCTGATTGGGCACGAATGGGCACAAACGGCGCCGAGGCGGAGGCGGCGTCTCTCGAGGGTGCGACCGCCGAGCCGGCCGGTTCCGCGCCCCGCCGCGGAAAGTAGGAGATGGAGCCTGCCGGACTCGAACCGGCCACCTCCTGCTTGCAAAGCAGGCGCTCTCCCAGATGAGCTAAGGCCCCTCGCCGGGCAGGCTAGCGCCGGCCTCGGCGCAGGCGCGCGGCGCCCTTGAGCGTGTGCGACGATGCGCGCGGGCAGGGGGAGGGAGACCGCGTCACACGGAAGAGGTACGTGCATGGCCGACCAGACCACCACTGAGGAGGCGGAACGCCCGCGCAGCGAGAACAGCTCGCACGGCTCCGAGAAGCGCGACAGCGCCGACCGCGCGGAGGTCTCGAACTACGAGATCGTCCAACACCACTTCCGCGCGGCGGCCGAGCGGCTCGACCTGCCCGAGGACGTCACGACGGTGATGGGAACCTCCTACCGCG
>JBPCMT010000079.1:0-7715 GCA_051001995.1 Thermoleophilaceae bacterium
AAGCGGTCCGCGAGGCCGGGCTCGAGACCTGTGTCGGCGGCATCCTCAACCTCGGCGAGTCGCGCGAGCAGCGCGTCGAGATGGCCTTCCAGCTCGCCGCGATCGACCCCACGAGCGTGCCGATCAATATGCTCAACCCGCGCCCCGGCACGAAGTTCGGCGACCGCGACCACATGGACCCCTGGGAGGCGGTCAAGTGGGTCGCGATCTTCCGGCTGATCCTGCCCGACGCGCTCTTTCGCCTCTGCGGCGGGCGGGTGGAGAACCTGGGCGAGCTGCACGAGCTGGCCGTCAAGGCGGGAGTCAACGGCGTGATGATGGGCAACTTCCTCACGACGCTGGGCTCAGAGCCCGAGGAGGATCGGGCGATGTTCGAGGCGCTCGGCCTCAACACCGCCCGTCAGGAGGACAACGGGGCGAACCCCCGCCCGGACAACCGCTCCGGTTGGCTCGAGGGCGAGACGCCCGACACCCCGGTGGACCGCCTGATCGACCGCCGCGAGGAGGCGCCGCTGTGGGACCCCGCGCGCCAGCTTCGCCACCGCAGGAAGCGCGCGGTGCCGGCGCGCCCCGACGGCGCCCCGAACCGTGGGCGGCGCTCCGGCCCCGACCCGCGCGAGCGGCGCGAGTCCGGCCCCCCGGACCCCGACGAGACCCCCACCGAGGAGCTCCCCGCGATCGTGCGCGTCGAGCCGGGGGCCGCGGAAGGGAAGGCCGCGTGAGCGACATCGAGGATCGTCTCACCGAGCTCCGGGACGAGGGTCTCTACCGGCGGATGCGCCTGATCTCGGGCCCGCAAGGGCCGCGCGTGCTGCTCGACGGCAAGCCGGTGCTGCTGCTCTGCTCGAACAACTACCTCGGGCTCGCCGATCACCCGCGCGTGCGCGAGGCGGCTGCCGCGGCTGCGATGCGCTGGGGAGTCGGCGCCGGCGCCTCGCGCCTCGTGTCGGGCAACATGACGATCCACCGCCGGCTCGAGGAGCGGCTGGCGGAGTTCGAGCGCGCGCCGCGCTGCGTGCTGTTCGGGTCGGGGTACCTCGCCAACGCCGGGATCATCGCGGCGCTCGCCCGCGAGGGCGACGTCGTGTTCTCGGACCAGCTCAACCACGCGAGCATCGTCGACGGCTGCCGGTTGGCCGGCGCGCGGACGTTCGTCTACCGCCACCGCGACGTCGAGCACCTCGAGTGGGGGCTCGCGGAGGCCGGCGGGCGCGGCAGCCTGATCGTGACCGACGGCATCTTCTCGATGGATGGCGACGTGGCCCCGCTCGCCGAGATCGTCGAGCTCGCCAGGCGCTACGACGCCCGCCTGATGGTCGACGAAGCGCACGCGACCGGCACCTTCGGCCCCGGCGGACGGGGAACCGTGGCCGCCGCCGGCCTCGAGGAGGAGGTCGACCTCGTGGTCGGCACGCTCGGGAAGGCCCTCGGCGCCTACGGCGCGTACGCCTGCTGCGACCAGGCGATGGCCCGCTATCTCACGAACACCGCCCGCACGCTGATCTTCTCGACCGCGCTTCCCCCGCCGGTCGCGGCGGCCGCGATGGCGGCGCTGGAGCTGCTGACGGCCCAGCCGCGCCTGGTCGAGCGCGTGCAGCGCAACGGCGAGATCCTGCGCTACGCGCTTGCCGCCGAGGGACTAGACGTGGGCCCCTCGCAGACGCACATCCTGCCGCTCGTCATCGGCGAGGCCGAGGACGCCGTGGAAGCGTCGCGTCGCGCCCTGGAGCGCGGGGTCTTTGCGCAGGCGATCCGCCCGCCCACGGTGGCGCTCGGCAGCTCGCGCATCCGGCTCGCTGTCATGGCCTCGCACACCAAGACCGAGCTCCGCGCAGCGGCACGGGTCCTGGGCGAGGTCGCGCGGCCGCGGTCGGCGCCGGTCGAGGAACGCCTCGCGCCAACGGGCGACCGCTCGAGCGCCGACCTCGCCGCTGCCGCCTAGGCGGAGCGGCGCCAGCAGGGCTTGCGCGGAATCTTCGTCACCGGCACGGGCACCGGCGTCGGCAAGTCGGTCGTGGCGGCGGCGATCTGCGCCGGCATGGCGCGAAGGGGGGTTCGAGTTGCGGCGTTCAAGCCGGTCGTCACGGGACTCGACGAGCCCGGGGGGTGGCCGCCCGACCACGAGCTGCTCGCGCTGGCGGCGAGCGCCGGCCAGGACCCCGAGGACGTATCCCCATACCGCTTCGGCCCGCCGGTCTCGCCCCATCTCGCCGCCGAGCTCGCCGGCAAGGCGATCGACCCAGCGGAGGTCGAGGGCGTGGCGCGCGCGGCGGCGGTCGGCGCGGACGCGCTGGTGGTCGAGGGCGTCGGTGGCCTGATGGTGCCGCTGTCGAGCGGCTACGTGGTTCGAGACCTCGCCCGCGCGCTGGCGCTCCCGCTCCTCGTCGCCGCCCACACCGGACTGGGCACGCTCAACCACACGCTGCTCACGGTCGAGGCGGCGCGCGCGGCGGGCCTGGAAGTCGCGGCCGTCGTGCTGACGCCCTGGCCGTCCGCGCCGACCGCGGTCGAGCGGTCGAACCGCGACACGATCGAGCGGCTCGCGGGTGTGCCGGTGTGGGGACTGCCGCCGACCACCCCCACCTCGCTCGCCGACGCGGGTGACGGCCTGCCGCTCGACTCCCTGCGCCTCGAGACGTTAGGGTCGGCGCTCGCGACCTGAAAGGGAGGACTTACCACCATGGATCCGGCGCGCCTGAAGTCGATTCGCGTGTTCGAGCAGCTCTCCGACGAGCAGCTCCGCTCGATCGCCCCGTTCGCCGACGAGACGTCGGTTCCCGAGGGCGAGCAGCTGGTCCGCGAGGGCGACTTCTCCTACGAGCTGATCGGCATCGAGGAGGGCACCGCGCAGGTCACGCGCGGCGGCGACCAAGTCGCCGAGCTCGGTCCGGGCGACTTCTTCGGCGAGATCGGCGTGATGGAGCGCGGGCTTCGGACGGCCACCGTCAGCGCCACCTCCCCGATGCGGCTGGTCACGCTCACGAGCTGGGAGCTTCGCCGCATGGAGAAGGAGACGCCGGAGGCGATGGAGCAGATCCGCCAGGCGGCGGACGAGCGCCGCCCCGAGGGCACCGGCTGAGCCTTACGTTTCCTGTAGCACCGATAGCACGTTGCCTGCCGGGTCCTTAAACCAGGCGATCAAGGGGCCGCCGCCGCGGTGGATGCCCTTCTCGTCCGGCTCCATGCCCTCGTAGCGCTCGAAGCTCACGCCCCGCTTGGTCAGCTCGTCGACGGTCGCATCGATGTCGTCGACCGGGAAGTTGAGGATCGTGTAGGTGGCCGGCGTGTGGTCGGGCTTCTGGTAGACGAGCGTGCCGCGGTCACCGGTGATGTCCAGCGACAGGAGGCCGTATTCCTCGTCGACGATGGACGTGTTCAGCCCGAGCGTCTCGCCGTAGAACTCGCGCGCCTTCTCCAGATCGTCGACAGCGAAACCGCTGAATGCCTTGGTATCGGCGAACATTCCTCACCACTTTCGATCGGGGCCTTGGTCTCACTCCAATGACCCGCCGGCGCGGGAGAACTCATCGCCGCTAGCCGGCAGTCTCCGCCGCCTTCTTCTTCTCGCGCTCGGCCTCGCGCAGCTCGATCCGCCGGATCTTGCCGGTGAGTGTCTTTGGCAGGTCGTCGACGAACTCGATCTCGCGCGGGTAGGCGTACTTCGAGTGGCGGTCGCGGACGTACTCCCTGATTTCTCGCGCGGTGTCGTCGGTGGGCTCGTGACCCTGGGCTAGGACGATGAACGCCTTGACGAGGTCGCCGCGCTTCTCGTCCGGTGACGCCACGGCCGCCGCCTCGTGCACCGCCGGGTGCTCGACGCACGCGGACTCCACCTCGAACGGTCCGATCCGATAGCCGGCCGAGATGATCACGTCGTCGGCACGGCCCGAGTACCAGAAGTAGCCG
Organism: Thermoleophilaceae bacterium; assembly: GCA_051001995.1. Lineage (GTDB taxonomy): Bacteria > Actinomycetota > Thermoleophilia > Solirubrobacterales > Thermoleophilaceae > CAWEHQ01. Next base: position 3,907 of record JBPCMT010000079.1, read on the forward strand.
TCGGCATCGGCCTCGGCGGCGTCCTTGGTGTGGAACCAGTCGCCGCCGAAGTCCTCCTCGGAGTCCTCGGGCCGGTTCCAGTAGCCGAGCGGGTAGTGCGGGTTCGACCGCGCCCGCAGGCAGATTTCGCCCCGCTCGCCGGGTGGCAGCGGCTTCTCGTCCTCGTCGAGGATCGCCACGTCCCACCCGGGCATCGGCAGCCCCATCGACCCCTCACGTACCTCGACCGTCGGGTAGTTCGCGCATAGCGGATAGCTCTCGGTGAGGCCGTAGTAGTCGAGGACCGTGATCCCGAACTGCTCGCGGAACCACCGGATGACCCCCGGGTTGAGCGGCTCGCCGGCCGAGCAGGTGACGCGCAGGCGCTCGAGCGGGTACTTCTTCCCGGCATCGGACACGGCGGTCATCGCGCGCAGCGCCGTCGGCGTCGTGAACAGGTTCTGGACGCCGTGCTTTTGGAGCTGGCGCAGCTGCTCCTCCGGATCGAAGCCGCCCTTGCGCGCGTAGACGAACTGCGTCGCGCCGTAGCGCCACGGCCCCAGCAGCGGCGCGATGCCGGCGGCCCACGCCCACTCACCGGAGCCGTGGAACAGCTCGCCTTCCCGCACGTCGTGGCAGAACTCGAACTCCTCGTGACCGAGGATGTAGCGGTGCGCGTGGAGGATCCCCTTCGCGAGCCCGGTCGTGCCGGACGAGTAGTAGAGCTGCGCCGGGTCGTCGGCGGAGGTGTCGACCGCCTCGTGGCGGTCGGAGGCCTGCTCGAGCGCCGCGCCGAGGTCCACGTCGCCGGACTGTCGCCCGTCGTCTCCCGAGGCGTCCGGCGAGTCGAGCACGAAGACGACCTCGGCGAGCCCCTCGGGGATGCGGCTGCGGTTGGCCGAGTCGGTCACGACCGCCTTGGCGCCCGAGTCCTTGAGCCGGTGCTGGATGCCCTCGTCCCCGTAAAGCACCGACATCGACAGCAGGATCGCGCCGGAGCGGTAGGTGCCTAAGAAGGCCGCCGCGGTCTCCGGCAGCGACGGCAGCAGCGTGGCGACGCGGTCGCCGCGCTCGACGCCGTGCCCCGCGAGCACGTTGGCGAACTTCCGCGACAGGTCCTGGAGCTCGCCGAAGCTCACCTCGCGCTCGGTGCCGCGCCAGTCCTCCCACACCATCGCCAGCTTGTCGCGCGGGTGCTTGTCGCAGACGTCGACCGCGATGTTGTAGCGCTCGGGCACGTCCCAGCGGTGCGCGGCGCGCATCTCCTCATAGGAGCCGAGCTCGTACTTGCGGTGACCCATTGCGCTCCTCCTCCGTCGCTCCCTCTGGGGTCGAGGTACCCGTACCTTCGCCGGGCTACGCGCGATGCCTCGGTCCGTTACCCGGCGACCCTCGACAGCGGCGACGGGAACCTCGGCAGCACCCGCGTGCCGGCCAGCCACTCGGTCAGGCGCGCCGCCTCGTCCTCGAGGGCGCGCAACCCGTCCGCGCCGACGTCCTCGAGCGTTTGCAGGACGACCTCACCCGTATCCCCCTGGCGCCAGCCGCCCACGATCCGCCCGTTCCACCACGCGGTCGGTCCGGCGTTGCCGTTGCTGTCGAACAACCGGTCCTTGTAGGAGCCGAGGTACCAGTCGCGCTCGGACCAGCCCATCGTGGTCGGGTCGAGCGGCGGCAGGAGCGCCGCCCACGGCTTGACCGGGTCGGTCGCCTCCAAGTCGTCGGGCAGCAGGTACCCGGTCCGCCCGTCGAGATCGACCTCGACCGCGCGAAGGTCCGCCAGCGCCTTTCGCACGGCCCCGACAGTCGAGCCGAGCCACCACTTGATGTCGGCCGCGGTACCGGGGCCGAACGCGCGCAGCCAGCGCTCGACGAGTCGCATCACGCCCTCGGCCTCCGGGCAGGGCGCGATCTCCTCCCCGAGCCAGCACTTCATCGCGGCCCAGCGCGGTCGTGAGGTGGTCCATTTGCCGTCGTTCGAGGCCCGCACGATCCGTCCCGCTGCGGACAGAGTGGTCAGCACTCGGGGACCGACCGGCGCCTGCCCACCCCAGGACTTGCCGTGTCCGTACGCGATCGAGCCCTCGAGCAGGGGGATCTCGTCGCGCAGCTCCGACGAGCTGGCCTCCCGCCCGTCGGAGAGCGCCTCCATCACTTGCTCGCACACGTCGGACAGCCAGCTCTCCCCGTCGCGGTGCAGCCCGGCCTTCTCGACGTCGCGGAGCAGCCTGCGCCGCTCGGCGACGGCGACCCGGTCGCTGGCGCCCGGCTGGACGAAGGCCAAGCTCCGGCGCGGGAAGACGAACAGGGTGCGGCGCATCGCTAGATGCTTGACCAGCGAGCGCTCGCGGTAGAGGGCACGATCCAGGTCGGGCACCGTCATGCCGTCGACGCGCGCCCAGGCGGAGAGGTAGACTGTCGCCGGGTCCGTCCCGTGCAGGCACACCATGTCTCGGGCCGCCTCCACCACGTCTTTCGCTCGCCGCTCGGGTGCCAGCCGGTGGCGACGGGCCAGCCGGGCGCGGCGCTCGTCTACGCCCATCCTTCGCACGCGCGGATCCTGCCACGGCCCACCTCGCCTCCGAGGCCGCCGCGACTCCCGGCCCGCCTACCCCCGGAGCGTGGCCCCGCGGTTCGTCCTGCCGGGTGCACCCGGCCGGCGAGCGCTATGCGCGATGAGCCGCGAGCAAGATGCGCGGGCCAGTGCTCACTCCGTGGCTACGGCGCGGGCCGGAACTTCGGGTGCGTGACAGCCGTGAGTCGGTGCCCTCTAGCCGGGCTGTCCGTCGCCGTCGAGACGATCCAACATGCGCAGAGTCGCCTGGGTATGCGCCCTGATGTCCGCGCGCATGTCGTTGATCGACTCCTCAATCGCGGTCATCGCTGCGACCGTCTTTCCCCATACCCGGGTGTTGCGCTCAAAGGCCTGGGTGTTCCGCTCGAAGGCCTGGGTGTTCCGCTCGAGCACCCGGTTGTTGCGCTCGAGGTGGGCGTCAAAGCGCTCGATCAAGGGATCGGGCCTGTCGTCTTCGAGGGCCATCGCGGTGATTATGCCTCGCGGGTCTCCGCGCCGCCACCGTTTGGCGGCAGAAAGTTACGTTCGCGGGGCTCGAGCTCCGCGAGTTGTCACACCGCCTCGTATCCCTTCAAGTGCCTCGGTCTTCCAGCAGAGCCTTCCTCAGCGTCCGCAGCGGCGTCTGGCCAGGGCGGGGCGTGGCGGCCTGACGGCAAGACGCACTGGGAAGGGATAGCGAAATCGAGCTCGGCGGTGAACACAGCTCGCGAGCCTCTACGGCCGCCGCCACCGCGCGCTTGGGCCACCGCCTTGCGCGACGATCTGCTTACTGTCGCGCAATTCGTTGATGACCAGCCGAACGGTGGCCGGACTGACCTCCGGAAGAGCGCGCTCGATATCCCGGCGGCGAAACTCTGGTGGCGCCTGCTTCAGGATGTACTCACGAACGCGATCCTGCTTGCTTCCCGCTTCCTCAGCCGCTGCGGCCACTCGCTGCTCGAAATCGTCGTACGCGCCCGCGAGAACCTGCGCAAGGTATGAGGTCCACGGCCAGATGTCGTGCTCACCCTCGTGCCAAGCGCGCTGGGACTTGTAGAGCCGGTCGTAGTAGGTGTTCTTTGACTCGAAGATGCGCTGCTCGATACTGACGTAGCGGGCAACTCCGTAACCCTGGGAAAGCAATTCGTAGGTGGTCAACAGCCGCGCGAGCCGGCCGTTTCCGTCAGCTACCGGATGGATGGCCAAGAAGTCGACGACCAAGGCCCCGATCAGAACCAAGGGATGGGTCCGGCCCTCGCCCTTGCGGTCGTTGTAG
>JBPCMT010000080.1:0-3569 GCA_051001995.1 Thermoleophilaceae bacterium
CGAGGGGCCTGAGCCGGTCGCGGCAGCATCCTGTCGATCCGAGCCCCCTGCCGCGGCGGCCCGCTCGAGCCGGCGCCGCAGGTCGGCGCCGCGGCCGGCGCCCACCGCTCGTGCTGCGCGCCGCTCGCTCAGCTCGAGCCCGTTGCGCGAGGCGAGCTCGAGCAGGCGCTGGCGCTCCTCGCCCTCGCCCGCCGTCTTCATGAACAGCCATCCGAACAAAACAATCGTGAGGATGCTGCCCTCGACCATCATGATCACGCCGGCCGTCGCCTGGTCGCTCAGCGGCGCGATCCCCCAGATCGCCTCACCGGGCGCGTAGTCGGGGTAGAGCACGGCCTCGGACCACATCAGCACGTTCGCGAGTAACGCGCCCGCGAGGCGGACCGACACGACGTAGGCGAGCTTCGCCCCGTTTCCGAACCACTCCGGCATCGGCAGCGGCCCGAGCAGCGACATCCACATGTTGATCCCGAACGCGACGAAGGTCGCGTGCTGGAGGACGTGGAGCCACTCGCTCGCGAGCGCCCCCTGGTAGAGGACGGGCAGGTGCCAGACGTAGAGGTTGACCGCCCACAGCGGCAGCGCGACGGCGGGGTGGGCCAGGGCGCGCAGGCGATCGATCGCGCGGATCGCGAGCACCGGCTGGAGGATCGGGCCGGTGAGGCCGATCACTATCAGCAGCGCGCCCACGTCCGCCATCGCCAGGTGCTGCGCCATGTGCGCGAGCAGCAGCTCCTCGCCCAGGTGCGCCACCGGCGAGACGAGCGAGGCCAGCACCAGGACGAGCCCGAGCGCGAACGACACCCGCCTCGCGACGGGCACCGGGCGACCCTGCCGGTCGAGCGTGCGCGAGCGAACGACGTACGCGACGCCGGCGGCGATCGGCACGGCGAGCTGGAGCGGCTCGAGGGTGCCGCCTCCGACGTGCGCGAGCGGCGGGCTCATCCACCGCAGGATAGGGGGCGCCGGCAAGGGCCGGCGGCGGGCCTTACGCCGCGGCCTTCTCCCGCTTGCGCGCGTCGTCGCCGGTGGCGGCGCCGGGCGCCTGGGACAGCACCTCCGCCGCCTCACCCAGCCGTTGCTGGTACTCCTGGCGCTGCATGCGCGAGATCACGAGCCGCTGGACCTGGGCCGTGCCCTCGAAGATCTGGTAGATCTTGGCGTCCCTGAAGTACTTCTCAAGCGGGCAGTCCGTGGTCTGCGCGTAGGGTCCGACGACGTCCATCAGCGCGGCGGTGGCCCACATCGCCATGTCGCCCGCCTTGAGCTTGGACATCGAGCCCTGGCCGCCGGTCATCGGGACCCCGTTCCGGCCCATCCACGACGCGCGGTGAACGAGCAGGCGCGAGGCCTCAATCTCGGTCGCGACGTCTGCGAGCACCTGCTGCACTCGCTGCTGCTCGATCAGGCGGACGCCCTCCTCGTAGCGGTCCTCGAGGTGCGCGAGCGTCCACTCGTACGCGGCGCGGGCGATGCCGATCGCGGCCGCGCCGACCATCGGACGCGTCATCTCGAACGTGGCGAGGGCGTTCGACGCCCGCCCGCTCGACTGGCCCGAGCGCGCGCGCTCGAGCTTGCGCTCCAGCTTGTCCATCCCGCCGAGCAGGTGGTCGGCGGGCACGCGGCAGTCCTCTAGCACGACCTCGGCCGTCTGGGAGGCGCGGATGCCGATCTTGTCCTCCTTCTTGCCCTGCGAGAGCCCCGGCGTGCCCTTGGGCACGACGAACGAGGCCTGTCCGCGGTGGCCGAGCGCGGGATCGACGGTGGCGACGACGACGTTGACGTCGGCTATGCCACCGTTCGAGATGAAGACCTTGGTCCCGTTCAGCAACCACTCGTCGCCGTCGAGCTTTGCGGTGGTCCGAAGCGACTTGACGTCCGATCCGGCGCCGGCCTCGGTGACCGCGTAGGCGCCGAGCTTGACGTCGTCGCCCTCGCCGAAGCAGTCCGGCACCCAGCGCATGATCTGCTCCGGCGTGCCCGACGACGCGATGCCGGCCGCCGCCAGCCCGGAACCCGAGACCGCGAGCGCGATTCCCGCACACCCCCAGTGGAGCTCCTCCGCGTAGATCACGCCCATGAGGCCGTCGGGGTCGCCGCCCATGCGTTGGACGTTCTCGAGGCTGTTGAGGTCCCAGCGGCGCGCCTCGCGGAGCACGTCCCACGGCACGCTCTGCTCGCGGTCATGCTGTGCGGCGACCGGGCGCATGACCTCGGCCGCGAACCGGTGACAGTGGCTCTGGAACTCGAGCTGCTCGTCGTTCAGGCGAAAGTCCACGGACTGGCTCCTATGTGTCGGCCCGCCGCGCGTCACGCAGCGAGCACGCGGGCGATTGACTAGTCAGTCAACGGAGAGAAGGATAGCGGCTGAGCGGGACCGCGCGGATCCAGCCGCGCCCCGCGCGGGCACCGGCGCCGCGCACCTACCGCGGCCGCTATCTTCACCCGCCGTGCCGCGACGACTGCTCCTCCTCTTCGCAACCGCCCCGCTCGCGCTGGCAGCGCTGGCCGGGTGCGGCTCCGAGGAGCAGGGCGACGCCCCGGAGCTCATCCTCGAGCGCGCGGGCGACGAGGCGGATGCGCCGGGCGACGCCCCGCCGCCGACCTTCCCCAACACCGCCACCCCGAACACCATCCGGGTGGCCGGCCGGGACGCGACCGAGGACGCCGCCGGCGTGGCGGCCGCGGTCTTCCCCGCGACGAGCGACGACGACCGCCCCGACGCGGTGGCCCTCGTCGACGAGGACGACTGGCAGGGCGGGGTCGCGGCAGCCGTGCTCGCCTCCGACGCGATCGGCGCGCCGATCCTCCTCACCGAGGGCGATGAGGTGCCCGCGGTCACCGCCGGCACGCTCGCGCGCCTCGACCCGCCCGGGTCTGCGGCGGCCGACGGCGCAGAGGTGATCAGGATCGGCGACTCCGTGCCCCGCCCCGACGGCCGCGAGGACGCGGTCATCTCCGGCGCCGACCCGTTCGAGCTCGCCGCGGAGATCGACCGCTTCAGCGCCGAGGCCGCGGGCGAGCCCTCCGAGAACGTGGTGCTCGCGTCCGCGGAGGAAGCTGCCTTCGCCATGCCAGCGGCGGCGTGGGCGGCGCGCTCCGGCGACGCTGTCCTGTTCACCGAGAAGGACGCGCTTCCGGAGGCCACGATCGCGGCGCTCGAGGAGCACGACCGCCCCGACGTCTACATGCTCGGGCCGGAGTCGGTGATCTCGGAGACCGTCGAGGGAGAGCTCGACGACGTGGCCGGCAAGGTCAAGCGGATCGAGGGCGAGGACCCCGTCGAGACCGCCGTCGAGTTCGCGCGGTACGACACGGGCAGCTTCGGCTGGGGTCTCGTGACCCCGGGGCACAACTTCACGCTCGCCTCGACGTCGCGTCCGCTCGACGCCGCGGTCGCCGCGACGCTCGCGACCAACGGGACGTTCGCGCCGCTGCTCCTCACCGACGACGCGACCGAGCTGCCGTCGGCGCTGCGCGGGTACCTCCTCGACGTCCAGCCGGGCTTCGAGGAGAACCCCAACCGCGGCGTCTACAACCGCGTGTGGATCCTCGGCGACCAGGCCACC
>JBPCMT010000081.1:0-4048 GCA_051001995.1 Thermoleophilaceae bacterium
TCAGCCGTTGCTGGGGGTCGGTCGGGGGCGGCCCGGGGTCCTGGCCGAGGAGCTGGCGGAAGCGCTGCGCCGCGGTCGGAGCGTCGTCCGAGCGGTTGTTGTTGAACATCATGCGCACCTCGTCCGCGTCCTCGGCCAGCATCCGAGTGCGGCGGGCGATCTCCTCGAGCTCGTCGTCGGCGTAGCGCCAGCCGAAGCGCTCCGCCACGGTCTTGCCGGTCAGGTAGCCGCTCGCGTCTCGCCCGTGCGCGCGCAAATAGGCGAGGTCGTCGCGGGTCACGGCGTCGATCGGCGGCATGATCGGCACGTGCTCCTCGAGCGGGGCGTCGACCGCGACGTAGACGGCGCCGGCCTCGGACAGGAAGCGCAGCGTCTCCTCGGCGCGCTCGCCCTCCATCCAACTGCGGTGGCGGAGCTCCACGGCGACGCGCCGCGGGGCCGCGCGCTCGATCAGCGGCGAGAGCTCGTCGAGCGAGTGGCGGCCCGGCGAGAACGACGGCGTCAGCTGGAGCAGCAGCGAGCTCAGCTTGCCGGTCTTCTCGAGCGGTGCGAGCGCGGCGATCGTCCGGTCGAGCACCTCGGCCTCGAGCTCGGGCGTCAGCCGCACCCGGCCGCGTTCGTTCGTCTCCACCTCCTCGCGCAGATCCTTCGGCAGCGAGTCCGTGCCGGCGGAGTGGCGCGAGAGCAGGCGGTGGAGCTTGACGTCGAAGCTGAAGTCCTCGGGCGTGGCCTCGACCCAGCGCACCACCGTCGCCTCGGCGGGCACGCCGTAGAAGGTGGCGTTGACCTCGACGGCCTCGAAGCGCTCGGCGTACCAGGGCAGCCGGTCGCGCGCCGGCATGCCTTCGGGGTACCAGTCCTCGACGAAGCCCGGGTCGGCCCAGCTCGATGTGCCAACGACGATGCGGCCGGCCACGGGCGAGACCGTAGCGGCGAGCCCCCCGAGCGACCGGCTCCGGGACCGAGTCGAGCCGGTGAGTCATCAAAGCATCACTCTATGTGATGCTACGATGCACACAGTGCGCACCACCGTCACGCTCGACGCGGATGTCGATGCCCTCGTGAAGCGCCTCATGCGCGAGCGCGGCATCGGCTTCAAGGACGCCGTCAACCACGCGATCCGTGCCGGCCTGGCGCCGGGCGAGCGGTCGCCGTTCCGAACGCCGACGTTCCGGTTGGGCTTCGACCCGGCCGTGCGCTGGGACAAGGCGTTGCGACTCGCCGCGGACCTCGAGGACGACGAGCTGATCAGGCGGCTTGCCACCCGCAAGTGAAGCTCGTCGACGCGAACGTCCTTCTGTACGCGGTCAACGAGGACGCGCCACACCACGCCGCCGCGCGAGACTGGCTCGACGACGCGCTGAGCGGCCAGGAGGGGATCGGGTTTGCGTGGGTGGTCCTGCTCGCGTTCCTGCGGCTCGGCACCCGAGGCGGACTCTTCGATCGCCCCCTGGCGCTCGCCGAGGCGGTCCGAATCGTGGAGCTCTGGCTCGCGCAGCCACCGGCGGTTGCGGTCCACCCCACCGAGCGGCATCTCGCCCTGCTGCACGGGCTACTCGACCCCCACGGCACCGCGGCGAACCTGGTGAGCGACGCGCACCTGGCCGCGCTCGCGCTCGAGCACGGCGCGGAGGTGGTTTCCTTCGACGCCGACTTCGGACGCTTCGAGGGTGTCTCCTGGCATCGGCCCAGTGCTCAGCCGCGCTGATCCGCTGGATTCCGAGACTCCGCCCGCGTGGCCTCGTTCGTAGCCCGTCGCGGTAAACACCATGCGCCTGAGAACGGCACGTCAGGTCATGCGGTCGGGTGCGCCTTGAACCACGTCCTCATTCTGCGCTTAAGCGCGTCACGGCTAGCAGGCCACTGCTCGTGCTGATGGGCGTTGGCGCCGCTGGGGTGCGGGAAGTCGACGAGGCATCGCGCGCCATCCAAGTAGCCCTCGGCGATGAGCATCTCGAGTGCCTCGCCAACACGAACGCCGAGCGGAATCACAAGAGCGTGGGGGATCTGCTCAAGCTCTGGGGCGAGGGTCTCGAACAGGTAGCGCCTTAGCGTGGGATGTCTGGTCATCATCGGGCTTTGACCGCTGTAGTTGCCGGCACGGACCAGGACCGGATAACGGATGGCGCTAGTGGGGTGCAGGAGCCGCCGATTCTTAGGGTCCCATAGCTCCTGACTGCTGCGAATCCCGAGATGGTGCGGGAGTCCAAGCCAATCCAGCCAGCCTCCAAGGGTCACACGGAATCCCGAAAACGAAGCCTCGGCCTTGACGTCGTCGAGCACGCGATTCCCGCTTCGCCCGGCGATCAGACCGTCCCTGGCCGTCTGAAAGGCGATTCGCATGGTGCCCTTGCCCGGGGTGATCCCGACGACTGCTACGCGTGCCTGTGGGCGCAGCCAATCCATGGGCGCGTAGAAGATCTCCATCGGGCCGTCTTGCTCAAGGCGAAAAGATGGCTTGAGCAAGTCCGCCTCAGTGATCGCGCGCCGACGGGGAAGTTCGCGAATTTTCGGCTCATAGGCGGGATAGAGCTTTCCGAGGCGTGGCATCGGCGGCAGTCTCGCGGATCTGCACAGCCCAGAGCTTGCCGGGTCGTGGCCGCCGGCTGGCGCTACTGAAGCGAGTAGGCGTCGATTACGCAATAGAGCAGGAAGCGTGACCTACACGGACTATCCGGGGTCACCTACCGCGCCGCCCGAAGCTGTGCCCGACCGGCGCGACCGCGCTCAGCTCGCGCGTGTCCAGGTCGGCGGCCGCGGCGCCGTCGCGGATCTCGTCCATCCCGCGCTCGTCGGTGCTCCACGCGCGTCCCGGTTCGATGTGGCGCACCTCGCCGAGCGGCTGGTCGGGCCGCTCGAGGCGCCAGAGGTCTGAGACCACGACGTTCATCGTCCCCTCACGGCGCTCGAGCCTTCCCTCGACCATCACGATCGGCTCGGTGCGCACCGCCGCCCGGCAGCGCTCGAAGACCGGCGGAGAGACGATCAGGTTGATCGTGCCGTGCTCGTCCTCGAGCAGGAGGAAGGTCACGCCGTTGGCTGTCGCCGGCCGCTGACGGGCGACCACGAGCCCCGCGACCCGCACGCCGGTCCCGTGCCGGGTCCGCTCCAGGTCGGCGCTCGAGCGAACGTCCTCGGCGAACGTCGGACGCATCAACTCGAGCGGGTGCTCGCGCAGCGTGACGTGGGTGGAGCCGTAGTCGGCGAGCATCCGCTCCCAGGGCGACAGCTCGCGAAGCGGCGGAGCGCCGGCCGGCTCGAGCGGCAGCGCGAGCTGAGTCCCTCCAGCCACCCGGGCGCCGGGTGCCGAGACGCCGAGCTGCCACAGAGTCGTTCGGCGGGCAACCGGGCCTGCGTTCTCCACCAGCCCCTCGCACGCCCCGGCCCAGGCAAGCCGCTCGAGCGTGTCGCGCTGGGTGGCACAGCGCGCCGCGAGGTCCGAGACCGTGCGAAACGGCCCGCCACGCTCGCGCTCGGCGACGACCTCGCGCACGTCCACCTCTTTGACCCCCACCACATACCCCAGGCCCATGCGAACGGCGAGCTGCGAGTTAAGGCCGTCAGCCGGTACGCCCCTCGCGCGGGTGGTGACGGCGGAGACTTCGGACGAGGGCGTTTCAAGCCCGAGTCCGAAGGCTCTGCCGGAGGCAGGACCCGCGCGCCTGGGCTCCACGCTGCACTCGGCAGCCGACGACAGCACGCACGGCGGCAGCACCGGGATGCCCCGCCGCTGCGTCTCGTGGACCAGCACGTCGGGCGGGTAGAAGCCCATCGGCTGCTCGTTCAGCAACGCGCACAGGAACTCCGGCCCGTAGTGGACGCGCAGCCAGGTCGACTGGTAGGCCAGCAGGCCAAAGGCCGCCGAGTGAGCCTTGGGAAAGCCGAAGCCCGAAAAGCCCACGATCTGCGCGTAGACCCGCTCGGCGGTCCCGCGCGTGACGCCGCGCGCCATCGCTCCGTCGAGGAACTTCTGCTCGTAGGAGCGCATCGCGGCCTCCGAGCGCTTGCGGCTCATCGCGCGCCGCAGGCCCTCGGCCTCGCTCGGCGA
>JBPCMT010000082.1:0-8903 GCA_051001995.1 Thermoleophilaceae bacterium
GGGGCTGTAGCTCAGCTGGAAGAGCGCGACACTGGCAGTGTTGAGGCCACGGGTTCGAGTCCCGTCAGCTCCACTTCCCCGCCCGACCCCGGCCATTTCGTAGTCGGTGTCCACGAGTTCCGCAACCTTCGGCTACTACATGGAGCGGGCCGCGGCGGGCGAGGACGTCGTCGTCAACCGGCGCGGTAGGCCGGTCGTTCGGCTATCCCCGGCCGCGCCTGTTCTGACGAGCGAGACAGCCTGGCGTCGTCAAGCCGCCAGGTTTCGCAACCGCCGCTCGGTAGAAGTTCCCCTTGCCTGGCTTGCGCGTACCTGCTCCGCCTCTGGCCTGTTCCCGGCCGAAGGGTCATCCAAAACCGGCGGCACGGCCCGGGTGGCTGCGCGCGGCTCGCTACTCCCGCGCCCGCGCCGGGGCCTCGCCCCAGAGCTGCTCGAGGCGGTAGTAGTCGCGCGCGTCGGGCGTGAAGACGTGTACGACGCAGTCGAGGTAGTCCATGAGGATCCAGCGCCCCTCGCGGTCACCCTCGACACGGCGCGGCAGGAGCCCGTGTGCATCCTTTAACTCCAGGCGAATCGCATCGTGGATCGCTCTCGTGTGCCGATCGGTGTTCCCGCTGCAGATGACGAAGTAGTCGGTGTAGGAGACGATCTCGCGCAGGTCGAGCACCCGCACGTCGATTGCCTTTCGGTCCGAGGCGATCGCGGCGATCCGGTCCGCGAGCGCGTCCGGCTCGAGCTGCGTCCCAGCGCCCGCCGCCGCGCCCGGCCCGGCCCGGGCGTCCACGGCCGGCTCCACGCCCGGCCCCGGCTGTGGCCGCTCGGTCAATCCGCGGCGACCGGGGCGCCGGCGCGGTAGAGGCCGAGCTCGGCGATCAGCTCCGCGACGCCGTCGGGGACGAGATAGCGGACGGGACGCCCGAGGCGCGCCCGGTCGCGAACCAGCGTGGATGAGATGTCCACTCGTGGCATCTCGAAGAAGCCGACCCGGTCGGACCCCGGCAGCTCGGCCACGGCGCCGCGGACGCGGTCTCGTCGCCTGCCCTCGCGCTCGGCCACGGCGACGGCCGCCCGCCGCAACACCTCCTCGGGCTCGTGCCACCGCGGCAGGGTCTCGGCCTGGTCCGCGCCCATGATCAGCACGATCGAGTCGTCGGGCGACCGCTTCTCAATCGCGCGCAGCGTGTCCGCCGTGTACGAGGGACCCGGCCGCTCGACCTCGACGCGGGACACCTCGAAGCGGTCGTCCTTCGTCACGGCGCGCTCGCACATCTCGGCGCGGACGTCCCCCCCAGGGTCCTCGGCGACCGACCGGTGGGGCGCCTCGCCGACCGGGACGAGCACCACCCGGTCGAGACCGAGCTGCTCGTGCGCCTCCTGCGCGCACACGAGGTGCCCGATGTGCGGAGGGTTGAAGACGCCGCCCAGGATCCCGACGCGCACGCGGCCTACGGGCGGACCTGCCCGGTCCCCTCGACTACGTACTTGAAGGTGCAGAGCTCGCGCACTCCAAGCGGCCCGCGCGCGTGCAGCTTCTGCGTCGAGTTTCCGATTTCGGCACCAAGGCCGAACTGACCGCCGTCGGTGAAGCGCGTGGACGCGTTCACATAGACGCAGGCGGCATCGACCCCGCCGGTGAACGCGCGCGCGGACTCGTGCGAGCCAGTGACGATCGCCTCCGAGTGCCCGCTGCCGTAGTGGTTCACGTGCTCGATTGCCTCCTCGACCGAGTCCACCACCTTCACCGCGAGCACGAGCGCGAGGTACTCGGTGGCCCAGTCCTCCTCGGTGGCCTCGGCGACCGTGTCCCCGAGCTCGCCGGCGGCTACGCGCGCCCGTCCGTCGGCGCGCAGCTCGACGCCCGACTCGCGCAGCTCGCGCATGGCCCACGGAAGGAACTCCGCGGCCGCCTCGGAGTGGACGAGCAGCGTCTCCGCCGCGTTGCAGACGCCCGGGCGCTGGACCTTTGCATTGACGGCGATCGCCACCGCGTCGGAAAGGTCGGCCGACGCGTCGACGAAGACGTGGCAGTTCCCGGACGCGGCGTACACGACGGGAACCGTGGCGTGCTCGGCGAGCACGGCCTTGAGTCCCTCGCCGCCGCGGGGAATGACGAGATCGAGGAACTCCGACTGGGTCACGAGCTCGGGCAGCTCCTCGCGCCCCCCGCCCGCCACGAGCGACACCGACGCCGGCGGAAGGCCGACGCTCGCCACGGCGTCGCGTGCGATCTCGGCGAGGATCGCATTGGAGCCCGCCGCCATCGAGGAGCCGCGCAGGACGATCGCGTTGCCGGACTTAAGGCACAGGGCGGTGCAGTCGATCGTCACGTTCGGCCGCGCCTCGTACACGACCGCCACGACGCCGAGCGGGACGCGCACCTTGCGCAGGTCGAGACCGTTGTCGAGCCGGCGTCCCTCGATCACCTCACCAACTGGATCGGGGAGCGCCGCGATGCTCAGGACGTCGAACGCGATGCCGGCGACCCGGTCCGGGGTGAGCTTGAGCCGGTCGATCAGGGCGGCCGAGAGCCCGGCCTCCGTGGCGGCCTCGACGTCGCGCTCGTTGGCCGCCACGATCGCCGCGGAGCGCTCGGACAGCGCGGCGGCGACCGCATGGAGCGCGGCATTGCGGGTCTGGGCGTCCGCCCGGGCCAGCGCGCGCGAAGCCTCCTTCGCGGCGGCGCAGACGTCGCGCACCGTGGTGCTCTCGGCGCGGATGACAGGCTCGGCGGCCATCAGCGCAAGGGTACCGGCCGACTACTCCAGGACGAAGTAGTCGCGGTGGACCGCCTCGGCGCTGGCGCGCGGAAGCAGCTGCGCGACCTCGTCGGTCTTGAGCCCCTTGATCCGTCGCAGCTCTGTCGCCGAGTAGTTCACGATCCCCTTACCGATCGGCTCGCCGCACGCCTGCCCGTCCTCGCAGGCGGCGACGTCCACGCCGTCGCCCGCCTGGAAGTCGCCCTCGACCTCCACGATGCCGACCGGCAGGAGGCTGGTGCCACGCTCCCGCAGGGCCCGGCCCGCACCCGCGTCCACCACCAGGCGCCCGTGGCTCGGCTTCGCGTACTTGAGCCAGAGCTTGAAGCTCGACACGCGACCGCTCTGAGGCACAAAGCGCGTCCCCACCGATTCGCCGCGGAGCGCGCCGGCGAGCGGCCCCGCCACGGTTCCGTCGAGGATCGCCGCCGGGATCCCGGCGGCCGTGGCCATCTCCGCCGCCACGACCTTCGACCGCATCCCGCCCGAGCCCAGCGGCGACGACGCTCGGCCGATCTCGAGCTCGTCGAGCGCGGCCAGGTCGGTCACCTCCGGCACCAGCGTGGCCTCGGGGTCGCGGCTTGGGTCGGCGGTGTAGAGGCCGTCTATGTCGGTGAGGATGAGCAGCCGCTCGGCGCCGAGCAGGATCGCGACCTGTGCGGCGAGGAAGTCGTTGTCGCCGAAGGAGATCTCGTCGGTGGCGGTCGTGTCGTTCTCGTTGACGACCGGGACGATCCCCCAGTCGAGGAGCTTTCGAAGCGTCCTGCGCGCGTTGAGGTAGTGCGTCCGCGCCGACATGTCGAAGAAGGTCAGCAGCACCTGGGCGCTCGCCACCGAGCGCTCGGCAAGCAGTTCCTCGTAGACGCGGTAGAGCTTCCCCTGCCCCACCGCCGAGGCGGCCTGCAGCTCGGCCATCGCGCGCGGGCGCATCTGGAGGCTCATCGCCCGCATCCCGCGCGCGATCGCGCCCGAGGTCACGAGCACCACCCCAACGCCCTCGTCGTGAAGGCGCGCCGTTTCGGCGCAGACGTGGCGCAGCACGTCGAGACGCGGGTCGCCGCGCTGGTCGGCGACGATGCTCGACCCGAGCTTGATCACGACCAGGCTCATGCCGGGATTATCCGCGCGCGATCAGTCACGACCGAAACGGAGCGCCCGGCTCGAGCTCGAAGACGACGCCGCCGACCTCCACGTCGTCGCCTGGCTCGAAGCCGCTGGCCTCGAGCTCACGCACGACGCCCAGCGCCCGAAGCCGTTCCTCAACGTGACGGAGCGCCTCCTGGTTGGCGAGGTCGTGCCGGGCGATCAGTCGCTCGACGGGGCCCCCGAGCACCCGGTACGCGCCCGGCCCGGTCCGCTCCACGCGGAAGCCGTCGTCGTCGCCGGGCCGGTACACGCGGTGCTCGGCGAGCGCCGGCGCATCTGCCTCGATGGCCGTCACGGCACGCGCCGTCGCGTCGCCGGAGACCGCCTCGGCCGGCTCGCGCGGCACGTGGCGCACTATCGCCAAGCGCAGGTCGTCGATCCCCAGCCCGGTGGCCGAGGACGTCGCGATCACGGCGAGCGCCCGATCCCCGAGCGCCTGCGCCCAGCGAGCCGCGGCCGCGAGCGCCTCCTCGCGCGGGACGAGGTCGGCCTTCGACAGGCAGAGGAGCCGGGGGCGCCGCTCCAAGCCGGCGCCGTAGCGCTCGAGCTCACGTTCGATCATCGGGTGGTTGAGGTCCGGGTCCGAGCCGTCGGCCGGGGCGAGGTCGAGCACGTGGACCAGCAGCCGTGTCCGCTCCACGTGAGCGAGGAACTCGTGTCCCAGGCCGGCGCCCTCCCCCGCGCCCTCGATCAGGCCCGGGATGTCGGCGACCACGACCTGGCGGTCGTCGGCGTCGATCGTCCCGAGCGCCGGGTCGACGGTCGTGAACGGATAATCCGCGACCTTGGGCCGGGCACGCGTGAGGCGGGTGAGCAACGACGACTTGCCCGCGTTCGGCAGGCCCACGAGCCCGACGTCGGCGAGCAGCTTGAGACGCAGCTCGATCCAGCGCTCCTCCCCCGGCAGGCCGCGCTCGGCGAACCGGGGCGCCTGGCGCTGCGCGGTCGCAAAGCGCTTGTTGCCCCTGCCCCCCGGGCCGCCGCGCGCGACCACCGCGCGCGCGCCGGCGAAGGCGAGATCGAAGCGGAACGCATCGTCGTGAGCCTCCGCGACGGTGCCGGGCGGCACGTGCAGCTCGAGCGAGTCGCCGCTCGCGCCGTGTCGGTTCGAGCCCTCGCCGTGGCCGCCCCGCCGGGCGCGATAGGTCCCGCGGCGACGAAAGCTTTGCAGGTCGCGCAGCGACGGGTCGGACACGAGCACGACATCGCCGCCGGGGGCGCCGTCGCCGCCGTCCGGGCCGCCCCGCGGCACGTGCGCCTCGCGGCGGAACGACACCGCACCGTTGCCGCCGGCGCCCGCCTGTACGAGGATCCTCGCTCGATCGTGGAGCATGGGGCGATCGTAGAGCCGGGCCGCTGACCGGGCACACTGCCTCCCGTGGTCGAGCTCGATGCGGCAGCCGTCGCCTTCCTCCTGGGGGCGTCCGTCGTGGCCGGCGCGGTCAACGCGATCGCCGGCGGCGGGTTGCTGATCAGCTTCCGGCGCTGCTGGCGGTCGGCTACCCGGGCCTGACCGCGAACGCGACGAACATCCTCGGCGTGCTGGCCGGTACCTCGGCGGCTCGATCGGCTACCGGCGCGAGCTGCGCGGCCAGGGCCGGCGCTCCGCCGCGCTCGGCGTAACGAGCGCCGCCGGGGCGCTCGCAGGGTCCGCGTTGCTGCTCGTGGCTCCGGCCGCCGCGTTCGAGGCCGTCGCTCCGTTCCTGGTCCTGCTCGCGTGCGCCGCCCTCGCCGCCCAGTCGCTCGTGGAGCGGCGCGCCCGCCGCTCGGCCGGCGAGCGACCCGAGCACCGGTCGGTCGCGCTCCAGGCGCTCGTGTTCGTCGCCGCGGTGTACGGCGGCTACTTCGGTGCCGCGCTCGGGATCATGCTGCTCGCCGTCCTGACCGCCGCGCTGCCCGACGACCTCCAGCGCGTCAACGCCGTCAAGGGCCTGCTCTCGCTGGTGATCGGCCTGGTCTCGGCGATCTACCTCGCCCTCCTCGGCCCGGTGGCGTTCGCCGCCGCCGAGCATGGCGACGCGAGCCGCGCCGCCACTACTGCCGCAGCGGGGCCTGCTAGCCCGGGACGATCGAGATCGTGCGGCCGCGGCGCCCGGTGGCGAACTCGACCGTGCCGGCGCGGCGGGCGTAGATCGTGTCGTCCTTGCCGATGCCGGTGCCGTCGCCCGGCCGAAAGCGCGTCCCCCGCTGGCGGACGATGATCTCACCGCCGGTCACCGACTGACCGGCGAACACCTTCACGCCCAGGCGCTGGGCCTGGGAGTCGCGGCCGTTGCGGCTCGATCCGAGCCCCTTCTTATGAGCCATCTTGCGCCTCCTTCGATGTCTTGCGGGTCGAGCGCGACTTCGCCGGGCCGGACTTGGGCGAGCCAGACTTGGACGAGCCGGACTTCGCCGATTCGGCCGCGCCCTGGTTGCCGTCGCCCCCGTCCCCGGCCGCCTCGACGTGCGAGGGCTCCTCCTTGCCCGCGGTCGCGGTCTCGGCCTTCTTCGTGCCCGGCTTGCGCGACAGCATCTTGATGTCCTTGATCTCCAGCCGAGTCAGCTCCGACCGGTGGCCGGAGCGGCGCTTGTAGCCGCGCTTGGGCTTGAACTTGAGCACGTGGATCTTCTTGCCGCGCTCGTGGCTGGCCACGACGGCCTCGACCTTGACCTTGCGCAGCGAGTCGGCGTCGAACACGGCGTCGCCGTCCGAGCGGTAGAGCAACGGCTCCAGCGCGACCTTCGCGCCCTCGTCATCGCGCAGCCGATCGACGACGAGCGAGTCGCCTTTTTCCACGCGGTATTGCTTGCCGCCGACCTTGACTATTGCGTACATGGCACAGGTTGGAGCGCCCTCCGGGGGCGCCGAATATCCGGTGCCGCGCGGAACTCGCGCGGCGGGCAAGCAGTCTAGACGACCGCTTCCGGTCGCCCGGCCCGTGCCCGGGCATTCGCGGACGCCGCTCAATCGGGGGTCTCCGGCACCTCCTTGGCGCCCCGGCGACGGCGGCGTGACCCGCGGCCGCGACGGCTCACCGAGGCCGTGCCCTCGCCCTCAGGTCCTCCGCCGTTCGGTCCGCGCTCGCCGTCGGCGCCCGAGCCGTCACCGGAGGACGCCGACGCGGACGCGGGCATGCCGTCGGCGAGGACGGCCGTGGCGGCGCGGCGGCTGACCTGCTCGATGCGCACCAGTCGCTTCTCGCCGATGTGGCCCCCGGCGCCGGCCACCGAGATCACGTAGCCGTCGATCTTCGCGACCGCGTAGTCCTCGTCGTACATGTGCGGCTCCTCGATCGCCACGTGGAGCTCCTCACCCTCGCGGAAGGGAAGCGCCCGCTCCTCGACCTCCCCGCGCGAGCCGGCGAGCGACACCGCGAAGTGGTCGAGCGGGAGCCCCTCCCCGCCCTCGAAGTGGAAGTGCTTTCCGACCTGCTCCTCGAGGTCGAGGAGAGGCCGTCCGGGGGCCCCGAAGAGCGTCTGGACCACGCGCGGATGCGCCTGGACCAAGTACGCCTCGGCGTCGGGGCGCTCAGCGGCCAGGTCGCGCAGCTTGCGCTCGATCGCGAGCGCCACGGTCTCCTCGGAGAGCACCACGCCCTCGCCGTCGCAAGCAGGGCAGACCTTCGTGAGGATCTCGCGCACGCCGTCGGTCACGTTCTGGCGCGTCATCTCCACGAGCCCGAGCGGCGAGATCTCGACCACGTAGGTCTTCGTCCGATCCTGGTCGAGCGCCTTGCGCAGCGTCTTTAAGACGGTGTCGCGGTTGCGCGCGCGCGCCATGTCGATGAAGTCGATAACGATGATTCCGCCGATGTCGCGCAACCGCAACTGGCGCACGACCTCCTCGGCGGACTCGAGGTTGGTCCTGGTGATCGTGTCCTCGAGCCGCGCGCCGCGGCCGCGGCCGATGAACGACCCCGAGTTGACGTCGATCACCGTCATCGCCTCGGCGTAATCGATCATCAGGTAGCCGCCCGACGGCAGGTCCACACGCCTACTCAGCGTCGACTGGATCGCCGTCTCGATGCCGTAGCGCTCGAACAGCGGCTGACCTTCGTCGTAGTGCTCGACGCGGTCCACCAGCTCGGGCGCGGTGCGCGTGAAGAACGAGGTGAGCCGGCGCTGCTGCTTGTCGTCGTCCACCACGGCTCGCTCCAGCTCGCGCGAGAAGATGTCGCGCACAACGCGGACCGACAGGTCCGCCTCCTGGAAGACCATCGCGGGCGCGACCGTCTCCTCGACGCGCCGCTGAAGGATCTCGTGCAGCTTGAACAGGTAGAGGATCTCGCGGTCGAAGTCCTCGCGCTTCGCGTCGCGGGCCGCCGTCCGGATGATCGCGCCGCCACCACGGAGGTCGAGCTTCGCCGCCTGCTTTCGCAGCCGGTCGCGCTCCCTGTCCCCGAGACGCCGCGAGACGCCCACGCCCTCTCCCTGGGGCACGTACACGAGGTAGCGCCCGGCGATCGAGAGCTGCATCGTGAGGCGGGCGCCCTTGCTCTTCAGCGGGTCCTTCGAGACCTGGACCA
Source organism: Thermoleophilaceae bacterium (assembly GCA_051001995.1). GTDB lineage: Bacteria > Actinomycetota > Thermoleophilia > Solirubrobacterales > Thermoleophilaceae > CAWEHQ01. The sequence continues at coordinate 8,411 of JBPCMT010000082.1, forward strand.
CGACCTCCTGCCCCGGCTTTAAGAGCTGCGAGATCCGCTGCCCCTTCTCGCCCGAGCGCCCGCGGCGGGCGATCTCGACGCCCGGCATCACGATGTCGTCGACGTGCAGGAAGCCGTTCTTCTCGAGGCCGATGTCCACGAAGGCCGCCTCGAGGCCGGCCAGGACGTTGTCGACCTTGCCCTTGTAGATGTTGCCGACGAGCGAGCGCCCTCCGAGCCGCTCCACGTAGAGCTCTGCTACCCGCGCTCCGCTCCTCGGCGTCGCGGGAGGTGAACCTCCGCGCCGGCCGCGCCGGCGCCCCCGGTTACCGCCCGTGCTCTTCTCGGACCCGTTCTCCGGCGTGGGAGTCGGGCTCGCGTTCTCCTCCTCGAGGATTGCGACTCTGGTTTCGCCACGGTCGACCGTGACGAGCACTTCTTTTCTCACGTGTTCCTCTCATGCAAATGATTCGCGGCCCTTGGTGGCAGCCATCTCGCGCGCTTGCACGTGGAT
>JBPCMT010000083.1:0-2862 GCA_051001995.1 Thermoleophilaceae bacterium
CCCGAAGCGACGATCGGACCCCGCTCAGGCGCCACTGCCGCCGAGCAAGACCCTCCGACCGCCCTCAAGCGTTGACGGGGCCGGTCAGGTGAGCATGAAGGGGCGATACGGTGGATTCAGGCTTAGAGCACACCCGGCTGGCGCCGAGTCCGCGCGACCTCCAGCCTGCCCGGCTGGCCAGCGGCCCGCGCGACCGCGGCTCCCGGCCGACCGCGGCGCCCGGCTCCTACCGCGCTCCCCTAACGGCGCATCGCCGCGGTCGCCTGGACGCCGACCCAGCCGGCGAGTGCGATTCCGGCGATGGCCAGGAGTCCGGGCGCGGCCGCGCGGGGATCGAGGAGCGCCGGCGCGGCGGCGTCGCCGCTCGCCAGCACGGCCGCCGCCGCGAGCGCCAATCCGAGGTCGAGGGCGAGCATGCCGCGGTAGTCGTGGGCGCTGCGTCCCCCGAAGCAGCCGCAGGGAAGCCGCTTGCCAAGGCGCGAGCGCGCGCGCAGGATCGCCGCACAGAATGCGACCGACAGCGCGAGTGCAAGGACCGCGCCCGCGCTGACCGCGCCGGCCACGAGCAGGACGGCGACCGCGGCCTCGAGCAGCGGAGTTCCGAACCGCGCCGCCGGCGCCAGCGGGCCGGGCAGGCCGTACCCGCTGAGGGCGGTCGACCACGCGTCGAAGCGGGCGATCTTGGCGACCGCCGCCCAGGCGAAGATGAGCGCGAGTAGGGAGGCGAGCAGTGCGGGCATGGCGGCGATTGAACGAGCCGGACGGTCGTCGGTTTGACTCTAGACCGAGCGGCCGCTATAAGCTCAGCGATCTACACGGGGGTACAGGGGTGAACTTGGCTTCATGACGGGCTTATGGCTGATCTCGTACGCCGTCCTCTGGGCGCTCGTCGTCGTGCTCTGCGTGATCGTGGTCGCGCTGGCCCGCCAGATCGGAACCCTGCACCTGCGCCTCGGGCCCCGCGGCGCCCTCGAGATCGACGAGGAGGGACCGCCACTCGGCGAGGAGGTCGAGCCGCTGGCGGTCACCGACGTGGACGGGGAGGAGGTCGTGCTCGGCGGCGAGCGGCGGGCACAGCTCCTGCTCTTCGTCTCCCCCGGCTGCGACATCTGCCGCCAGGTGCTGCCCGCCATGGAGCCTGTTGCCCGCGGCGGCGAGCTCGCCCCCGTGGTGATCACCGACGCCGGAGAGGACGACAGCGAGACGGCCTACCGCCGCAAGCGCGGGAAGGCGCCGCTCGTCGCGTCGCTCGAGGCGTGCGAGGCCTTCGATGTGCCGGGCACGCCGTACGTCGTGATCCTGGACGCCGAGGGCGTGGTCCAGGGGAAGGGAACGGTCAACAACATGGAGCAGATGGAGGGCCTCGTCGATACGTCTCGACGCCGGGTCGCCGAGCCCTCCCTGACAAGCCGACGAGAAGAGGTGGTGACCTGATGCTCGAGAATGTGCCGGAGCGAGTCTCCGTGGACTTGGCGGAGCGGACGAGCCGGCGGTCGTTTGTGGGGCGGCTGGGGATGGGGGTCGTCGCCCTCACCGGAGGCCCACTCGTCGCGGCGGCCTTGGACCCCGACCTCGCCGAGGCCCATCACATCTGCGGCCACACCGGGACCACCGGCTCGTGTCCGCATCCGTTCAGGCCAGCCTCCCGAATCGACCGCTATGGCCGTCCGCTGCATCCGCGCAAGGGCTACAAGGTCGACGATCACGGGCGCAGGTACACCTCCTCGCGCCAGCCCAGGCACAAGGTCTGCAGCTACATGGTCCGGGAGAAGTACGGGATCGAACGCGCCAGCTTCGGAGGCGGCTGGAGCCGTTGCTGCTTCGGCCGCGTGCGCCGCATCTACGACTGCTGCGCGAGCGTGCGCTACCGGATCAACGGCGACCGCGCGAACAGAGGCTACTGCGGAAGCCGCAGGGTCTTCTGCATCGCCTATCGCAGGACGAGCACGCGCTGCTGATGGAGGGGGGCCTTCCGATCGTGGCGGCGGTCGCCTCGCTCGTGGCCGGCTTCTCCGCGCTGTTCAGCCCCTGAGGGCTGTCGATGGTAGAGACCATCGTCCCCGTGGTCCACGGGGATAGCCGACGGAGATACCTCGCCACGGTCGCCCTGCACACGCTGGGGACGACGCTCGCGGCGACGGCCTTCGGCGCGCTGCTCGGCGGCCTCGGGGCGCTGCTGGGCGCGCCTTGGGGCGTCGCGGGCGCGGTGCTCGTGGCGGCGGTCAGCCTCCTCTACGCGGCCCGTGAGGCGGTCGGACTGCGCGTGCCGCTCCCGTGCCGGCGACGGCAGGTGCCGCAGTGGTGGCGGAGCTTCTTCTCCCCATCCGTGACCGCACTGCTCTACGGGCTCGGCCTCGGGGTCGGTTTCCTGACCTTCCTCACCTACGGCACCTACGTCGCCGTGACCGTCGCGGCGTTCGCGGTGGGCGATCCGCTGGTCGCAGCGCTGCTGCTGGCGCCGTTCGGGATCGCGCGCGGGCTCTCGGTGCTGCTCGCCGCGCGGGTCACGAGCTTCGAAGGCGGCGCGGCGGTGGTCGACCGCATCCAGGCCGTCGGTCAGACCCGGGCTCCTCGGGCGGTCAACGCGGTCGCGCTCGCAGCGCTGGCCGGCGCGGCACTGCTCGCCGTGCTCTGAGCGGCGGCCGCGGTGCGAGCACGGCGCCGACCCGCGGCTATGAGCGGCGCTCCGCGCCCGCGCCAGCGGCGATCGCGCGCGACTCTTTCAGCGCTTAGCGCTAGCGCCCGTAGCGGTCGCGCGAGAGCACGAGCTGGTCCGGCAGCGCGGTCCGCGCGGGCGGCGAGGGGTCGGCGATCACCGAGACCGTCTCCGCCACGCTGCGCGTGACCGCGTGGCGGGTGCCG
>JBPCMT010000084.1:0-4536 GCA_051001995.1 Thermoleophilaceae bacterium
GCCTCGTGCGCGGACGCCGACCGGGCGGCCGAGGCAATGGCCGAGCTGTCCCGGTCGAGCGTCAGGGTCGCCGGCTTCTCGCTGGGCCAGCCGAGCCTCGACGAGGTGTTTCTGGCGCTGACGGGCCATCCGGCCGAGGAGGAGCCCGCCCAGGAAGCCACCGCCACCAAGGAGGAGCAGCCGGCATGAGCGCCACCCCGACGACCCAGACCCGCTTCGAGCCCGCCGCCGACGAGGCGGCGGTCCGCAGCGCGCTGTCCTCGAGCTCCCGCCCGCCGCTCCCGAGCGCCCTGTCGGCGACCCTGACCTTCGGCTGGCGCGGGATGCTCAAGGTCAAGCACGTCCCCGAGCAGCTCCTCGACGTGACGATCACGCCGGTGATGTTCGTGCTGATGTTCACCTATCTGTTCGGCGGCGCGATCGCCGGCTCCACCGGGGAGTACCTCGACTACATCCTCCCGGGAATCCTGGTGATGTCGGTGCTCTTCACCACCGTCTACTCCGGGGTCGCGCTCAACACCGACCTGACGAAGGGCGTCGTCGATCGCTTCCGCTCGCTGCCGATCTGGCGGCCGGCGCCGCTCGTCGGCTCGGTGGTCGGAGACAGCGTCCGCTACCTCGTCGCCGGGACCGTGATCGTCGTGCTCGGCGTGATCCTCGGCTACCGGCCCGGCGCCGGCGTCCTGGGAGTGGTCGCGGCGCTGGCGCTCGTGATCGTGTTCGCCTTCGGGCTCTCGTGGGTGTTCACGACCATCGGCCTGCTGCTGCGCTCGCCCAACGCCGTCATGAACGCGGGCTTCATGGGGATCTTCCCGCTGACCTTCCTGAGCAACGTCTTCGTCGACCCTGAGACGCTGCCGAGCGGGCTCGAGGCGTTCGTGGACGTCAACCCGATCTCCATCCTGGCGACCGCGTCGCGCGGGCTGATGGAGGGGAACGTGGATGCCGGAGACATCGCCATCGTCCTCGGAACGGCCGCGGTGCTGACCGCGATCTTCGCGCCGCTGACCACGCGCCTGTACCGCAGCAGGGCCTGAACGGCCCGCGGGCCTGACGATCACCCGCCCAGGCGCCGACAGAACGGCGCGAGCCCAGCGAACCGCCTCACTGCGCGCAGGGGTGCGTGCCGGTCTGCCCTACGCGGTGGCGGCCGGGCTGGTGGCCATCTCGTTCGGGGTGGTCGCCGAGCCGGTGATGGGCACGGTCGCCCCGATCGTCATGTCCGCCACCGTCTTCGCGGGCTCGGCTCAGTTTGCGGCGCTCGCAGTCCTCGCCGGCGGCGGCGGGGTGGCCGCCGCGCTGGTGGCCGGGATTCTCCTCAATGCGCGCTACGGCCCGATGGGCATCGCGCTCGCGCCGTCGCTCAGCGGCGGGCGCGCACGGCGCGCCACGACCGGCCAGGCGATGGTCGACCAGTCGTGGGCGATGGCCAGCCGTGGCAGCGGGCGCTTTGACCCCGCGTTCATGGTCGGCGCCACCCTGCCCGCCTATCCGATGTGGGTTGCGGGAACCGTCACCGGGGTCCTGGCCGGCGACCTCATCGGCGACCCCGGGCGCTACGGCCTGGATGCGGTCTTCCCCGCCTTCTTCCTGGCGCTGCTCGTCGCCGAGCTGCGCAACAGGAGGGCGCGGCCGTCCGCCGCGGCCGGCGCCGCGGTGGCGCTTGTTCTCCTGCCGGTCGCGCCGGTCGGCGTGGCCATCATCGCCGCCAGCGCTGGCGCCCTGCTCGGCCTGCGCCGGAAGACGGCGTGACCGCCGTCTGGCTCACCATCGCGGCGCTCGCGCTGGCCACGGCGGCGATCCGCGCCGCAGGCCCGGTGCTGCTGGGCGGCCGGGAGCTGCACCCGCGGCTGATGGCGGTTGTGGCCCTGCTGGCGCCGACGCTGCTGGCGGCGCTGGTGGTCACCCAGACGCTGGGCACCGAGGACGGCCTGGACGTGGACGCGCGACTAGCCGGCGTTGGGGCGGCCGGCGTCACGATCGCCGCCCGGGGCTCGGCGCTGCTCGCGGTGCTCGCCGCCGCGGCCGTGACCGCGCTCGTTCGGGCGTTGAGCTGACCCGGTCCCTACGCGCAGGGTCTCGGTCGCTTCTCTACGCTCAGGGAGGCGCGGACACTTTGCGAAAGCCGCTGGCGATCGTCAGTCTCCAGGAACGCCCAGTCCAATGAGCCTCCTTCCCCGACGCCTGAGCCTAGGCGATCGTGACATAGCGATCGACCTCGGCACCGCCAACACACTCGTCTACGAGCGTGGCCGGGGCGTGGTGCTGTCCGAGCCCTCGGTGGTCGCGATGAACGAGCAGACGGGTGCCGTTCACGCGGTCGGGTTCGAGGCGAAGCGCATGATCGGCCGCACTCCCGCCACGATCTCCGCGATCCGCCCTCTTCGCCACGGGGTGATCGCGGACTTCGAGGTCACCGAGCGAATGCTTCGCCACTTCATCCGCAAGGTGGTGCCGAGCCGTATGGCGCGACCTCGGGTGGTGATGTGCGCGCCGTCGGGCATAACGGAGGTCGAGAAGCGGGCGGTGCAGGAAGCGTGTATCGCGGCTGGAGCGCGGAAGGTCCAGCTGATAGAGGAGCCGCTCGCCGGCGCGATCGGGGCGGGGCTTGCGATCGAGGAGCCGACGGGGCGAATGGTCGTCGACGTGGGCGGCGGGACCAGCGAGGTGGCGGTGCTGACGCTCGGGGCGATGGCGGTGTCGGAGTCGGTCAGGGTTGGTGGCTACGACCTCGACGAGGCAATCCTCAGCCACCTGAAGAGCCGGCACCGCCTTGCTGTCGGAACCGAGCGCGGCGAGGCCCTCAAGCTCGAGATCGGCTCGGCAAGGGTGCTTGGCGAGGAGCTTCGCGCCGACGTTCGGGGACGGGATCTCGTAGCTGGGCTTCCGAAGACGGTCACCCTCGGAAGCGAGGAGATCCGTTCTGCGCTCGAGGAGCCCCTGCAGGCGATCATCGCCGCGGTTCGAGAGACGCTCGAGCGGACCCCGCCTGAGCTCGCGGGTGACATCATGGGAGACGGCATGGTCCTGGTCGGCGGAGGATCGCTGCTGCGGGGCTTCGCGGAGCGCCTCAGCGAGGAGACCGGGATGGAGACTCGCGTCTCGGAGTCCCCACTCACGTGCGTGGCGGAGGGAGCGGGTCTCTCGCTCGAGGAGTTCGACACCCTCGACCGCTCGAACAGGATCGCCGGCGCAACCACCTGATCTGTCCCAGTCGGAACCAGCCGGCTGGGCGCGGCGCCTGATCCGGGACCGGACTAGCCGGCCGGCTCGGCTGACGGCTCGGAGCCGGCGGTCAGGCGCTTCCGCAGCCGCCGCCGGAAGCCGAAGACGAAGGCGGCGCTCGAGGCGGCGGCGATGACGCCGCTGACGGCCGAGCCGTCGCCGCCGGGGCTGCCGTCGGCCGCGTCCTGCTCGCCGTCCGCGATCGTCCTTCCGGGCACCTGACGGAGCAGCGACTGCCCGCCGCCGGGGGCGCCGGCCTCGCGCCGGTCGCGCCCGCGGCGATTGCTCTTGCCGTCGCGGTCGCCGTGCCCAGAGGCCCCGCCGGCGTCGCTTGCCGCCGATCCGGGATCGCCGGAGGCGGATCCGGCGGTCGGCCCGGCGCCACCTCCCGCGCCCGGTGCATCTGAGCCGTCGCCCCCGTCCGCCCCGCCCGGCGCCCGCGGCACGGCCCCGATCGGGAACGGCTCGCGCTCGAGCGCCAGCAGCGCCTGACTCGTGACCCACACCGGCGTCTGGCCGTTGCCGCTCGCGTACTGGATGCTGCCGTCGGCGGCCTGGAGCGAGCGGATGTAGCCGATCGCGCCGGACACGGCGCCGCCGCCGCCGCCGACCGCCAGCAGCCCCTGCACGGCGAACGCGGTGGCCTGCGCGTTGACCGGGGTGCCGACGCCGCTGAAGCCGCCGCTTCCGTCCTGCGCCCGCCTCATGTAGCGGACGGCCGTGCGGGCGGCGTCGCCGCCGTCGCGGCCGCTCACCGCCAGCGCTTGCAGCACGTAGCCCGTGTCCTCGCCGCTGCTCTCGCCGCCCGAGAAGCCGAAGCCGCCATCCTTGTTCTGCTGGTCCTCGAGCCAGCGCGCGGAGCGCGGGCTGCCCGCCCCGGCGGCGCGCAGCGCGAGGACCGCGAACGCCGTCTGGTTGACCAGGCCGTCGTAGGAACCGTCGCGCGCGCGGCGCGCCTGGAGCTCGCCGACGAGGTCACGCCCGCCGAACGAGCGCGGCGAGACGCCGGACGCCTCGAGCGCGAGGATCGTCCGCGACAGGTCGCCGGTGCGGTTGAGGGAGTCGGCGTTGCGCTTCGTGTAGTCGATCGCCGAGCGCCCGCCGCGCGCGACGTCGCGCGGGTTGACGTCGGCGGCCGCGAGCCCAAACGCCGCCCAGCCGGTGTAGAGCTGGCTCGAGGACGAGCCCGCCTCGGTGCCGAAGCCGCCGTCGCAGTTCTGCACGTGCTCGAGGTCGCGCACCGCCTGGGCGCTGCCGGCGGCGCTCGCAGGCGGGGCGGCTGCGAGCGCGAGGACGCCGATCGTGGCGAGG
>JBPCMT010000085.1:0-7053 GCA_051001995.1 Thermoleophilaceae bacterium
CGACGACCGAGGTACCCCCCTTCACATGCACGAACGTGGCCAGACCCTCGTACCAGATGCTCCAGCCATGCGCCCGGAAGCGGTAGCACCAGTCGAGGTCCTCCATATAGAGCCAGTACGCCTCGTCGAGCAGACCGACCTCGCGCATCGCCTCGCGACGAACCAGCATGAAGGCGCCGTTCACCGCATCGACCGCGCCGGTCCCGTTCTCCTCGAGGTCGGTCGCCCGGTACTGGGACAGGCGGCTGCCCGCACGGGCGCGCCGGCCGACGCCGGTGAAGTGAGCGAGCGCCCCGAGCGGGGTGGGGAAGCTGCGCTTGGCGGCGTGGTCGAACGAGCCGTCGGCCCGCACGAGCCGGCAGCCGGCCACGCCGATGTCGGGGCGCGAGCGCATCAGCTCCACCATGTGGTCGAGAGCGCCGGCGGTCGCCTCGGTGTCGGGGTTGAGGACGAGCACGTAGGGCGCGATCGCGTGGCGCAGGACGAGGTTGTTCGCGTGGCAGAACCCGGCGTTCCAGTCGAGCGGCACCATCTCCACGTCCGGGAACTCCGAGCGCGCCATCGCCACGGTGCCGTCGCGGCTCGCATTGTCGATCACGGTGACGGCCATCTCTCCGCTGGTGAGCGGGTGGCGCTCGAGCGACGCGAGGCAGGCACGCAGCAGCTCGCAAGCGGCTCCCGCCGAGACGATCACCACCTCGAGGTCGGGGGCGTTGGTCGGCTCCGGCTCCGCCATCAGTCGGGCGTCGCGGTCAGGGGCGAGGACGCCGTCAGGAGCGGGGAGTGACGGCCGGTCCGCCTGCGCGGCCGTCCGTGAGCGTCGTCGTGCCCTTCGCCGGGTCGCCGGAGGCCGCGCGCGAGCTGCTCGCGACCCTCGCGACCCTCGAGCTCGAGCCCGACGACGAGCTGATCCTGGTGGACAACTCCACCGACGCCTCGGCCGACGGCACTCAGGCCGGCCCGCGCGCGGCGATCGTGCGAGCGACCGAGCGGCGGTCCTCCTACCACGCTCGCAACGTCGGCGCCCGCCGGGCGGGCTGTGCGTGGCTTCTGTTCGTTGACGCCGATTGCGAGCCGACGCCGACGCTCGTCTCCGACTACCTCGCGGAGCCGGTGGCCGACCGAGTCGGAGCGGTCGCGGGGTCGGTCCGCGCCGAGGCGACCGGCGACGGCCTGATCGCGCGCCACGCGCGCTCGCGTCCGTACCTCGACCAGGCCACGTTCCTCGCCGAGCCGCGGGGAGGGTTCGCCGCCACCGCGAACCTGCTCGTCCGCCGATCGGCGTGGTCCGATCTCGGCGGCTTCGCGGAGGTCCGCTCCGGCGGCGACGTCGACTTCTCGTGGCGCCTTCAGTCCGCGGGCTACGTGATCGAGCACCGGTCGCGGGCCGTCGTCCGTCACCGCCACCGCGACGCGCTGTGGCCGTTCGTCCGTCAGCGCCTGCGCTACGGCGCCGGCGAGCGCTGGCTCGCGCGCCGCTGGCCCGGTCGGCGCAGCCTCGGCGACATCGTGCCGGCGGTCGCGGCTCGCCTGCTCGCGAGCGTGACGCTGGCGCTGCGCCGGCAGCGCGAACCGGCGCTGTTCAACCTGCTGGACGCGATCGCGTTCGGGGCCGAGGCGGCCGGGTGGCTGCTCGGCAACGCGCCGAAGCGGTGGCCGCGCGACCGGGGCGCCCCGGGGCGGCGGTAGGTGCCTGCGCGGCTTCACCGCCGGAGCTCGAACGGCAGCTCAGCTGCGATCTCCGCCAGGCGCGGCGCGCGCCGGTCGCGCTCGGAGGCCGTCAGCTCGAGCGCGGGCCACTCGATTCCGACCTCCGGATCGTCGTAGGCGATTCCGCGCTCGAGCGCCGGGTCGAAGTACGCGGAGACCTTGTAGAGCACATCTGCCAGCTCGCTCGTGACGCAGAAGCCGTGCGCGAACCCGATCGGACAGTAGAGCTGGCGCAGGTTGCGATCGTCGAGCTCGAAGGTCTCCCACTGCCCGAAGGTAGCCGAGCCGCGCCTCAGGTCCACGACGGCGTCGAACACCGCCCCACGCGCGCAGCGGACGAGCTTGGCCTGGCCGGCGCCCACCTGGAAATGCATCCCGCGAACGACGCCGCGGCGGGAGCGCGAGTGGTTGTCCTGAATGAACTCGTCCTCGATGCCGAGCGCGCTATAGGGCTCATGCGCGTAGGTCTCCTGGAAGAAGCCGCGCGAGTCGTCGTGCACGGTCGGCGCTAGCAGAATCGGGCCTTCGAGGCGCGTCGGAAGGTGCTCCGGCGCCACGGCGTCGAGCGTCAGAAGGCGCCACGGCCGCGTACGACCGTGGCGGCGGTTGCGACGAGGATCCGCACGTCCTTTCGAAGCGAGTAGTTCTCGACGTACTCGCGCTCGACCGCGACGCGCTCCTGGAAGGTGAGCTCGCCGCGACCGTGCACCTGCATCGGGCCCGTGATGCCGGGCCGCATCTCGAAGCGGAAGTCGAGCTCCGGCGGGTAGCGCTCCACCAGCCTCACGTCCTCCGGGCGCGGCCCCACGAGGCTCATCTCGCCGCGCAGCACGTTGAGCAGCTGGGGGAGCTCGTCGAGGCTCGTGCGGCGCAGCCAGCGTCCCACACGGGTCACGCGCGGATCGGCGCGCAGCTTGTACATCGGCTCCTCGAGCTCCTCGAGACGGACGACCTCATCAAGGCGCGCCTCGGCGTCGCGGACCATCGTGCGGAACTTGAACAGCTGGAACGGCCTCCCGCCCTGTCCGGCGCGCCGCTGGCGAAAGAGCGCCGGGCCGCGCGAGTCCAGCCTCACGAGCACCGCGATCAGCACCAGCAGTGGGGCGAGCGCCACGAGTGCCGCCGCCGACAGGGTGAAGTCCATGCTCCGCTTGAGGAACGCGGTCGAGCGCGAGGGATCCCACGTTCGGAACTCGATCAGCGGCAGCTCCGCCATGTGGGTGAGCGTCACTGCGGTGCCAAGCATCGCCCGCAGCGGCGGAGCCACGCTGAGCTTGACGCCGAGCGCCCGGCAGGTGGCCACGACCCGCGACAGCGTCGCCTCATCGAGGTCCGGCATCGCGAGCACGACGCGCTCGGCTCGCTCGCGCCTGATCGTCTCCTCGAGCTCCGGAAGGAGGTGCAGGGGAGCGTTCTCGTCGGGCGTCTGCGGACTCGGTACCGTCGAGGCCACCAGCGCGAGGTGGTGCCCCGGCTCGAGCGCCAGCTTGCGCGACAGCGCGTCGGCGAGCTGACCCTCGCCGATCACGAGGCCGCGCTCGGGCTCGACGATGCGGCGCCAGAGCGCGCGCGCCAGGAAGCGCAGGAGCAGCGCCGTGCCGAGGGCGACGGCCCAGCCGACCACGGCGGCGGCCACCGACAGCCGCCCCGGTCCGAATGCCAGGACCAGCGTGGTCCCGGCGGCGGACACGGTGGCCCAGTGAAAGAGGGCGGGCGCCTCGTCCGCGGTGAGGTGCCTGATCCGCACGTGGTCGGCGTCGTAGAGGTCGTGGAGCTTGGCCACCACGACCCACACCGGCAACAGCGAGACCCACCACAGCGCGCTCGCGAGCCCGCGGTCGGCCACGAGGCTGACCGCGATCGCCGAAGCGAGCACCGCGGCCACGTCCGCCGTCGCCACGAGGCGGCGCAGCAGGGCGTCCTTCTGCGCGCCGCGGTGCGCCTGGGGGGCCGCGGAAGCGTGAAGCCTGTGGGTTGTATCGAGCTCCGCGGCAAAGGCGCTCGGCGTCCGCGGCGAAAATGCCTCGTCGCCGCGTCTTGGCGGCGCTTGAAGCCCGCTGCGTCCCTCGATCGGACTCATCCGCGCCTGAGCTCGTCCGGCTCGAGACCAAAGCTCCGAAACGCCGACCGCGGCGCCGCCACGACCTCGGGGTTGCGCCGGTTGGCCTCCGAGAGCGACTCGAACGCGGCCTCGAGGTCGCCGCGCTTGGCCTGGATGCGCGCCGCCACCGCCCAAACCGCCCAGTCACCGGAGTCGCGCTCGAGCGCCTCGTCGGCGGCGTCCTGGGCTGCCTCGAGGTCGCCCTGGCCCTCGAGAGCGGCGGCCTCGAGCAGGTATGGCTGGGCCGACCAGGGCGTGAGCGTCGCGGCAGTGTCGGCGCTGTCGATCGCCTCCGCCAGCTTGCCGCGCTCGAGTGCCTCGAGGCTGTCACCGGCCTTGTCCTCGCCGAACACCGAGAGCAGGGCGGCGACGATCGCGAGCCACCCGACGACGAGTGCCCCGACTCCGAAGCCGAAGCGGCTTCGGCCGCGCTGCGGGGGAGGCGCCAGCGCTGGACCGGTCAGCAGCGCGGCGACCACGATCACCGGGGCGAAGGCCGCGGGAAGCTCCCACATCCAGTCGATCGTCGCCGACAGGATCCCGGCGGCGAGCACGGCGAGCGCGACCGCCGGAGCCGAGCCCAGGTGGGCCGCCCCGGCCGGGCGGTCCGCGGTCTCGCCTTCATCCGGCGAACCGCGACCCCAGGGCCGCCACGCTCGGATGCCAGTCGTCGCCACCACCACCAGAAAGGCGACGACCAAAGCGAGGCCGACGATCCCGAGCTCGGCGAGAGCGCCGATGAAGAGCGAGTGGACGAAGATCACGCGCTGGGCAATCGTGTGGTTCTCGCCCCACCAAGCGCCGAAGCCGCCGGCGCCGATCCCCGCGATCGGCGCGCTCGTGAACGCATCGAACCCGGTCTCCCAGTACTGGAAGCGTCCGCTCCCGCTCGCGGCCGCCAGCGAAGCCGTCTCGTCGACGCCGCGCTCGGCCGCCGGCGGCTCCGCGAACCGCTCAACGGCGCGGATCGGGTTGCCAGCGGCGAGGGTGACCAGCGCAAGCAGGATGACGGCGCCGAGCGCCGCGGCGCCGCTCCAGCGCGGCGCTCGGTATGCCGCGATCGGGCGGTCGAGGGCGAACCTGAGCAACCCCGCGGCGGCCGCCACGACCAGCGGCGCCGCGAGGAAGAGGACGCCCTCGCCCCCCGGGTCTTGAACCGTCCTGCGGAACACGTCGGGCGCGAGCGCGGCGGCGGCGAGGGCGGTGAGCACCGTGGCCGCGGCGCCGATCAGCATGTTTCCGACCAGGACCGTGCGCGAGCGGCCGAAGACGAGCAACACGAAGGCGCCGAGCACCGCCGCAGCCGCGGATCCCCGCGACGCGGTCAGGATCAGCGCGAAGCCGGCCACCGAGATCGCGGCAGTTGCGGCGGCGCGTCCGAGCCGTGTCCGCGCGTCTGCTCCGAGCCACGTGTAGAGGAGCCCGCCGATCGCCATCACGAGGCCGAGGCCGTTCCAGTAGCCGACCGGGAAGCTGAGGTCCGTCTCGGCCAGCGGCAGCTTCTCCCGCTGCTCCCCGCCGGCCGCGAGCAGGTCCGGCGCGGCGCGGTCGAGCAGGGCGATCAGCGCGATGGCACCGATACCGAAAGCCAGCCCCACGAGCCACGACCGCGCGCCGCCGGCCGACGAGACGATCACCACGGCGACGAAGAGGCCGAGGAATACGAGGACGCGGATGACCTCGTTGAACGCGGCTCCGCTGTCGTCGGCCCAGAACAGCGACAGGCCGCTGAACGCGGCGTAGGCGGCGAGCAGCAGTCCCGCGAGGAGCGCCGGCCGCGGGATCGCGGCCCGCGGGAACCGGCCCAGGGCGAGGCCGAGGATGACGACGAGCCAGAGGAAGATCGTCACTCCGGCCCGGAATCCGGGCTCGAGTCCACCCTCCGAGTAGGCGAGGACCGCGAACGCTACCGCAACAACCAACGCGATTCCGTGTTCCTGTTCGCTACCCTGGACGAACGCGATCCGGAGGCGACCGCGACGCGCGCCCACCTCGCTCGCATGGATTTCGGAACCAACACTCACCCACGCAAGGATAAGCAGCCGTCGGCGGTCATCGCGGCGGTTCGGGCGCTTGTCGCGCTTTCGCCGGGCGATCCACCACGGACGCTCCGGGCACCTGGCCCAGCGCTTGCCGCGGCCGCTCCCTCCCGCCGTCCGGTCGCTGCCTCCCTCGGCCTCGCGCTCCTCGCGACCCTCGCCCTCGCCACCCCGGCGGATGCCGGCATTCGCGACTTCCGCACGGGGGTCGCTAGCAGCAGCAGCGTCGGCTCGTCGGACCTGACCCGCATGGACGAGGCCGGCGTGAGGACGCTTCGGGTCGCCTTCAACTGGGACGGGATCGAGACCAAGCGGCGAACCGGCGCGTCGTGCAGCACCGCCGCCTACGACGGCTTCGGCCGCTACGACGGGATGGTCGCCGAGGCCGGGCGGCTGGGGATCAAGCTGCTGCCGATTTTCTTCGGCTCTCCGGCCTACGTTCGGGGCGGTGACTTCAGCAACATGCCGCGCACCGGGACGGCCGAGATGGGAGACTACAACTGCTACGTGCGGGCGCTCGTGCGCCGCTACGGGCGCGGCGGCTCGTTCCCGGCCCTGAACGGCCCGGCGCAGCCGATCACCGAGTGGCAGGTGTGGAATGAGGAGAACCTGCCGAACTACGCCGCCGGGGAGAGGGTCAGCCCGACGGAGTACTCCCGCTTCCTGAAGGCGACGACGGCCGGAGTCAGGAGCATCGACGCCAACGCCACGATCGTGCTCGGCGGGATGCCCGAGCGGACGAGCAGGGGGATGAACGCGGAGAAGTTCCTGCGCGGGCTGTACAGCGTCAAGAGGATCGAGAGCAAGTTCGACGTCGTGGCTCTGCATCCCTACGCGGAGAACGCGCGCGGCGTCAAGGGCGCCCTGATCCGCATGCGTGACATGTTCAAGAGGGTCGGCGACCCGCGCCAGGTCCTCTGGCTCACGGAGGTCGGCTACGCGTCCAGCGGACCCAAGGGGCACTTCCTCGTGAACAGCGAGCAGGGTCAGGCCCAGAAGCTCGAGTCGACGCTGCAGCTGATCCGCAAGAACCGCAAGCGCTACAAGGTCGGGACCGTCCACTGGTACAACTGGCGCGACACCGCCGCTTACTCCGACGGCGAGCAGTGGTTCGCCTACGCGGGGCTCTACCGCAAGGGCGGCTCGCCGAAGCCCGCGTGCAACGCCTACGCCCGCTTCACCGGCGGCCAGCGGCCGTGCCAG
>JBPCMT010000086.1:0-6236 GCA_051001995.1 Thermoleophilaceae bacterium
GACTCCCAGCCCAAGGCGCTCGCGCGGTCCCTGCTCGGGCGGGTCGCCACTCTGTACGGCGGCGGTTCGACCGCGGCCGTGGCCCGGCGCTGGAAGACGCAGCTCAACGAGAACGCGAAGGTCCCGGCCTTCTTCTCCGAGCTTCCGGAGGCCGACCACAACGAGATTTGCGGCTTCGAGGCGGCGGCGGAGCTGGCTCCACTGCGGGCGATCATGCTGCTGGATGGCTCGCAGGACGAGCGCGTCGCCCGCCGGCTCGCGCTGACGGGGCGGGTCGCGGACGAGGTCGGCGCGGGCGGCGAGCAGGTCCACGCGCACGGCGACACGCCGGTCGAGCGCGTCGCCTCGCTGGTGCTGCTCGGCGACCTCGTATCGGTCTACCTGGCCGCGCTGCGCGGCGTGGACCCCACGCCGGTCGCCGCGATCGTAGAGCTCAAGCGCTCGCTGAACGGCTCGTGATCGCGCTGCGGACGCGTTCGCTAGCGTGCTCGCGCGCATGAAGGCGATGGTCCTCGCGGCGGGGCTCGGCACCCGCCTCCAGCCGCTCACGTTCGAGGTCCCCAAGCCGATGGTGCCCGTGCTCGACCGCCCGGTGATGGCGCACATCCTCGACCTGCTCGAGCGCCAGGGCTTCGACCAGGTGATCGCGAACCTCCACTGGTTCCCGGACACGATCCGCGGCTACTTCGGCGACCGCCTCGAGTACCGCCTCGAGGAGGAGTTGCTCGGGACCGCGGGCGGCGTGCGCAACGTGCGCGACTTCTTCGGCGACGACCTGGTCGTCGTCGTCTCCGGCGACGCGCTCACCGACCTCGACCTGCGCGCGCTCGTGGAGCGCCACGAGAGCGCGGGTGGGATCGCCACGCTCACGGTCAAGAAGGTCCCCGACACGCGCGAGTACGGCGTGGTGATCCACGACGAGGACGGCCGCATCCAGGGCTTCCAGGAGAAGCCCGACCCGGCCGAGGCGCTGTCGGACCTTGGCAACTGCGGCATCTATTGCTTCAGCCCCGAGATCTTCGACTACTTCCCGGAGGACCCGTTCGCCGACTGGGCGCAGGACGTCTTCCCGGAGCTCCTGTCGCACGACGTACCGTTCTTCGTCCACGAGATCGAGGACTACTGGAACGACGTCGGCTCGCTCGACGAGCTCCGCACGGGCACGTTCGACGCGCTCGAGGGGCGCCTGCGGCTCGAGGTCTCGGGCGAGGAGGTGGCCGACGGCGTGCGCGCCGGTGAGGGCACGAGCCTCGCCGCCTGCGAGCAGGTCGAGGGCCCGGTCTGGGTCGGGGCCGAGTGCGAGCTCGGGCCCGGGACACGGCTCGTGGGGCCGCTCGTGATCGGCGACGGCGCCCGCGTGGGCGAGGGCGCCGCGCTGCGCGAGTCGATCGTCCTGCCGGGGACGCGGGTGGACGCCGGCGCGATCCTGATCGGCGCGATCGCCGGGCACGGCGACATCGTCGCGGGGCTGCGGCCGCTGCGCTGAGCCCGGTTTAGGCCGTGGCCGCGTCCTCGAGCCGTTCGCGACGCAGCTCGTCCTCCTCGGACTGCCGGAGCATGCGCCCGAACAGCGCAAAGAACACCAGCACCAGCACGATCGACTGCTCGACCATCATGATCGCCCCGCCGGCGTTCTGGTCCTCGATCGCGCTCAGCCCCCAGATCCGCGGCACCGCTTCGTAGTAGGGGTAGGCGACCGTCGTGGACCACACCAGGTAGAGCCCGAGCGCGGCAAGGCCGGCCTTCGCCGACGCGATGTAGGCGAACGTCCACAGCCCGGTCAGGCGGCGGCGCATCGGCACCGGCTGGATCAGCGGCCACCAGACCGCCACGCCGGCGGCCGTGAAGCAGAGGTGCTCGAGACCGTGCAGCGCCGGGCTGCGAAGCGCGCCGTCGTAGAGGGCGGGGACGTGCCACAGGTAGACGAGCCCGAGCCACAGCACGAGCCCGGTCCCCGGGTGCGCCAACGGCCCGAGCGCCCGCTCGACGGACTGGAGGCGTCGGGTGGCCGGTCGCATGATCACGCGCGAGAGGCCCAGGAGGAGCAGCAGCGGCGCGATGTCCGACAGCAGGATGTGCTGGACCATGTGCGCCGAGAAGAGGTACTCCTCGCCGAGGCCGTCGAGCGGGGACGCGACCGCGACGAGCAGCGCGGCGATCCCGCCGGCGAAAGCGACCGCCTGGGGCCAGCCGGCGCCGCGGACGCGGCCTCGGATCGACCGCCCCCCCGATGGGAGCCGGTCGCGCTGCTCGCGGCGGGCCGCCCGGAAGCGCCAGGCGTAGATCCCGGCGTAGGTCGCGATCGCGAGCAGCAGAACCGGCGAGAGGTTCCAGTGCAGGTCGGGATGCTCGATCATCGGATTGTCGCACCGGCGTGAGGGCGGTTTGACGCTTGTGAGTTGATCCGTCTGCGTCGCCGACGGATCCTCTCGGCATGCGTGTCCCGGTCTCGAGCGGCGGCCTGCGCGACCTCGCCGACCTCGGCCGTTTGATCACCGCCGTGGTCGCGCCGCCCGTATGCACGTCGTGCGGGGCGGAGGCGGCGGCCGAGCCGCTCTGCGGGCAATGCCGCGGAGCGCTGCGGTGGCTCGCGCCGGAGCCGGCGCGCGCCACCGGCGTCGAGGCGTGGGCGCCGCTCGCCTACGACGGCCCGGCCCGGGCGATGGTGTCGGCGCTCAAGTTCCGGGGGGCCGCCGGTCTCTCGCGGACGATGGCGGCGCAGATCGCCGCGGTCGCGCCGCCGGGGTGGCTGGAGGACGGCGTGCTCGTCCCCGTCCCGCTTCATGCCGCGCGACTCCGCCGCCGCGGGTTCAACCAGGCGGAGCTGCTCGCCGCAAGCCTCGCCGACCGCACCGGCCTCGGGCTCTCCGACTGCCTCGAGCGGCGCGGCCGCGGCACGACGCAGGTCGGACGCGGGCGGGCCGAGCGAGCAGAGGCGATCGAGGGGGCGGTGACGGCTCGGCCAGGGACGCTTGTGCCGGTGCGGGCGATGGTTGTCGACGACGTCGTGACGACCGGCGCGACGCTCGCCGCGTGTACCCGGGCGCTGCGGGCTGCCGGAGCGCGATCGGTGCGCGCGGTGGCGTACGCGCGGACCCCGGGTCGTTAGCACGGGTCCGCCTCGCCTCTTGGCACACGGGCTTTCCGGGATTACCATGCGGCCACGCGAACAGACCCGGAAGGAGAAGCGATGCGCATCGACGTCAAGGGGCGCAACACCGAGGTCACCGAAGAGCTTCGTGGGCGCATCGGGAAGCGGTTCGCGAAGATCGAACGGCAGGTGTCGCCGCTCGCCCGCCTGGAGGTCGAGCTGCGCGAGGAACGCAACCCGGCGATCCGCGAGTCGCAGATCGCCGAGGTCACCCTCCTTCTGAAGGGCGTCACGCTCCGGGCACGCGCAGCCTCGGACAGCATGGCGCACTCGGTCAACGAGGTGTCGGACGAGCTCGCGCGCCAGGTCAAGCGCCACCGGGACAAGCGGCGGCGGCGCCGCGCCGCGGAGGTCGAGCCGCGGCCGGCCGCCCCCGGCGGAGCTCGCCCGGCCGCGTCTTAGCCCTCCCTGGCCTCGGTTGCACCCCAGGACCCTCCCGCTGACGGGAGGGCGCCCGGACACCACAAGCAAGGGAAGCATCGCAGCGCGCGGGTCCGTGCCTGGCCCGCAGCGGGCGCTGCAAACGGTGGCGCGGAGCGCCGCAAGCGACGCCGAAAAGCGTCGCCGTGAAGCGGCGCAGAGGCCCCCCGACCCCTTGCTAGCCTCCGTTGCATGAGCATTCTCGAGCGCGCCCTGCGCGTCGGCGAGGGCAAGAAGTTCAAGCAGTTCGAGAAGCGCGTCGCGCGTATCAACGACTTCGAGCCGGAGATGGAGCTCCTCGACGAGGAGGAGCTTCGCCACCAGGCGGACGAGCTCCGCGAGCGTGCCCGAGGCGGCGAGTCGCTCGACGAGCTGCTCCCGCACTCGTTCGCGCTCACCCGGGAGGCCGCCAAGCGGGCGCTCGGCCAGCGCCACTTCGACGTGCAGCTGATCGGCGGGATGGTGCTCCACGACGGCTCGATCGCCGAGATGAAGACCGGCGAGGGCAAGACGCTGACCGCCACCCTCCCGGTCGTGCTCAACGCGCTCGGCGGCAACAGCGTGCACCTCGTGACCGTGAACGACTACCTCGCGAGCCGCGACGCCGAGTGGATGCGCCCGGTCTACGAGATGCTCGGCGTCTCGGTCGGCGTGATCCAGTCCAACGAGCGCGACCAGCGCAAGCACGAGGCCTACGCCGCGGGGGTCACCTACGGCACGAACTCGGAGTTCGGGTTTGACTACCTGCGCGACAACCTCGCCACCCGCACCGAGCAGAAATTCCAGCGCGGGCACGAGTACGCGATCGTCGACGAGGTCGACAACATCCTGATCGACGAGGCGCGCACGCCGCTGATCATCTCCGGCGCGCCCGAGCAGGCGGCCGACCTCTACTACAAGTTCGCGCGCCTGGCGCCGCGGCTCCAGCCGGGCGAGAAGCCCGAGGGGATCGAGGCGAAGTCCAAGGACTGGATGGCCGACTACGACTTCGAGCCCGACGAGAAGCACAAGACCGTCGCGGTCACCGAGCGCGGCGTGGAGAAGGCGGAGAAGTTCCTCGGCATCGAGAACCTCTACCTCGCCGAGCACGGCAATCTCGTCAACCACCTGATCCAGTCGCTCAAGGCGGAGTCGCTCTACAAGCGCGACGTGGACTACGCGGTGATCGACGGCGAGGTCAAGATCATCGACGAGTTCACCGGCCGCATTCTCGAGGGCCGGCGCTGGTCCGAGGGCCTCCACCAGGCGGTCGAGGCCAAGGAGGGCGTCGCGATCCGCGAGGAGAACCAGACGGTCGCCACGATCACCTACCAGAACTACTTCCGCCGCTACGACAAGCTCGCCGGCATGACCGGAACCGCGCTCACCGAGGCCACCGAGTTCATGAAGATCTACGAGCTACAGGTCGTCGACATCCCCACCAACGAGCCGATGGTGCGCGGTGACGACAACGACCAGATCTACAAGACCAAGGACGGCAAGTGGAACGCGGTTGCGAACGAGATCCAGGCGCGGCACGACCACCACCAGCCGGTGCTCGTCGGGACGATCTCGGTCGAGGTGTCGGAGCTCCTCTCAAAGCGCCTTTCAGAGCGGGGGATCAAGCACACGGTGCTCAACGCCAAGCCCGAGCACGCCGAGCGCGAGGGCGCGACGATCGCCGAGGCCGGGCGCCCCGGCGCGGTCACGATCGCGACCAACATGGCCGGGCGCGGGGTGGACATCAAGCTCGGCGGCAACCCCGAGCACCTGACGCATGTCGAGCTCGAAAAGCTCGGGCTCCAGCCCGGCAACGAGGACTACGACCGCGACTGGGACGATGTGTTCCCCCGCGTCGAGGCGAAGGTCGAGGAGTCCCGGCGGCGGGTGCTCGACGCCGGCGGCCTGTTCATCCTCGGCACCGAGCGTCACGAGTCGCGCCGCATCGACAATCAGCTGCGCGGCCGCTCCGGGCGCCAGGGCGACCCCGGCGAGTCCCGCTTCTACCTGTCGGCCGAGGACGACCTCGTCCGGCTCTTCGCGGGCGACCGCATCTACCGCATCCTCGACAACAAGTTCCTCGCCCAGCAGGACGAGGAGGGCGGCGAGCTGCCGATCGAGCACAAGATGCTCTCGAAGCAGATCGAGGGGGCGCAGAAAAAGGTCGAGGAGCGCAACTTCCTGATCCGCAAGCGCGTGCTCGAGTACGACGACGTGATGAACCAGCAGCGAGAGGTCATCTACGAGTACCGCGACCGCATCCTCGAGGGCGAGGACATGTCCGGGACGGCGCGCGACCAGATCAGGGCCGTGATCGACCGCCTCGCCGAGGAGTACCTGGCCGGCGACTTCGTCGAGGAGTGGGACATCGAGGGCCTGATCACCCAGCTCGAGCAGATGTATCCCGTCGCGATCGCCGCCGAGGACATCGACCCCAACTCGATCAACCGCGAGGAGCTGCTGGAGGACATGCGCGACGACGTGGTCAAGGCCTACGACGAGCGCGAGGAGGAGCTCGGCGCCGACCTGATGCGCCAGCTCGAGCGCTACATCCTTCTCCAGATCATCGACGAGCGCTGGCGCGAGCACCTCCACGACATGGACTACCTGCGCGAGGGCATCCACCTGCGCGGGTTCGCGCAGATCGACCCGCTCGTGGCCTACAAGAATGAGGGCTTCGAGATGT
>JBPCMT010000087.1:0-5501 GCA_051001995.1 Thermoleophilaceae bacterium
TCGAGCCCTCCACGAGGCGCGCGCGCTCGTCGACGTTGTCGGGGAAACCCCCGCTCAGGTCGTCGAGCGCGACGACCTCGTGGCCGCGGTCGCAGAGCGCCGTGACGACGTGCGCGCCGATGAAGCCGGCGCCGCCGGTGACCAGGGAGCGGGGCATGCGGGAAGGTTAGTGAGGAGTGAGCCCCCTTCTCGTCGCCGGTTCGCTCGGCACGCGCCGATGCCCGGCGAAGTCGAGGTCAGACGGCCCGTGCCGGCCGACACGCGCATCCGGTTGGTCCGGGGCCGGAGCGTTATCGAGGAGATCAATCGCGGGGTCGACGCGCGGGCGCGCGCGAGTGGTCAGGGCTCGGCGAGCCGGCTCGCTCCGCGAGAACCTCGGCGACTACGCGCTCGAAGGCCTCGACCCCGGCCTCTTCCGCGAACTCCGTCTGCACCCGGCGCCGACCCTCCGCCACGAGCCGGTCGCGCAGCCCGGCGTCCTCCACGAGGCGCACGATCGCCTCGCCGAGGGCCCGCGGGTCGTCGGGAGGGACGAGCAGGGCGTCGCGACCGTCGCGCAGGACCTCGGGGATGGCGCCGACGGCGCTCGCCACCACTGCTCGCCCGGCCATCAGCGCCTCGGGCGCGACGCGGCCGAAGGGCTCGTTGAAGCGGGCGGGGTTCACGACGAGGTCGGAGGCCGCGTAGAGGTCGGCCACGCGCTCGACCGCGCCGGTGAACACGACGCTGCGCTCGACGCCGAGCTCGCGCGCGAGGCGCCGGACCTCGGCGGCGAAGGCCTCGTCGACAGCGCGGGGGTGCGGGAGACCGGCGATCAGCAGGCGCGCGCTCGGCAGCCGCTCGAGGACGTGCGCGAGGGCGCGGACGGCGCTGTCCTGCCCTCTGCCTGGGGAGAGGTTCCCGACCACCGCGACCACGGGCCCGGCGTCCCCGAGCCCGTGGCGCGCGCGGAAGGAGGCGCCGTCGCCGTCCGCGTAGCTCGGGGAGATCCCCGGATAGATGGCGACCGCCCGCCCGGGCCGATGGAACTGGTTCGCCACCGTCCGCGAGCAGCAGACGAGCCGGTCGGTCAGCGCCTCCGACAGGCGGGCGACGGTGTTGCCCCCGAGCGCTCGCAGCCCCCCGCCAACGTGGCCTTTGTCGAAGATCTCGCCGACGTAGACGATCGTGGGCAGGTGCTCGAGACGCGCGGCGAGAACTGCAGCGGGAAGGAGCGTCGTGACCAAGACGACCAGGTCGGGCTGCGCGCGGCGGAGCTCGCCCCGGAAGAGGCGCACGTCCCGCACGAAGCGCGTGAGGCCGCGAGCTGCCTCGCGCGGCGTGCGGGGGACTGTGAGCGTTTCGTAGGCGAGGGCTCGGACGGGGCCGAGATCGCCGTAGAGCCGCGCGAGCGATCCTTCGCCGGGAGCGAGCACCTCGAGCGAGCCGCCCTGGGCCGCGACGGCCTCGAGCCTCGGGCGCAGGGAGTACGCAGGCCCCGAGGCTTCGGCGAGATGGAAGACGGCGAGGGTGCGCAGGGGACGGGGGTCAGGCTTTGACGCGGACCAGGCGGCGCCTCGCTGACCCGTGGCCTGCGTCGAAGCGCTCACGGCCTCACGCGCGTTGAGGGCGGTCCGGCGCGTCGAGGGGATGATCCGAACTGGGCGGCATGCGAAGGGTGGCGGTGGCGGCCACCGTCCCGCTAGGGAGCAGCAGCCGTGCTGGGGAGCGTACCCAGGCCGCGAGAGCCCGCCGGCGATCCAGCGCGTCGAGGGAAGGGCGCGAATCTCTCGCGGAGGACCTTCGAGCCGCTCCCCGCCGCCGCTCCCGTCGCCCGTGAGTGGGGCGCCTGGCCGCCACGGTTGCCGAGCGCGGAGCGCAGCCGCGTCGCCGAGCGATCGACCTGCGATCGCCGCACCGCCAACGTCCACGGTGTCCCGCTCCTGACGGCCCTATACCGGGCCGGCCCTGGCCCACAACCGCCCGCCCGAACCTACAATCCACCCCGCATGGCCGAGCGACTCGACACGCGTATCGACGGCCCGATCCTCGTCCAACCGCGCGTCTTCCGCGACGAGCGCGGGTTCTTCCACGAGAGCTATCGGCGCGAGGAGTGGGCCCAGCTCGGCGTCGAGCAGGAGTTCCTCCAGGAAAACCACTCCCGCTCGCGGCGGGGTGTCGTTCGCGGTATGCACTTCCAGTACCGCGGTGGGCCTCGCGACAACGGGATGTCCAAGCTCGTGCGCTGCTCAGCCGGAGCGATCCTCGACGTAGTGGTCGACCTCAGACGCGGCTCGCCGAGCTTCGGCGAGTGGGAGGCCTTCGAGCTCGACGACGAGACTCTTCGCCAGCTCCTGT
The DNA here is from genome assembly GCA_051001995.1 of Thermoleophilaceae bacterium. Lineage (GTDB taxonomy): Bacteria > Actinomycetota > Thermoleophilia > Solirubrobacterales > Thermoleophilaceae > CAWEHQ01. The sequence goes on from JBPCMT010000087.1 coordinate 2,338, forward strand.
GCCCCGTCGGCTTCGCCCACGGCTTCTGCGTGCTGAGCGAGTTCGCCGACGTGGCCTACCGCTGCGACGCCTATCACGACCCGGCCTCCGAAGGCGGCATTGCTTACGATGACCCCGACCTGGCGATCACGTGGCCCGAGGGGCTCGAGCTCGTGGTCTCGGCGCGCGACGCGCAGGCGCCGCGGCTACGCGAGGTCGCCGACGACCTTCCGTTTCTGTACACGACGTCGCCTCCCGGAGAGTTCCGCTCATGACGCTGCTGAGCGTGATAGTTCTGAACTACCGCCAGCCGGAGCTGCTGCGCGCGTGCCTGCACTCGCTCGAGGCCGCCCTGGCCGGGATCGACGGGGAGGCCGAGCTGCTGGTGGTGGACAACGGTTCAGGCGACGGGTCGGGGGCGCTCGTTCGAGCGGAGTTCCCACGGGTGATGTTGACCGAGCTTGCCGAGAACCGCGGGTTCACGGGCGGCGTGAACGTGGGCCTCGAGCGCTCGAGCGGCGACTTCGTCGCCCTGCTCAACAACGACGCCACCATCGAGCCGAACGCGCTGCTCGAGCTCCTGCGCGTCGTCGCGACCGCCGACGACATCGGCTCGGTGGCGGCGCAGATGCGCTTCGCCGACCGTCCCGAGACGATCAACTCGGCCGGCATCGGGGTCGACCGGCTCGGGATCGTGTACGACCGCCTGCTCGGCTCGCCGGTGAGCGCGAGTGAGCGGAAGCCGGTCGAGGTCTTCGGAGCCAGCGGCGGCGCGGTGCTCTGGCGGCGAAGGGTGCTCGACGAGATCGGCGCCCTCGACGACCCCTACTTCATCTACCTGGAGGATGCCGATGCGGCTTGGCGAGCGCGCATGCGCGGGTGGCGGGCGCTCTACGCCCCGGACGCCGTCGTCTGGCACCACCATTCGATGACGACTCTCCACACCTCTGACTTCAAGTACGAGCTGGTGGGCCGAAACCGCGTCCGGCTGCTCGCCCGTAACGCCTGCCTCGGGCAGCTCGTTCGCTACGCGCCCGCGATGTTCGCCTACGACCTCGCCTACGTCGCCTACGCGGCGCTGCACGACCGCACGCTCGCGCCCCTGCGCGGGCGCCTGCGAGGGCTGCGCGAGTGGCCCTCGGCACGGCGGTCGGGCGCCGCGGGGAGGCAGCGGGTCGAGCTCGATCCGCGCCGGGGGCTCGGAGCGGCGCTGGCCCGGCGGAGGGCGTGGGTTGGCCACTGAGATTGCCCTAGAGCGCGCGCGATCTACCTAGGATCTCGGCGTCGTGGCAGACACCCCGCCTGAGCCTGGCCGCGCCGCGGTGAGAGCGAGCGTGGTCGTCCCCGTGCACAACGGGGCGGCGACGCTTCCGGCGGCGCTCTCAGCACTGGCACGGCAAGAGGGGACCCAGGCGTACGAAGTCATCGTGGTCGACGACGGCTCGGTCGATGACAGCGCCGCGATCGCCGAGCGGTCGCCGGGGCCGGTGACCGTGGTGCGTCAAGAACAGGCCGGACCCGCGGCCGCGCGCAACCGGGGAGCGGCCGCTGCCCGTGGCGCGGTCCTCTGCTTCACCGACGCTGACTGCTATCCCGACCGTGGGTGGCTGGCGTCCGGACTGGCCGCACTCGAGCACGCGGAACTCGTCCAGGGTGAGGTTCGACCGGACCCCGACGCGCGGCGCACGCCTTACGACCGCACGCTCGCCGTCCTTCGGGAGAGTGGTCTCTACGAGACGGCCAACCTGTTCGTGCGGCGGGAGCTCTTCGAGGCGCTCGAAGGTTTCGAGGTCTGGCTCGAGCCTGAGGTCGGGAAGCCGCTCGCCGAGGATGTGTGGTTCGGCTGGCGCGCGCGGCGGGCGGGCGCGCGGGTCGCCTTCTGCTCCGAGGCGCTCGTCCACCACGCCGTCTTTGCCCAGCGACCGCTGGAGGTCATTCTCGACCGAGCATCTCGAGCACGGCTTCCCCGAGCCGGCGGAGATCGAGGCGGCGCTGCGCCCGCACGGCCGCGTGCGGCTGCTCGGCAACGAGAGCCTCGCCGCCCACGAGTGGATCGTCCGCGCCGAAGCGTGGCGGCCGGGCCGCGAAGCCGCGCGGCTCGTGCGGGCCGCGCTGGCGGGGAGCGCTCGGGAGCGAGGCCGACCGCGCGCTAGGCGGGCAGCCCGCGCCGTCCTGAGCCTCGTCCGCGGGGGCGACCGTCCGCCGACCTACCGCACGATCGCGGTGCTCGACGTCGAGCCGGCGACCGCGCCGTCCGCCGAAGGTGCCTCGGAGCGCGACGGGTTCGGGCGTGAAGAGCACGAACGCTGACCCTCGCCGTCTCTTTCCCCCCGTGCTGAGCACCTAACGAAGCCCGGCGAGCCCGAGCCGCTGCCCCTATCCGACTCCTCTACGCACCGTCCGAGCAGCGACTCCCTCCAACTTACCCCCGCAACCGCACGAGCGTCGGATTGGCGACGTCGTCGGAGAGCAGCACTACGCCCGAGCGCACGACCAGCCACGCTGTCCCGTGCTCGAGCCGCACGAGGTTCACCGTCACCGCGCCTTTGGCCACCGCGGGTGCTAGAAACCCGAGGGTGACGGATCGACGACGAGGCGGCATCTCCTGATGAGACGGGACGTAGTCCCAATACTTTGCTCGCGCGCGTTGGTTCTAGCCAGATATGACCGTGAAGGGAATCTCCCTGGACGCGAGCGGTCGTCCCACGCCGCGCCACCCGGGACGCTCGCCGACGCTTAAGGGCCAGCTCATGCCACCAACGTCCTCCAAGCGCTTTCGCCCCGGCCCGCGCACCGAGCCCGCCGCATTGTCGCTCGCTCGTGCCAGCGGGCGAGCGGACCGGCAACTTTCGCCGCGGTGAGCACGCTCGAGCGTCCTTCGCCGCTCTCGCCCGAGGCGACCGATCGGGGTCGGGACGAGTCGCGCTCGCACTCGGCGGAACTGACCCACGCCGGCCGGGGCCGCGACGTGCTCCTGCGGCGGCTGCTCGCCTTCGCCGACGCGTTCGCGGCCATGCTCGGGAGCGTGTCGCTCGCCCTTGTCGCCGGCGAGTACCCCCTCGCCACCGCCTTCTGGGCGGCGACGGCCGTTCCCGCGTGGCTTCTCCTCGCCAAGCTGCACGGGCTCTACGACCGCGACGACCGCGTCCTTCACCATCTCACGGTCGACGAGTTGCCGTCGATCG
>JBPCMT010000088.1:0-11467 GCA_051001995.1 Thermoleophilaceae bacterium
CGCCGACGGCCCGCGCCAGGCGGGCCGATTGACCGGCGCCGACCGCGAGCGTTCGGCCGCTCGCGCTCCCGGCGACGGCCGCGGCACCCGTCGGGTCACCGGCCGCGAGCTCCGTCGCGACGGCGCGCGCGACCGTCGTGGTGCCGCACCGTGAGGCGAGCCCCACGACCGCGACCACGGGCCGCACGCTGATCGCCGGGCGAGCGGGCGCCTCGGCGAACGGCTCGACAAGCCACGCTCCCGCCCTGGCCAGCGCGGTGGCCGCCGCCCGCCGCCCGCGATGGGCGAGGCTTGCGCTCACCGGCGGTACGCCCCCCGCCGTCATCCGCGCGGCGCCCTGACCGCGGCCTCGGAGGTCACCCGGAGCTCGTCGCGCAGGACGCTCACCGGCGACGGCGGCTCGAGCGAGACCTCGACGCGTCCTTCGTCGACCGCCACCTCCATCCCCGCGCGCGACCAGCCCGGAAGGGCGTCGCGGGCGGCCGTCTCGGCGTCGCCTCCACCGGCGAGCGACAGGGCGCCGGCCTCGGCGGCGTTCCCGGCGAGGACCGCCGAGTACCCGACCGCGAGCGCCTGGAACAGGAACATCCCGAGCACGAGCAGGACCGGGAGCGCGCCGAGCAACTCGACGCTGGCCTGGCCGGCGTGGCGGTCGAGGGTGAGAGCCGCCTCGCGGGCGGGCCGGCTGGGATGCCCCGGCCTCACGGCGACCCCGGCTCGAGATGGGCGCTCGCCGCCACCGGGATCGGCGTCTGCCATTGATGCAGCAGGAAGGGGATCCGGACGCTCACCTCCACGGCGCCGCCACCGGAGCGCTCGACCTCCATCCCCGACTCGAGCCCCTCCGGGAGGGCGCTCCGGGCCGCGCGGTCGACGTCCTCCCCCACCGCCTCGGCGCGCGCGGCCACCCGCGCGGCGTCCGCGCACAACCACATCGCGTGCCCGGCAAGCACCAGCTGCCAGATCACGATCCCGACGAGCAGGACGAACGGCAGCGCGGCCAGCATCTCCACCGACGCCTGTCCTCGCTGAGACCGTGCCCGCATGCGCCTGACGGTCGCGGGCGGCGACGCGCCGCTCAAGGCGCGCGCGTTAAGGAACGACTACCGCATCGCTACGAATCCGGCATGGTCGGCCGGCGGCTTAGAGGGCGAGACGCAGCATCAGGCGCTTCGCGCCGCTCGGGGTGTCGGCCGAGAACCCGAGCCGTTCATACAGCGCCAGGGCGGCCGAGTTGTCTGAGTCGGCGTCGAGCTCGACGCGCCGGCAACCGCGGGCCCGCGCCCGCTCGACCGCGGCCTCTACGAGCTCCCCGCCGAGGCGCCGCCCGCGGACCGCCTCGCGCACGAACAGGTCCTCGAGCCAGCAGTCCTCGGCCGAGTGCCAGACGCCGTAGCGGTAGCGGAGCTGGCAGACGGCGGCGGGCTCGGCGGCGGTGGAGGGGGCAGCGAGCAGATACTCGGCGCCCGGATCGGCGATCAGCCGCTCGACGCTCGCCGCGAGCGCGGAGTCGGTCGGCCGGTTACGGCCCATCCAGTCGCGGAACTCGCCCATCAGCCCGGCGACCGCGGACGCCTCGCGCGGCGCCGCGACCCACACCGCGACGCTCACTCGTACGAGCGCACGCGCGTGTACACCCAGTAGACCCCGTACGAGCAGAGGCCGAGCAGCGCGAGCCACGCGAAGACCCCGGGCGCGCCGGCCCCGAAGAGCTGCTGGGTGGCGGCGAATGTGAGGAACGCGAGCGCGATCGAGCCGTACAGGACGAGCCGCGTACGCTCCTCCATCGCGTCGAGCGTGAAGCGGTTCTCGCGGTAGAGGCGGTAGCCGAGGAAACCGATCGCCACGAAGAACCCAAGGATCAGGACGGTCAGGAGACCGTTCAGCGCCGGCCCGCCGCCGGGGACGATCGTGATCGCCAGGGCGACCAGCAGGATGATGCCGAACTGGAGCGCGAGCTTCACGACGAGGATGGTACGGGGCGGCCGGCGCCGGCTAGGAGATGACGCCCGCCGCCGCCAGCGCGATGACCACGGCGCCGAGCGCCACCCGGTAGGCGACGAAGACCTTGGTCGTGTGGGAGACCAGGAAGCGCAGCAGGAACGCGATCGCCGCGTAGCCGGAGACGAACGCGAACGCCGTCGCCACCGCGAGCGCGATCAGGTCGGAGCCCTCGGAGCCGCCGAACTCGCCGAGCTCGAGCAGCCCCGAGAGCACGACCGCGGGGATCGAGAGCAGGAACGAGAAGCGCGCGGCGGTCTCGCGACGGAGGCCGAGGAACAGCCCGGCGGTGATCGTGGACCCCGAGCGCGAGACTCCGGGGATCAGCGCCAGCGCCTGGGCGAAGCCGACCACGACGGCATCGCGCAGGCCGACCTCGTCGAAGTCGCGCGTGCGCGTACCGACGCGCTCGGCGAGCAGCAGCACCAGGCCGAGCACGATCAGCGCCGTCCCGATCAGGTAGAGGTCGCGCGCGCCCGTCTCGATCTGGTCCTTGAAGGCGAGGCCGAAGATCGAGATCGGGATCGTGGCGATGACCAGGTACCAGCCGAGGCGCGCGTCGAGCTCCGAGCGCAGCGCCGGCTCGCGCAGACTGCGAGTCCAGGTGCGGACGATCCGCAGCAGGTCGTGTCTGAAATAGATGACGACCGCGAGCATCGTCCCGAGCTGGGTGACGGCGGTGAAGGCGGCTCCAGGGTCGGGCCAGCCGGCGAACGCCGGGATCACGCGCAGGTGTGCCGTGCTCGAGATCGGCAGGAACTCGGTGAGCCCCTGCACGATCCCGAGAACGATCGCCTCGAAGATCGACACGGCCGCGGAAGCCCAGTCTCAGAGCGGCGCCGCAGCGCCTATCCGGACTGCTCCCCGAAGCGCCGCCGCGAGCGCTGGATCTCCTTGAACGCCTCCTCGCGCGAGTACCAGCCGTCGACGGTGACCTTCTTGCGCTCGAGGTCCTTGTACACGGAGAAGAAGTGGGCGATCTCGTCGCGCAGCTGGTCGGACAGGTCCTCGAGCGTCTCGAGGCCGTTCCAGGTCGGGTCCGAGAGCGGCACCGAGAGGACCTTGTCGTCCACCCCCTTCTCGTCCTTCATCTTGAACAGCGCGATCGGCTTGACGTCGATCACGCAGCCCGGGAAGGTGGGCTCCGAGACGCAGACCATCGCGTCGAGCGGGTCGCCATCCTCGGCCAGCGTCCGCGGGACGAAGCCGTAGTCGGTCGGGTAGACCATCGACGAGAACAGGAAGCGGTCGAGCTTGAGCACCTGCTCCTCGGTGTCGAACTCGTACTTGTTGCGGCTTCCCTTGGGGATCTCGACGTAGCACTGAAAGGCGTCCTCGGCCATGGCCGCGCGAGCTTAGTGGTCCCCGCGTCGGCCGGTGGGCGCGCCTCGCCGGGACCCGGCGGCGCCCGACGGTACGATTGCCTCGATGCGGTTCCGACTCGCGCGCACCTCGCTCTTCGCGGCCGCCTGGCTCCTGGTGCTCGCCCCCGCCGCGCTCGCGCAGGAAGACGACGTGACCGACAACGGCGAGGGCTTCCTCGGGGAGGTCGACGACAAGATCATCACGTTCTTCTCGCTCGGCGTGGTCCTCTTCTTCACGATCGTCGTGATCCTCGCCACGCTCGTCCAGCAGCGGCTCGACCGGCGCAAGGACGAGAAGAAGGCCTCCCGGGTCCGCCAGCGCATCGGTTGGTAGCGCCCGTCTCCTACGACCGCCGCGGCGCCGCGGCGGTCCTGACGATCGACCGCCCCGAGCGCCGCAACGCGGTCGACGGTCCCACCGCGGAGCTCCTGGGCGAGGGGTTCGAGCGCTTCGAGGCCGACCCTCAGGCGCGCGTGCTCGTTCTCACCGGTGCGGGCGACGTGGCCTTCTGCGCCGGCGCCGACCTCAAGGCGATCGAGACCTTCGGCCCGCGACTCGACCTGCCCGAGGGCCCGCTCGGCTTCACCCGTCGGACGGCGTCGAAGCCCACGATCGCGGCGGTCGGCGGGTGGTGCCTCGCCGGAGGCTTGGAGCTCGCTCTCTGGTGCGACCTCCGGATCGCCGCCGAGGGTTCGACGCTGGGCTTTCCGGAACGGCGCTGGGGCGTCCCGCTGATCGACGGCGGCACCCAGCGGTTGCCGCGGATCGTGGGGCTCGGGCGGGCGCTCGACATCATCTTGTCGGGCCGGATGGTGGCGGTCGAGGAGGCGCACGCGATCGGCCTCGTCACCGAGATCACGCCGCCCGGCGACCATCTCGATCGCGCCCTCGAGATCGCCGAGGCGCTGGCGTCGTTTCCCCAGGACACGATGCTCGCCGACCGAGCGGCCGCGATCGCCGGCATCGGCATGAGCTTCTCGGACGGGCTGGCGCTCGAGGCGCGCAGCGGGCGGCCGACGCTAGAGACCGCCTGGCGCGGCGCGGGGCGCTTCGCCGCCGGCGAGGGCCGCGGCGGCGCGGGCGCCGGCGCATGAAGCGTAGCTAGATCCGAAACACCGGCAGGAGCCGCTTCTCGTGCTCGGCGTCGATGCGTGCCACGACCTCGACCTGGTCCTCGATCCCCGAGCCGCGCAGCTTGGTGGCCAGCAGCTCGTCCACCTGGAAGATCCCGGCTGAGTTGTTCATCGCGATCTCGATCAGCACGGCGCGGTCCTCGCCGGGCTCGATTCGGACCTCGTCGATCGCCGCCGCCGACAGCGAGTGGATGTTGGTCCGCCCGCCCTCGAACGGGACGCGCGAGCGGCCCTCGGCCATGTCGAGGGCGTCGGCCACACGCACGATCCCGGCCTCGAGCGTGAACGGAGCGCCGCGCCGGCGGTGGCCGATGATCGCGTGCATCGCCTCGGCCACGACGATCGAGCGCTCCGGCTCCTCGTAGACCGCCTCGAGCAGCGCCCCCAGCTTGTCGGCGGCCAGGAACAGGCTGTACGCCTCGTGGTCGGTGCGATGAATCGCCATCCCCACGCAGTGCAGGAGCGCCGCCGCCGCTATCACCACCTCGGCGTCGTACGGCCGCATGCCGTGGTCGCGGACCACGGCCGGCTCGACGCCGCGGCGGTTCAGCAGTCGAAACAGCCGCAGCGCGATGTTCACCACGATCTGGACGTGCACCCACGAGTGGTCGGACATCCCGAGCCGGCCGGCGTTGACGTCCTGCATCCGCCACCACGCCTTGAGCTGGTCGTCGGCGTTCGCCGCCTCGAGCAGGCCCTCTAGGCGCCGGTTGCCCCGCGTCGGGGCCTTGACCCGGGCCGGGGCGACCGCCTCGCGCGGCGTCAGGGCGCGTTCCTCGGCCTCCGCCACGCAGCCAGCTTGCCAGAGGCTCCGGTCGCGGCGCCCTCAGCGCGAGACGGGCGCTGCTAGCGCTCGCAGTTCCGCTCGGTGTCGCGGCCGGGCCCGCTGCTGCAGCGATCACGCTCCGCGCCGCCGTCGAGGCGGTCGGCTCCGGCTCCACCCCCGAGGTCGTCGCGCCCGGCGCCGCCGAAGAGGTCATCGGCCCCGGCCTCGCCGGCGAGCCGGTCGGCCTCGAGGCCGCCGACGAGGCGATCGTTGCCCTCGTCGGCGAAGATGCGGTCGGCGTCGGCGCCGCCGTCGAGCGAGTCGTGGGTGGCGCCCCCGACCAGCGTGTCGCGACCGACCTGGCCAAGCAGCCGATCGTTGCTGCCCTTGCCGCGCAGCGTGTCGTTGTTCGCCCCGCCGCAGATGACGTCGTCGCCGCCGCCTCCGTTGACGACATCGTTGCCGCCGAGCGCGACGATCACGTCCCTGTTCGGCGTGCCGGTGATCTTGTCGGGGCCGCCCGTGCCGGCGATCGTGGCGTCCAGGCCGTCGCACTGCGGGACGACCTTGGTGGAGTCGAAGTCCTCGTTGTTGGCCTGAGCGAGGTCGATGACGTCGGCCGACACCGAGGCCCTGTTGGTGACCTGGCCGACGACCGTCGGGCGCACAACCACGATCACGCGCGCCCGCTCGCCGTTGGTAAGCAGTCCGAGGTTGCACGTGAGCAGGCGCGCCGCCAGCTGGCAGCTGCCCTGGGAGGGCGTCGCCGAGACGAACTGGACGCTCGGGTCGAGCCGGTCCTGGGCGATCGTGTCGGGCGCGTCGAACGGCCCGCGGTTGAACACGTTGACCGTGTAGGTGAGCTCGTCGCCCACCGTGACCGGGTCGGGCGCGTCGAAGACCTCGATCCCCACGTCGGCGACCGGCAGCTCGCCCTGGGCGAGCGCGGCCTGCGGCGCGATGGCGGCCAGCGCGGCCGCGCCGGCAAAAGCTGTGAGCATCTTCTTCATGAGCGGTCTCCTCCCCCGTCTCGGTGTACCCGCCCGTCCCGGGCTGAAGGGCGCCACCGCGCCATTGCACGGCCTCGGCCGACGCATTTTCTGCAACTCACGGCCAGCCCTGACCACCGGGTCGTCATAGTCCCGGCCATGGCGACGACGGCCGCGATCGGCGCCGGTACGGCGGCCAAGCCCGCGATCCACGTGGACGACCTGCGCAAGAGCTACGGCACCGTCGAGGCGGTGCGCGGCGTCTCCTTCGAGGTCCAGCGCGGCGAGGTGTTCGGGCTGCTCGGCCCCAACGGGGCCGGCAAGACGACCACGGTCGAGATCCTCGAGGGCTACCGCGAGCGAAGCGGCGGGGCCGTCTCGGTGCTGGGACACGACCCCGCGGACCGCGATCCGGACCTCCAGCAGCGGGTCGGGATCGTCCTCCAGGGCGCGGGCTTCTACCCGCGCGTGACCGTCGAGGAGGCGGTCGGCCACTTCGCCTCCCTGTACGAGTGTCCGCGCGATCCGGCCGAGACGATCGACCTCGTGGGTCTCACCGCCAGCGCGGGGTCCAGGACGGTCGAGTTGTCGGGCGGTCAGCGCAGGCGGCTCGACCTCGCGCTGGCGCTGGTCGGCGACCCCGAGCTCATCTTCCTCGACGAGCCCACCACCGGCTTCGACCCCGCCGCGCGGAGGGCCGCCTGGGAGGTGGTCCGGCGCCTCTCGGAGCTCGACAAGACCGTCCTACTCACGACCCACTACCTCGACGAGGCGCAGGCGCTCGCGAACCGGGTTGCGATCGTCAAGGACGGGCTGGTGGTTGCCGAGGGCCCGCCGCGCGAGCTCGTCGGCGATGGCGCCCGCTACGTGATCTCCTACCTGGCGGGCGGCCGGCGCGTGCACCACGAGACCGACGACCCCACCGACCTGCTCCATCGCCTCACATCGGACGCCGTCGCGCGTGGCGAGCGGCTCGAGGGGCTGTCGGTGAGCCAGCCGACGCTCGAGGACGTCTACCTCGAGCTCACCGAGGACACGCTCACCGAGGACGAGCCTACGGAGAGGCCGCCGACATGAGCGCCGTCGCCGTCCTCTGGCGCCAGCTTCGGTTCGAGCGCCGCCTGTTCTGGCGCAACCCGAGCGCCGCATTCTTCAACTTCCTCCTGCCGCTCCTGATGCTGTTCCTGGTCGCCTCCATCTACGCCGGGGACGACGACCTGCTGAACGTGCTGATCCCGGGGATCGCGGGCATGTCGGTGATGGCCACGACGTTCAGCGCGCTGGCGTTCAACGTGACGTTCCTGCGCGAGCAGGGGATCCTCAAGCGAATGCGGGGAACCCCGATCCCGACGCCGGCCTACCTCGGGGGGCTTCTGGGATCGGCGGTGGTGAACGCCGTGCTTCAGGTCGCGCTGATCGTGATCATCGGCAACCTGATCTACGGCGTCGCCTGGCCGGCTGACCCGCCCGCACTGGTGGCGTTCACGGCGTTGGGGGTGGTGACGTTCGCGGCGCTCGGCATCGCCTTCTCGCACGCGATCCCGAACTTCGACGCCGCGGCCGCGTACGTCAACGTCGTCTTTCTGCCGCTGATCTTCATCTCCGGGGTGTTCTACTCGGCCGAGTCGCTCCCGCCGGTGCTGGAGGCGGTCGCGACCGCGCTGCCGCTCAAGCACCTGATCGACGGCCTCCACGGCGCGATCGTCACCGGCGCAGGCGCGGCGGACCAGCTCGGAGCGCTCGCAGTCGTCGGTGCCTGGGGAGCCGCCGGGGTCGTCCTGGCGACGCGCTTCTTTCGCTGGGAGTAGGCCGCGCTCAACCGGCGGAGCTCGCGCCGTCGCCGGCGCCGTCCGACCCGCCGTCGCGTCCCGAGTCGCTCCCGCGCCCTCCGGTCGCGACGACCGCCTTGCGCGTCACCTGAGCCAGGACGCCGAGGACCTCGTCCGTGAGCTTCGAGCCCTCGGTCGAGAGCAGCGGTGTGGTGCTGATGCGGACCACGACCTCGTCGTCGACCTCCTCGAGCAGGATCTTCGGCGGCGTGCGCATCTTGATCGAGACGCTCTCCTCGATCATCTGCTGTACCTCGCTCGGACGCGTCCCGAGCGGCAGCCGCGCCCTGAGGTCGACCGCGTCGGGCTCGCGCAGGGGGACGATCGCGAGGCTGAGCACCACGTTGTTCGGCACCATGATCTCGTCCTCCCCGTTGGTGAGCGTCGTGTAGAGGAGTCCGAGCGACGAGACGACGCCCTCGATCTCCCCCGCCACCAGCCCGCCCTGCATGCGGACGCGCTCGCCGACACGGAACGGACGGGCGCTGAGCAGCAGCATCCCTGCGAAGACGTTGCCGATCGTCTGCTGGGCGGCGAGCCCGATGACCACCGCGGTCACGGCGCCGCCGACCGCGAGCGTCTCGGGCTTGAGCCCGGCCACCCGGAGCGCCACGAGGAGCGCGAGAGCGATGGCGGCGAGCCGGATGAGGAAGCCGATGGTGCCGGCGGTCCCGGGGTCGAGCCGGCGGTAGAGCCAGGGCCGCAGCGCGCGCCCGATCGCGCGCGCGAATCCCCAACCCAGCACGACCAGGACCACGACGCTGACGACCCGCACGGCGATGTCGTTGCCGAACAGGTCGCGGCGGTAGTTGTAGATCACGAGAACGGCCACGATCAGCGGCACGATCACGATTGCCTCGCGCCGCGCGCGCCTCGTCTTGCCGGCGTCGATCTGGCCGGCGAGCCCCGCCTCGCGCCAGTAGTGGGTCTTGGTGTCGGGCATCAGCGGCATGCCGCGACTAGGAGTATCAGACGCGGTTGCGCCGCGGGCGCCGTTAGAGGCGCAGGGCGGGGCCGTGCCGCCTGAGCCAGCGCTCGTGCTCGCGGTAGCGCGGAAAGCGCTCCGCGAGCAGGCGCCAGAAGCGCGGCGAGTGGTCGAGCACCGAGAGGTGTGCCACTTCGTGCTCGATCACGTACTCGAGGATCTGCTCCGGAGCCAGCAGAAGCCGCCAGTTGAAGCTCATCGAGCCGGAGGATGAGCAGCTCGCCCAGCGCGTTCGCTGGCTCCTGATCGACAGGCTGCGGTAGTCGGACCCGGCGCGCGCAACCGCCGCGTCCAGGCGGTCCGCGACCTCGATCTTCGCACGCCTTCGGTACCAGCGCTCGAGCGCCGAGCGCAGGTGCTCGGAGCCGGCCCGCCCGAGCTTCACCACCACGGTGTCCCCGCGACGGGCCACATGCGGCCGCCGGCGGCCCGGCTCGACCTTGACGCGCAGGCGCAGCTCGTGGCCCAGGTAGGGCACCGTGCCGCCGTTCTCGAGTCGCGGCGGCGACACCACGCTCTGAGACTCGCGCATGCGCCTGAGCGTCCGCTCGATCCATGGACGCTTCTCGTCGATCAGCGGCTCGGCGTGGCGCAGCGCCATCCGGCGCGGAACGACGAGCTCCACCCCGTCCCCGGTGATGACTATCCGCGCGTGGCGGGCCCGGTCGGAGCGGCGCACGGTGTAGGAGATCGCGCTCACGCCAGCTGACGATAGGGCCGCCGTCGGAGGGACCGGCGTCCCACCCGGCACCGCCCGAATGCGATCACCCTTCTGGGAAATGGTCAGCAAGACTGCTCATCCGAACTGACCAATTCTCAAAACGAACAGCGCCCGTGGACGCGTTTTGCTTGCGGCAAATCGCGCCGCGATCGGACGCCTACCGGCCGGAGCGCTCGGCCACCGCCTCCTCGTAGACGCGGGCGACGCCCTCGGCCAGCGCCGGCCACGAGTAGCGCTCCCGCGCGGCGCGGTACGCGGCGGCGCCGCGCCGGGAGCGCTCCGCGTCGTCGTTGACCGCCGCGACGATCGCCTCGGCCATTGCGCGCTCGTCGTCGGGCGGCACGAGCCAGCCGGTCTCGCCGTCGTCGACGATCGTGGCCGGCCCGTGGGCATCGACCGCGATCGCGGGCAGCCCGCAGGCCATCCCCTCTACCAGCACCTGGCCGAACTGCTCGCGGACCGATGGCAGGACCGTGACGTCGGCGGCGTTGAGGCCGTCCGGCAGATCGTCGTGGCCGCGCCAGCCGGCTAGGAAGACGTCTCGCACCCCGGTCGAGCGGATCACCGACAACGGGTGCTCGCGCTCCCACTCTCCGGGGTAGCCGCCGAGTAGAACGAGCGGTGACCGGCGCCTGAACCGCTCGCGCGCCCGCGCGTACGCACGAATCAGGAGCGGCAGCCGCTTGACCTCGGTGTAGCGCCCGCTGTAGGTGAGCACCGGTCCGTCGCGGAAAGCGTCCAGATCGTCCGAGCCGTACCGAACGCTGCCCTCCTCGCCGGACTCGTCCCAGCCGCGCGGGTCGTCCACCAGCCACCGGCGCCACAGCGCGACGCGCTCCTCGCCGAGCAGCGGGCGGCGGTCGAAGGCCCCGGGGTCGAAGCCGTTCGGCGCCCACGCGACGCGCTCGGGCTCGACCCCCACGAGCGCCGGCACGCGCCTGACCGCGTCGGGCGAGAGCACGAACAGCCGCTCGCAGCGACCCGCCCAGCGACGCATGCGCTCGGCCCAGGCGTGCGCGTGCTCCCACGCCGATGGCGGGGCCTCGTCGATCGCGCGCAGCATCAGCAGCTCGGTGCCATGGAGGTGGCCGACCACCGGCACCTCGGGGAAGGCGCGGTGGCAGGCCTCGTTGATCGGGGTCAGGTGGTGCACGTGGAGGACGTCGGCGGAGGCCGCGCCGGCGAGCTCGAGCTCGCGCTCCCAGGTCGCGACGAGGCGCTCGTAGTCGGCATCGCCAACGCGCGCGAAGACGCGGTCGGGCGCGCCAGCGCGGTCCTCGAACGACGGATGAAACGGCGGGTCCGCGGCGAGCGGCTCGGGAGCCGCAAGGGAGGCCGTGTAGTCGAGCGCGCGAACGTCGAGTCCGGCGAAGAACGTCTCCGCGTTGGAGGCCTTGCCCGGAGGCCCGAGCGAGCCGGTCACCAGCCCGGCGTCCCATCCCGTGTCCGCCAGCGCGCGCGCCAGGTAGCGGACCACCTGCGACGAGCCGCCGCGCGGGTAGAAGAGGAGCGCCATCAGGACGCGCCGCCGCTCGGCCTCGCCGGTCACCGATGGCATCATGACCGGCGATGGCATCGCGCGCGCGCCTCGTCGGCATCAACCACGTCGCGGTCGAGGTCGAGGACCTCAACCGGGCGCTCGACTTCTACGAGCGCGTCTTCGACTTCGAGCTGCGCG
>JBPCMT010000089.1:0-6012 GCA_051001995.1 Thermoleophilaceae bacterium
CGAGGACGGCACCCCGCTCGGGCAGCAGACGTGGAAGGCGGAGGTCGAGCTCGACACCGCCAGCGGGAACACCGTCGTGCGGAGCTCGCGGCGCGTGGCCACGACGATCACGCCGGCGCCGACGCCGTAGGTTCCGCCGACTCCGGCGCGCCGCGCAAAGCTGGTGGCGTTGCCGGCGGGATCGACGCCGGCGTCCACCTCCTCGACCAGGTAGCCCTCCTCGTCGGCCCGGGCGCGCTCCTCCTTGTTCCGCGCCTTGCGCCGCTCCGAGCGCGGGTCGCGAACGTGGTGGATCAGCCCCGGGCAACGAGCCGGCGCCGGCCCACCTTTTTGGAGGGCAGCTCGCCGTTGCCGGTGTAGCGACCTACGGTGCGGCGGCTGAGGCCGGTGATCATCGCCACCTCCTTCGGGCTGAGCCATTCCTTGCCACGGAGGCCATGGTCATCCGGCATCCGGCTGCGAGCCGCCCGTGGCTGCGCCTGGCTCCCTGTGGCCACTTCCTCGGCCAATGCCTCAAGGCCTGCTAGGCCGGGCGGCCGGGCGAACCCTCGGTGGGCGAGGTCGTCGCGGTAGCGGCGAAGTGGCCAGCACCAGGTGGCGGGCGAGGTCCGGGTCAAGCAGTACCGCCATCAGGCTCGCGCTGCTCATCCCCAGCTCGCTCGCGCCTGCGCTGCAACTGCGCTGCAGCCGGCACCCCTGTGGGGGCGGTTCTGGGCGGTGCCCCAGCGGTTGAAACCAGCTTGTCGAGCGGCGTCCCGCTCTAGGGTGCGCCGACTTTCAGATGTAGTACATCGGCGCGCTCTCAGAGCGCGCCTCCTGCTCGGCGACCTCCGCGATCGTCGTGCCTTCGAGGACCGATCGCGCCGCCTCCACGGCGTCGATCCAGATCGGCCCGGCGGCGGCCGCCTCGGCGCGCAGGTCGCCCTCGAGCAGCTGCACGACCTCGAGCACGGTGACCTCCGCCGGCGGGCGGGCGAACGAGTAGCCGCCCTTCACACCGCGCTGGCTCTGGAGCAGGCCGGCGCGCCGGAGCGTCGCGAACAGGCCCTCGAGGAACTGGACCGGGATGTCGCGGCGGCGGGCGATCTCGCCGATCGGGACCGGGGCCGCCTCGCCGCGCCGGGCGAGCTCGCACAGCGCGCGGACCGCGTACGGTGACCTGCTCGTGATCGTCAGCATCGCGGCGGAACTTAGATGAGAGCGGCGATGTCGCGGCTCGACCCGTGGGCGCCGCCACTCGTCCTCGTGGCGGTGATCTGGTTCTTCTCCTCGCAGCCGGACCTCTCGTCCGGGCTCGGCGTGATCGACCTCGTGGGTCGCAAGCTGATCCACGCCGGCGAGTACGCGCTCCTGTGCTTCTTGTGCTGGCGCGCCCTCCGCGCGCGGCTCGCAGACCGGGCGGCGCTCGCGGTGGCCTTCGGCCTGGCCGTCGCATACGGCGCGGTGGACGAGTACCACCAGACGTTCGTCGCCGGTCGCAACGGATCGCCGATCG
The DNA here is from genome assembly GCA_051001995.1 of Thermoleophilaceae bacterium. Lineage (GTDB taxonomy): Bacteria > Actinomycetota > Thermoleophilia > Solirubrobacterales > Thermoleophilaceae > CAWEHQ01. The sequence continues at coordinate 1,496 of JBPCMT010000089.1, forward strand.
ACGTCGGGATCGACTCCCTCGGCGCGGCGCTCGCCGTGCTGGCGATCAGGTCACGGCTCGGATCGCGGGACTCCGTCCCGGCGACCGAACGGTCCGACCGCGCCCGGGAGCGCGCCTCAGGCTGACCGGGCGCGCTCGAGCGCCGCGTCGATCCGCGCCAGCGCCTCGTCGCGGCCGACGAGCGCCACCGACTCGAAGATGCCGGCCGAGACGGTGCTCCCGGTGAGCGCGACGCGCACCGGCTGGAACACCTCCTTGGGCTTGACGCCCAGCTCGTCCACCACCCCGCGCAGCGCTCCCTCCACGCCGTCGGCATCGAACGGCTCGACCCCTGCCAGGGCGGCACGGGCGCGCTCGAGGCGCTCGGGGGCTCCGTCACGCATCACCTTGGTCCACGCCTTCTCCTCGATCGGCGGGCGCTCGAGCGCGAAGCCGGCGAGCGGCCAGAAATCGGCCAGCGTCTGCATCTTCTCCTGCGCCACCGCCGCTGCCGGGCCGAGGCCGCTCGTCGCGAGCCGGTCCTCGAGCCTGCGCGCCAGCTCGCCGGGCTCCATCTCGCGCAGGTAGTGGCCGTTCATCCAGCGGAGCTTCTGCTCGTCGAAGACCGCCGGCGAGCGCGACACCCGCTCGAGCGAGAAGCGCTCGGCCAGCTCGTCGGTTGTGAAGAACGTCGTCTGGGCGTCGTAGCCCCAGCCGAGCAGCGCCAGGTAGTTGCGCACCGCCTCGGGGAGGTAGCCGCTCTCGCGCAGCTCCTGCACCGAAGCGGCGCCGTGGCGCTTGGAGAGCTTCTTGCCGTCGGTCCCGTGCAGCAGCGGCAGGTGCGCGTACAGCGGCGGCTCCGTGACGCCCAGCGCGTTTTGGACCATCAGCTGGCGGGGGGTGTTCGACAGGTGGTCGTCGCCGCGGACGACATGGGTGATGCCCATGTCGCGGTCATCCACCGCCACCGCGAGGTTGTAGAGCGGGCTGCCATCCGAGCGCGCGATGACGAAGTCCTCCAGCGCGGCGTGGTCGAAGGCGATCTCGCCGCGGATCGCGTCGCGCACGGTCGTCAGGCCCTCGTCGGGGACCCGTAGACGGACCGCCCCCTCGTGCTCGTAGGCGTGTCCCTCTGCCACGAGCCGCGCGATCTCGGCGCGGTGGCGCTCCGCGCGCTCGGACTGGGAGAGCGGTCCCTCGTCCCAGTCGAGCTCGAGCCACGCGAGCGCGTCGAGGATCTGCGAGACGTTCTCGGGCGTCGAGCGCTCACGGTCGGTGTCCTCGAGCCGCAGGATCAGCGTCCCTCCCGACCCTCGTGCGAGGAGCCAGTTGTAGAGTGCCGTCCGCGCGCCGCCGATGTGTAGAGCGCCCGTCGGCGACGGGGCGAAGCGCAGCCTCATGGACCCGGTCACGCCTCGATGCTAATCGGCGGTCATGTCTCGCCCGCGGGCGGGCTGCCTAACGCGCACGCCCGCGGCGTCGAGCGCGGCTGCGACGCGATCCAGGTCTTTCACCAGAACCCGCGCGCCTGGCGGCCGACAAACCACAAGCAGCAGGACGTCGCCGGCTTTCGCGAGTTGATGGCCGACGGACCGATCCGCTCGTTCGTGATTCACGCCGTCTACCTGATCAACTGCGCCTCGCGCGACCCCGAGATCAGCCGCAAGTCGGCGATCTCGCTGGCCCACGCGCTGCGCCTCGGCGATGCCGCCGGCGCCGACGGCGTGGTGCTCCATCCCGGCTCGCAGGCCGGCGAGCCGCTCGAGGAGTGCCTGCCGCGCATCGCCGACTGCATCCGCGCCGCGCTCGCCGAGTCCGAGCGTTGCCCGCTGCTGCTCGAGAACACCGCGGGCATGCAGGGCACGATCGGCCGCTCGTTCGCGGAGCTCGCGGACCTGATCGATCGCGCCGGCGGTGCAGAGCGCGTCGGCGTCTGCCTCGACTGCTGCCATCTGCTGGCGAGCGGGTTCGACGTTCGCGACGCCTCGGGCCTCTCGCGCGTCGTAGACGACTGCGAGCGCGAGCTCGGCCTCGAGCGCGTCCGCTGCCTGCACGTCAACGACTCGAGGGTCGGGCTCGGCGCCAACCGCGACCTCCACGCGAACCTCCCGGAGGGCGAGCTCGGCCGCGGCGGGCTCAGCGCCTTCTTGTCGGAGCCGCGCTTCGAGGGCCTGCCCGCCCTGCTCGAGGTGCCCGGGCCCGAGGGCCGCGGGCCCGACGCGCGTCAGATCGAGATCGCCAGGGAGCTGCGCGCCGAGGGTATGGCGGCGCGCTAGAGCGAGTCGCGCAGGTCGAACTCGGACTCGGCCGCGGCGGCCGGCCTGGCGCCGAGCTCATCGGCTTCGACATCGAAGAAGCCCGGGTTCACGCACTCGAACGCCTCACCATCTCCGATGTAGGCGCGCTCCACGGTCGCCCGGCACTGGGGCAGGGGCCTGCCGGTCATCCTCACTCCGCCGAAGCCGTGGCGGGTGAGCTCCGCCTGCTCGAACAGTCCGACGTCGATCTCGACCTTGAAGATCTTGTTGAGGCAGCCCATGTAGCGCGTGCCCGAGCGCTCGTCGTCGTAGAGGTAGAGGTACTTGCATCCCGCCTCGATGCAGCCCGACGGATGGACCAGGCGATCGCAGAACGAGCAGCAGCGACGGCACTCGGTCTGGACCGGGGTCTGAGCGGCGCTCGGCACGCGGGAAAGTGTAGCCCGCGGGTGGCCCGCTCAACCGGGTTCGGGCGGCGGGGCGGGCGGGCCCGAGGCCTTCGCGAGCGCCGCCGGCGCGGACGCCTCGCGCCCGCCTACCGGCAGCTCGGCCCGGCGCAGTCCTCGAGCTCGGCGAGGCGCTGCGCAAGCGTCGCGCGCACGCCGGCGAGGGCCGGATCGTCGTGGCGCGATCGCAGCTGGAAGGGGTCGCTGCGGAGGTCGTAGAGCTCGAGCTCGCCGCCCGGGTGCTCGGCGTACATGTAGCGCTGCGTACGGAGCGCGGTCGAGTGCTGGTTCTCGAGCAGGATGTCGCGGTCTGCCGCCGCCCCGCGCCGGCGCGCGAGCGGGAGCAGCGAGCGCCCGTCCATCACCCGCAGCGGCTGGACGCCGGTGAAGTCGAGGATCGTCGGGGCCAGGTCGATGTTGCCGGCGATCTGGGGGCGCGTGACGCCTCGCGGGATGCCGGGCCCGCGCATGATCAGCGGTACCCCGACGCTCTCCTCGTAGAGATTGCCCTTCGCGACCAGGCGGTGCTCGCCGAGCAGGTATCCGTTGTCGGACGTGAAGATGATCAGCGTGTCGCGCAGCTCACCCGCGTCACGGAGTTCGGCCACGATGCGTTTGACGGCGTCGTCGACGGCGAGCAGGCTCGCCAGCCGGTCCTGGTGGCGGCGCTCGAGCTTGCCGCGCTCGGCGGCCGTGATGCGATCCTGCTTGCGCACGAACTGCGGCTTGTCCGAGACGTCGAGCTCGTTGAACGACGGCGGCGAGGGCAGCGGCTCGTCGGCGAACGCGCCGCGGTCGCGCGGGGCCGGCTCCGGGTTGGGCGGACGCGTGCGCGTCGGGTCGCCGTGCGGAGCGATCGGCGCGAACGTGAGAAAGAACGGCTTCGAGCCACTCTTCGAGATGAAGCGCGTGGCCTTGCGCGCGTATACATCGGTCTGGTAGTCGGCCGGCTTGCGCCCGTAGCGGACGAAGCGGCCGTTCTCGTTCAGGTTGTAGTCGTACATCTTGAACGCGCCCTTGCCGACGCCCACGCGCCAGTCGCTCCAGCCGGGCGGCACCTCGCGCGAGTCGTAGCCGTTCAGGTATCTGCCGACGTAGCCGGTGCGGTAGCCGGCCCGCCGGAGGGCGATCGGGAGCGTGCGCGAGTCGTTGAACGCCTGGACGCCGCCGTTGGGCGGCGTGTTGCCCCGGACCCCGTGGTTGTGCGCGTACTGGCCGGTCAGGAAGGTGGCCCGGGACGGGCAGCAGACCGGGAACGTGGCGAAGAAGTTCTGGAAGGTGGCACCGCTCCCGCCGAGCTGGCGCCTGACGCCGCGCATCACCCGCACCGACTTCGCATCCTGATCGTCGGTCATGATCACGACGACGTTCGGACGGTCCCCCGGGCGGGCGCGGGCGTCGTCGGCGCCGCCGGCTGGGCCGAGGCCGCCCAGCAGCCCAGCCGCGGCGAGCGCCGTGGCCGCCGCGATCACGCCGAACCGCTTCCTGTGGGTACGCATGGTCATGGTCGTTTCCTACTGCCCCAGGGACGCGGCGCCGGCCGCGACCCGCTCGACGGGCGGTTCCCGCTCGTGCCGGCCCCTGTCGAAGACATGCAACACCGGCGACGGCGTCCAGTAGCGCCGGCGGCGGGGAGCGACCCGCCCGTCCGGAAATCGAGTATAGGCAGCCGGCCCGGGCGCGACTACCGGACGGCTCGGGCGTCGTCCGGCGGAGCGCTCCGCTCGTGCCCGTCGACGGCCTGCGGGAGCAGCGGGGCGGAGGCGCGGGCGGGCGACGCAAGGTCAGCCCAGCAAGCACCCGAGGGAGAGACGTGGTACTCCGGCCCGAGCTC
>JBPCMT010000090.1:0-8270 GCA_051001995.1 Thermoleophilaceae bacterium
TCGAGCCCTCCACGAGGCGCGCGCGCTCGTCGACGTTGTCGGGGAAACCCCCGCTCAGGTCGTCGAGCGCGACGACCTCGTGGCCGCGGTCGCAGAGCGCCGTGACGACGTGCGCGCCGATGAAGCCAGCGCCGCCGGTGACCAGGGAGCGCGCCATGCGGGAAGGGTAGTCAGAGGCCAGATCGGGCGTTCGCGGGGATCAACCGGTGCGCCGGCGCGCACCCATGCTCGAGCGATCGGGCCCCCGCGAGCCAGCTCGCTCGGCGAGAACCTCGCCGACCACGCGGGCGAAGGCCTCGACGCCGACCTCCTCCGCGAACTCCGCCTGCACACGGCGCCGGCCCTCCGCGACGAGCCGCTGGCGCAGCTCGGCGTCCTCGACGAGGCGCCCGATCGCCTCGGCGAGGGCCCGCGGGTCGTCGGGAGCTACGAGCAGCGCGTCGCGGCCGTCGCGCAGAACCTCGGGGATGGCGCCGACCGCGCTGGCCACCACCGGTCGCCCGGCCATGAGCGCCTCGGGGGCGACCCGGCCGAACGGCTCGTTGAAGCGAGCGGGATTGACGACGACGTCGGAGGCCGCGTACACGTCGGCCACCCGCTCGACCGCCCCGGCGAAGACGACGGAGCGCTCGACGCCGAGCTCGCGGGCCAGGCGCCGGAGCTCGGCCGCAAAGGCCTCGTCGACGGGGCGCGGATGCGGAAGACCGGCGATCACCAGCCGCGCCCTCCGGAGTCGCTCGAGGAGGTGCGCGAGGGCGCGAACCGCGACGTCCTGCCCCCGCCCCGCAGAGACGTTGCCGACCACGGCGATCACGGGCTCGGCGTCCTCGAGCCCGTGGTGGGCGCGGAAGCTGGCACCGTCGCCGTCGGCGTAGGTCGCGGAGATCCCCGGATAGATGGCGACCGCGCGCCCGGGCCGGCGGAACTGCGCGGCCACCGTCTGCGAGCAGCAGACGAGCCGGTCGGCCAGGGCCTCCGACAGGCGGGCGATCGCCCTTCCGCCGAGGGCCCGCAACCCCCCGCCGACATGGCCCTTGTCGAAGATCTCGCCGACGTAGACGATCGTCGGCAGGCCTTCGAGACGAGCCGCGAGGAGCGCGGCGGGAAGAACGGCGGTGACCACGACGACGAGGTCGGGCCTCGCGCGCCGCAGCGCGCGGCGCAGGCGGCGGACCTCGGCCACGAAGCGCGCGAGGGCGCGAGCCGCCTCGCGCGGCGTCCGCGGAACGGTCAGAGGTTCGTAGGCGAGGGCTCGCACGGGAGCGAGATCGCCGTAGAGCCGGGCGAGCGATCCCTCCCCCGGCGCCAGGACCTCGAGCGAGCCGCCGTGAGCGGCGAGGGCTTCGAGCCGCGGGCGTAGGGAGTAGGCGGGGCCCGAGGCCTCGGCGACGTGGAAGACGGCGAGGGTCCGCAGCGGGCGAGGAGCGGACCGCGCGGACCGCTCGCGGGTGGCCGGTGGCGGAACGCTCACGGCGTCGCGGAGGCCCCGGCGCGCTCGAGGGGATGATCTGGACGGGGCGGCATGGAAGGGCGGAGGGGCAGCGTAACCAGGCCGCCCCACCGAACCTACAATCCGCCCCGCATGGCCGAGCGACTCGACACGCGCCTCGACGGCCCCGTCCTCGTCCAGCCGCGGGTCCTTCGCGACGAGCGCGGCTTCTTCCACGAGAGCTATCGCCGCGAGGAGTGGGCGGAGCTCGGCATCGGCCAGGAGTTCGTGCAAGACAACCACTCGCGCTCGCGGCGGGGCGTCGTACGCGGGATGCACTTCCAGTCGCGCGGCGGCCCGCGCGACGAGGGGATGGCGAAGCTCGTGCGCTGCTCGGCGGGGGCGATCCTCGACGTCGTGGTCGACCTGAGGCGCGGCTCGCCGACCTTCGGGCAGTCGGAGGCCTTCGCGCTCGACGACGAGAACCTGCGCCAGCTCCTGTGCCCGGTCGGCTTCGCCCACGGCTTCTGCGTGCTGAGCGAGCTCGCCGACGTCGTCTACCGCTGCGACGCCTACTACGACCCGGCCTCCGAGGGCGGCATCGCCTACGACGACCCGGACCTCGGGATCGCCTGGCCCGAGGGCCTCGAGCTCATCCCCTCGGCCCGCGACGCCGCCGCTCCGCGGTTGCGCGAGGTCGCCGAGGACCTGCCGTTCCGCTACGAGGCGTCCGACTCCCCGGAGCTCCGCGGATGACGCTGCTGAGCGTGATAGTCCTGAACCTGCGCCAGCCGGAGCTGCTGCGCGCGTGCCTGCGCTCGCTCGAGACCGCACTGGCCCGGGTCGACGGGGAGACCGAGCTGGTGGTGGTGGACAACGGCTCGGGCGACGGGTCGGGGGCACTCGTGCGGGCGGAGTTCCCGCGGGTGTTGTTGACGGAGCTCCCCGAGAATCGCGGGTTCACGGGCGGGGTGAACGTGGGCCTCGAGCGCTCGAGCGGCGAGTTCGTCGCCCTGGTCAACAACGACGCCACACTCGAGCCGGGCACCCTGCTCGAGCTCCTGCGCGTCGTCGAGACCGCCGACGACATCGGCTCGGTCGCGGCGCAGATGCGCTTCGCCGACCGTCCCGAGACGATCAACTCGGCGGGCATCGGAGTCGACCGGCTCGGGATCGCCTACGACAGGCTGCTCGGCTCGCCGGTGAGCCACAGTGAGCGCGAGCCGATCGAGGTCTTCGGAGCCAGCGGCGGCGCGGTGCTCTGGCGACGAAGGGTGCTCGACCAGATCGGCGCCCTCGACGACCCGTACTTCATCTACCTGGAGGACGCCGATGCGGCTTGGCGAGCGCGCATGCACGGCTGGCGGGCGCTCTACGCCCCGGACGCCGTCGTCTGGCACCACCATTCGATGACGACGCGCCACATCTCGGACTTCAAGTACGAGCTGGTGGGCCGAAACCGCGTCCGCCTGCTGGCTCGCAACGCCTGCCTCGGGCAGCTCCTCCCATACGCGCCCGCGATGGTCGCCTACGACATCGCCTACATCGCCTACGCGATGGCGCGTGACCGCACCCTCGCCCCCCTGCACGGGCGCCTGCGGGGACTGCGCGAGTGGCGCTCGGCCCGGCGGTCGGGCGCCGCTGGGAGGCGGCGGGTCGAGCTCGAGCCGCGTCAGGGCCTCGGCGCGGCGCTGGCGCGGCGGAGGGCGTGGGGTGGCCCTCAGACGCCTTAGACCGCGCGTGGCCTACTTGGGATCTCGACGTGGCGGCTGACACCTCGGGGGAGCCAGGCCGTGCCGCGGTCAGGGCGAGCGTCATCGTTCCCGTCCACGACGGGGCGGCGACGCTCGCGGCGGCGCTCTCGGCGCTCGCGCGCCAGGAGGCAACCGAGGCCTATGAGGTCATCGTCGTCGACGACGGCTCGGCCGACGCCAGCGCCGCGATCGCCGAACGTGGGCCCGGCCCGGTGACCGTGCTGCGCCAGGAGCAGGCCGGACCGGCGGCCGCGCGCAACCGGGGCGCGGAGGCTGCCCGCGGCGCGGTCCTCTGCTTCACCGATTCCGACTGCTTCCCGCACAGCGGTTGGCTTGCGGCCGGGCTGGCCGCGCTCGAGCAGGCGGACCTCGTCCAGGGCGCCGTGCGACCGGATCCGGGGGCGAAGCGCACGCCGTACGACCGCACGCTCGCCATCCTTCGGGAGAGCGGCCTCTACGAGACGGCCAACCTGTTCGTGCGCCGGGAGCTCTTCGAGGCGCTCGGCGGCTTCGAGGTCTGGCTCGAGCCCGAGGTCGGCAAGCCGCTCGCCGAGGACGTGTGGTTCGGCTGGTGCGCGCGCCGGGCCGGCGCGCGCATCGCCTTTTGCTCCGAGGCGCTCGTCCACCACGCCGTCTTCGCCCAGCGACCTTTGGACGTGATCCTCGATCGCCGCCGGTTGCGCTACTTCCCGGCGATCGCGGCGAAGGTCCCCGAGATCCGGCGCACGCTCTTCTTCGCCCGCATCTTCCTGAGTCGCCGCAACGCCGCGTTCGATGTCGCCGTGCTCGCGGGCGCGGCGGCGCTGGCGGCTCGCTCGCCGCTGCCGCTCGTCGCCGCCTCGCCCTACGCGTGGTCGCTGCGGCGAACGGCGAGGCACTGGGGGAAGCGGGGGCCGGGCGTGGCGGCCGTCCTCGCCGCCCGCGACGCGGTGGGACTCGTCTCGCTTCTGCGAGGCAGCGTACGGTGGCGTTCGCTGGTCCTGTGAGGAGCGACGGAGAGGCGCCTAGGGTCCTCCGCTCGGAAGGAACACGGTGGCGAGCCGCCACACGTACTGGCAGCGCGTTCCGTCGAGCGTGCGCGCGTCGCGGTCGAGCAGCCGCTCGACGCGGGCGCGGTCGAGCACGGCCCAGGCTGGGTGATCGCCCTGCTCGAGGGCGCGCTCGCGGACCGCGGCGAGCACCGGCGCCAAGGGATGCTCCGGCGCGACTCGCCCTCGGGGATCGATGGGCGCCGCGCGCCGCACGAGCTCGTCCCGGGCCTTGCGGGCGAGCACCTGGGCCGGTCGCAGTCGCCGCCGCCACCGGGGTTGCGGCGCGGGCGCCCAGGGGCGGCCCCCGTCCATCGGCTCCTCGGCCAGCGCGGGCGCGAGCGCATCCAGCACGAGCCGGTGAAAGCGCTCGCCGGCGCGCTGGGCGGCGGGGAGCCCGAGCAGATGCGGGAGCAACCTCACGCTCCAGAGCGGAGAGGTGCTGTCCTGCACGTACTCGACGCAGCCCTGGGTCGCGCCCGCCCAGGTACCCATGCGCTTCTCGAAGTAGAAGAGGTCCGGGATGGCCGCCGGCGAGCAGCCGGAGTCCAGTCTCTGGCCGACCCAGCCTCTCAGGTCCTCGCGTACGGCCTCGCGTCCGGGCTCGGAGAGCAGCTCTGGCCGCCACGGCCGGCTCCCGGTGAACAGCCGGTAGAGGCGGCCGGCGAGGGCGTCGCGGTCCGTGCTGGCCTCCCCCACTCCGTAGAACGCGCGCGAGAGCTCGCCGCCCTGGCCGGTGTGGACGAGCGGTAGCGTGCCCTCCCGCGGGCCGAGGGGAAAGACGCCGGGGCCCGCGTCGAAGCGTGAGATGTCGGCATCGCAGGCGGAGCGGACGCCGTCGGCGAGCGAAGCGGTGCCCGCGGAGGCGAGCTCGGTGAAGGAAGCCGCCCTCGACGGCGCGCTGAACGCGTCGCCGCAGGGATCGCCGGGCAGTACTCGGTGCGCGATGCCCGCGCGCGCGCAGACCGCGCGGCCGACGTCGTAGTCCGCCAAGCCCGGGTAGCCCTGGGTTCCCGCCTCGAAGTCGATCCCCTCGGCCAGAGCGGCGGCGAGGACGAGGCGCGAGTCGCGGCCGGCGGTGATCGGCACGATGCTCGGGCGGCTCGGCCAGTCGGCCAGCGCTCGCGTCGCCGCGCGGAGCAGGGTCGCGGAGGTGGCGGCGTCGAAGGAGCGACCGACGAGCGAGCCCACCTCCTCGGCGGGCAGCGAATTCGTGTGGTGAGCCGCCTCGTCCGCGGACAGGACGTGCACGCCGGGCTCGAGGCGCTCGACGTCCTCCCACACCGGATGCCCCTCGAGCGACCAGCCTCCCCCGATCAGACTGGCCAGAGCTCGATGCCGCATGCCCGTGCGGCCGATCAGCGCCCTCAGCGCCTCGGGGTTGTTGGCGATCCAGCGCACCCCGTCCCGCTCGGCGGCGAACAGCGGGTAGGCACCGACCGGATCGGTGCGTAGCTCGAGCCGGCGCGAGCGGTCCTCGTAGGCGGCGGCGGCGAAGCGCCCGTCGAGCGCGTCCGCTCCGGCGCCCGTGCGCGCGATCCTCAGCCAGAACCGAGGATCGAGCGGACCGCGTCCGTCCGCCTCTGCTTCGCCGGTCCAGCGGATCGGCCGGCCGGCGAAGAGCGCGAGAGCGTCGGCCTCGGCGTGGACGTAGCTCACCCCTCCGACGCGGTCGGACGGGTGAGCGCTCCACGCCGCGGCGAGACACCCGGACGGCGCTCGCCAGGTGCTGACCTCGTCGAGACCGAGCTCGGGCAGCCGGTCGAGGAGGCTCCGCAGCGCTGCCTCCGCGGACGCGGCCTCCGCCCGACAGGCGGGCGAGTGGCCGATCAGGAACAGGTTCACCGCGCGCTAGCTTTGCCTTCGGAGGGCTCGTGCATCGCTCGGATCATCCCAACGAGCGGACGCGCCCTCCCGAGCGTGACTGAGCTCAGCGTCATCATCCCCACTCGCAACCGGCGCGAGGTGCTTCTCGAGACGCTCCGCCGTCTGGCCGACCAGGCGGGCGGGACGGGAGCCGTCGAGGTGATCGTGGTGGACGACGGCTCCGACGACGGCACGCCCGCGGCGGTCTCGTCCCTGGCCGCCGAGTCGGAGCTCGAGCTCATGCTGATCGAGCAGGAGTCTTCCGGGCCCGCGGCGGCCCGCAACCGCGGGGTGGAGCGCGCCCGCGCCCCGGTGTGCCTCTTCCTCGGCGACGACACCTGGCCGCGCGACGATCTCCTCGTCCACCATCGCGCCTTCCACGCTCGCCGCACCGCGCGCGCCGACGCCCTTCTCGGGCGCGTGGTCTGGGCGCCGCCGCTCGACTCGCTGCCGTTCATGCGCTGGCTCGAGGCCAGCGGGCTGCAGTTCGGCTACGACGACATCCGCGACCACGAGCAGCTCGGGGGGAGCTTCTTCTTCACCTCGAACGTCTCGGCCAAGGCCGGCCTCCTGCGCGCGGTGGGCGGCTTCGACGAGAGCTTCCGTAACGCCGCCGGAGAGGACATCGAGCTCGGGCTACGGCTCGAGCGAGCCGGCATGGCTCTCGCCTACGAGCCCGCCGCCGTGGCGGAGCACTACCACCCGACCGACCTGCCGAGCCTGCTGCGGCGCATGTGGACCGTCGGCCGAGCGAGCGCGATGATCGTCGAGCGCCACCCCGACTGGCGGAGACCCTCCCGGCCGAGGCCGCGGCACCGTCTCAAGGCGAGCGGGCTGACCGCGCTCGCCGCCCTGCCCCGGTGGCCGGTCGCACTGCGCGAGGAGGCGTGGCGCTTTCTGTGCCACCAGACCTTTCGAGAGGCCTTCTGGGCGCACCGGGCGGAGCAGCCTCACCGGGTGCCGCGCGTCGGGGCGCGACTCGTTCCCCGCGCCACCCGCGAGGCGCGCGCGGCCAGCTCGCCTCCCCGCGCGGACGGCCCTCGGGCCGGCATCGCCCTCAACCAGCTCGTGCGCTTCGAGCCCGTGCTCGCCCTCGCCCGCGAGACCGGCGGGCAGACGCTGCTCGACGTCGGCAGCGGCAGCGCCGGACTCGCGCCCTGGCTCGGTCCGCGCTGGTCGGTGACCACCGTCGACACGAGCTACGACGACTATGGGAGCGCCTGCGGGCCGCTCGAGGACGCCGCGCACCGGCTGGTCGCCGACGCCCGGCGGCTGCCCTTCCCCGATCGCTCCTTCGACGTGACCGTGGCCGTCGACGTGCTCGAGCACGTCGCCCCGGACGACCGGGCGACCATCCTCGCCGAGATGTGCCGCGTGAGCGCGCGGCGCGTGATCGTCGCCGGGCCCGCCGAGGCCGCGGCGCTCGCCGCCGACGCGCGCCTGGCCGAGCTCTACCGCCGCCGCCTCGGGCGGCTGCCGGGCTGGCTCGAGGAGCACCTCGAGCACGGCTTCCCCGAGACGGCGGAGATCGAGGCGGCGCTGCGCCCGCACGGCCGGGTCCGGCTGATCGGGAACGAGAGCGTGGCCGCCCACGAGCGGATCGTGCGCGCCGAGGCGCGGCGGCCGGGCCGCGCAGCCGCGCGGCTCGTACGGGCGGCACTCGCTGGGAGCGCCCGGGAGCGAGGCCGACCGCGCGCCCGGCGAGCGGCCCGGGCGGCGCTGCGGCTCGTCCGCGGGGGCGACCGCGCTCCGACCTACCGGACGATCGCGGTGCTCGACGTCGAGCCGGCTTGAGCGCTTACGCCGTGGGCCCGGCGGGGGCCGCGTCGCCTCAGGCAGGGTCGCCGGGGCACGTCGCTCGCGACGGCAGCGCCACCGGCGCGGACGCGCGAGCTGCGGCCGACCAGGCGCTCCACGCGGGCCGGGGCTTCCCGTCCAGGCGCAGGAGCCCCCAGCCGTCAAAGCTACCGGTGCGCGGAGTGATCTTGTCGCGCAGCGCAAAGGCGACGAGGGGACCGAGCCGCAGGCTCTCTCGCCGCGACTCGGCCGCGGTGGCGAAGCGCGTGAGACGGCGCGCCTGCTCGGCCTCGGTCGGCACGGCGAAGCGACCGGGCCGCGCGACGCGCCAACCGACCTCGGTGGGCCACAGCTGGGCCTCGCCGGCGCCGTGGCGATCGAGGATCGCGCGCGCCC
>JBPCMT010000091.1:0-15952 GCA_051001995.1 Thermoleophilaceae bacterium
CTGCTCCACGACGTCGGCAAGTTCGCGCTGTCCGACCGCGTGATGGAGCGCGGGGTGAACCTGAACGAGACCGACTGGAAGGGGATCCGGCGCCATCCCGAGCTCGGCGCGGCGATGCTGAAGGACCTGGGCGTCTACGGCCCGATCGCGGAGATCATCCGCACCCACCACGAGCGCCTCGACGGGCGCGGCTATCCCGCCGGCCTCACCGACGAGCGGATCCCCGAGGTCGCGAAGATCATCGCCGTGGCCGAGGTGTACGACACCCTGACCGCGGAGGACACCTACCGCGTGCGGATGAGCTCCTTCGAGGCGCTCACCGAGCTGCGAAGGGTGGCCGGCAGGCAGCTCGAGAGCCGCTACGTCGAGGCGCTGGCGGGCGTGCTCCAGGGGACGGACACCGAGTACCGCCACGCCGGCGGCGCCGACTTCGACCATGAGCTCGCCCTCGAGCGGAGGATCGGCGAGGCCGCGTCGGCGGAGGGTGCTTCGGCGTAGCGCCGCGGAGCGCGGTGCTCAGCGCCTGGACCCGTCGCGGCGCTCGAGCGACGCGACGAACTGCTCCAGGTCCTCGGCGCTGAAACGGCGCTGGCCCCCCGGGGTACGGTACGAGCGCAGGTGGCCGTGGTCCGCCCACCGGCGCACCGTGCCGAGCGACACGCCCAGCCGGCCAGCGACCTGCGAGATCGTCAACTCGAGGCGGCGCTCACCCGGCTCACTGGACCCCCCGCCCGAGCCGTCCATCGTCCGGGCGTGATCGTACCCGTCACGCGATCCGCTTGACCCACCGGAGGACGTTCTGCGGGCACGATCAGCCATCGAGGCAGAAGCTCGTGTAGTCGTGGCCGAAGACGGGATGTACGAGCGCGCAGTCGGGGTCCATCCGCTCGGAGACGAACGTCGTCAGCTTGCGGTTGCCGAAGGGCGCGACATACGCCTGGCGGACGATCTCGGCGTCCACCGCCGCCCACTCCTCCTCGACGGTCTCCACGCGTGGGACGCGGCGGAGATCGTCGAGGCGATCGTTCAGGCGCGGGTCGTCGACGCGGCCGATGTTCAAGGTCGCGCGCTGCTGGACGAGGTCGCCGTCCACGATCGACAGGACGTTGGCCGGGTGCGGGAAGTCGAGGAAGTAGTTGGCGAAACCGATCTGCGCCTCGGTGCGCTCGTTGCCGACGGTCTGGAAGTAGACGCTCGGGCCGATGATGCGCGGCTCCGCGTCGAGGCCGATCTGGTTGAGCGCGTCCGCCAGGTACTCGGTGACCCGCTCGGGCTCCGGCTCGCTGTTGCCCCAGACCGTGACCTGCTCTCCGGTCGCGCCGGCGGCCTCCACGAGCTGCCGCGCGCGCTCGAGGTCGGCGGGTCCGTTCGGATCGCCATAGGGACAGGGGTCGAGCGGCTCGTGGCCCGGCACGCTGGGCGGGATCACATTGCAGGTCGGCTCCAGCAGGCCTCCGAAGAGCCGCACGATCGCCCGCTCCTCGATCGCGAGGTTCACCGCCTGGCGGACCCGGCGGTCGTCGAAGGGCTCGAGGTCGGGGCGCATGAAGAAGTAGTAGATCGACGTGGTGGAAAACTCGTCGTAGCGATCCGCGTAGCGCTCGCGGACCTCGGCGAGCTGGTCGGGCGCGGGCGGGTTGACGATGTAGTCGAGCCGTCCCGAGATCACGTCCTCGGTGGCGCGGCTGGCGTCGCGGATGACCTCCGCGTTCACGCCATCGAGCTCGGGCGCCGGGATGCCCGGGAGGTCGAAGCCGGCGGTTCGCTCGAGGGCGAAGCCTCCGCTTCGCTCGGCGCCGGCGAACTGGTACGGGCCTACGCCGGGCGGCGGTTCCTGGGTCATGTTGCGCGCCGGGGTGTCGCCCGGCACGAGGCCGGCGAACGTGGTGGCCAGGACGTTGGAGAAGGTCGCGTCGGGCGCCTTCAGCTCGATCGCGATCTCCCCGGTGCGGTCGTCGGCCTCGATCCCGCTGATGTCGTCGTCCGGGCGCCCGGCCTTTAGAAACTCGTCGGCTCCCTCGATCCCGCTGAAGAAGGGCGTGCCCGGTGACTCGAGCGCCAGGACGCGCTTGACCGTGTGCTCGAAGTCGCTCGCGCGCACCGGCGTACCGTCCGAGTACTCGATGCCCGCGCGCAGGCGGAGCTCGTAGCGCCGGCCTCCGTCGGACACCTCGGGCAGCGCCTCGGCCAGGCCGGGGATCAGCTCCGTCCCGGACTCCCCCTCGGCGTGCTCGTAGGTCAGGAGCGGCGTGTACACGAGCCAGAGGGACTCGAAGACCTCCGGGCTGAAGGAGAGCGCCGGGTCGAGCGAGTCGGGCGGGGCCGAGAGGCCGACCGTGATCGACCCCACGGCGTCGTCGCCTTGCCCGCCCCCGCACGCCTGGAGGACGCCGCCGAAAGCGATCGCTGCCGTGAGCGCCAGCACGAGCGCGAGCGTCCGTGCCCGCACTCGTGCTCGCGCCCAACGGCTGTCCGTGCCGGCGACCATTCGTCTGGTGAGCAGGATCAGGTAGGAAGCATGAGGTTTTGACGCCTCTGGCGAGGTTGCACAGCTTTCGGGGGGCAAACCTGGCGACCGCACCCATGCTGGGGGCGCCCCTTGCAACGCAGACCCCGTCGGGATGCGGCGATCTCCCCCGCCCCGAGCCGCGTACCCCTTCGGTGAGGCACCACCGGCTCGAGCGCGAGCAGCGAGTGGCGCGATCGCCGGCAGACGCGTTCGCGTTCTTCGCCGACGCACGGGGACTCGAGGCCATCACGCCCCGTGGCTCGCCTTGCGCGTCGTCACGCCGGGTCCGATCGAGATGCGCCCCGGCGCTCTGATCGACTACCGGCTGCGTCTTCACCGCATCCCGGTCCGGTGGCGGACGCGGATCGAGGCGTGGGAGCCGTGCGAGCGGTTCGTGGACGTGCAGCTGGAGGGGCCGTACCGGCTCTGGCACCACACTCACGAGTTCGAGGCGGACGGAGCGGGCGCCACCGTGATCCGCGACACCGTCCAGTATGGGCTTCCGCTCGGGCCGTTGGGCGCCCTCGCGCACAACCTGTTCGTGCGCCGGGACCTCGAGCGCATCTTCGACTTCCGCCGCGACGCGGTCGAGCGGCTCCTGGGTCACTGTCGCCGGGACCCGGGAGCCGTGGCTTCATAAAGTAAAGTATTGGTTGTGAGGACTTTCTGGCGTCTGCTCGGATTCCTGCGGCCCCATCGCAGAGGGGTCGCCGTATCGCTCGCGCTCGCGACGGTCGCGACCGGAGTGGGCGCGCTGATCCCCTATCTGGTCGGGCGCGCGGTCGACGACATCCGCGGCGGCGCCGACCAGCTGTGGCCGCTCGCAGCGCTGATCGTCGCGGCCGGACTGGTGAGGCTCGTGTTCAGCGTGGTGCGCCGGCTCGTGGCCGGGCGCGTCTCCCTGGGCGTCGAGTACGACCTCCGCAACCGCATGTACTCGCACCTCCAGTCGCTGGAGCTCGCGTTCTTCGACTCGCAGCAGACCGGGCAGCTCATGTCGCGGTCCACCGTCGACCTCCAGTCGGTGCGCTTCTTCCTCGGCTACGGTCTCGTGTTCATCCTCCAGGCGCTCGTGACGCTGGTCGTCGCGGCCACGATCATGCTCGCGGTCAACCCGCTGCTGGCCGCCGTGGCGCTCGCTCCCCTCCCGCTGACGGTCTGGTTCGCGTTTCGCTACGGCAAGCGCAACCGTCCGGCCCAGCAGGAGGTCCAGCAGCGGATCGCCGAGCTGACCGCCGAGGCCGAGGAGAACGTCTCGGGGGTGCGCGTCGTCAAGGCGTTCGCGCAGGAGCCGCGCCAGCTCTCGCGGTTCGGCCACCGGGTCGGGCGGGTGTTCTCCCAGGCGATGGTCTCGACCCGGATCCGGGCCTTCTACAACCCGCTGCTCGGCTTCCTTCCGGGCCTCGGGCTGGCCGCGCTGCTCCTCGTGGGCGGGCGCCAAGCGGTGGAGGGGCAGATCACGATCGGCGACTTCGTCGCCTTCTACGGCTACGTGCTGATGCTCGCCGGGCCGCTCAGGGGGCTCGGCGTCTCGCTCGGGATGGCGCAGCGGGCGGTGGCCTCGGGGACACGCGTCTTCGAGCTGCTCGACCGCGAGCCCGAGCTGACCTCGCCGCTCGGAGCGCCGCCGCTACCGGCCGGGGGCGGACGCATCGAGCTGCGCGGCGTCGCCGCCGCCTATGCCGGTGCCGGCCCCGTGCTGCACGACGTGGACCTCGTCGTCGAGCCCGGCACGACCGTCGCGATCGTCGGGGCGACCGGCTCCGGAAAGTCCACGTTGGTGGGGTTGGTCCCGCGCCTATACGACCCGGTGGCGGGAAGCGTCGCGATCGACGGCGTCGACGTCCGCAGCGTGGACCTGGAGTCGCTGCGCGGGTCGGTGGCGTCCGTCTCCGACGACGCCTTCCTCTTCTCCGCCTCGGTGCGCGAGAACATCGCCTACGCGCGCCCCGACGCGACGGCGGAGGAGGTCGAGGACGCGGCGCGGCGCGCCGGGGCGCACGAGTTCATCGCGGCGCTTCCGGACGGATACGAGACCTTGATCGGCGAGCGCGGCCTGACGGTGTCCGGGGGGCAGCGCCAGCGGATCGCGATCGCCCGCGCCCTGGTCCGTGACGCCCGCATCCTGATCCTCGACGACGCCACGTCGAGCGTCGATCCCGCCAAGGAGGCGGAGATCAGGGCCGCGCTCGAGGAGCCGCTGCGGGATCGAACGGCGCTCGTGATCGGACACCGCCTGTCCACGATCCAGGCGGCGGACGAGGTCGTGGTGCTGGACGCCGGCACGATCGCCGCCCGCGGCGACCACGGGCAGCTGATGGAGGACTCGCCGCTCTACCGCGAGATCGTCGCGGCGGAGGGTGCACGCGCGACGGCGCCCTCCGCGCGAGCCCCGGAGGCGGTGGGACTGTGAGCTCGGAGACCCGCGCAGCCCGGGCCCGGCGGCGCATGGCGACCGCGTGGCGGCTGCTTCGCGGCGAGGACGAGCGCGCGCGCAAGCTCAGGGGCGTGCTCGCGCTGCTGCGGCCCTACCGCGGGCGCGTCGTCCTGATGCTGGTCGCGCTCGTGATCGCCACCGCCGCGGCGCTCGCTCCCCCCTACCTCGCAGGCCGCGCGATCGACGACGGCATCAGGGGCGGCGACCTATCGGCGCTGACCGTGATCGTCGGCCTCTTCTTCGTGGCGGCGCTGGTCAACTGGGGCGCCACCTATGTGCAGACCTACCTCGTCAACTGGGTCGGCCAGCGCGCGCTCCAGGACCTGCGCACGCGAATCTTCGAGCATCTCCAGCGGCTCTCGATCGGCTTCTACTCGCGCAACAAGGCCGGCGTCTTGATCTCGCGCCTCACCAACGATGTGCAGGCGCTCGACCAGCTGGTGACCGACGGCGTTGTGACCCTCTTCTCCTCGACGCTGACGCTCGTCGGCACCGCGGTCATCCTGCTCTACCTCGACGCCGGCCTGGCGCTCGTCACCTTCCTCGTCTTCCCGCTCCTGCTGGCAGGGAGCGTCGCGTTCCGCATCGCCTCCGCCGGCGCGTACAGGCTCACTCGGGAGAAGATCGCGCTCGTCACCGCGTACCTACAGGAGACGCTCTCCGGCGTCCGCATCGTCCGCGCCTTCGGTCAGGAGCGCCGCCACGAGCACCGGTTCGCCGAGCTCAACGACGACTACCGCGAGGTGAACATGCGCACCGTGCGCCTGAACGCCGCCTACTTCCCCTCGGTCGAGCTGCTGTCCGCTGTCGCGACGGCGGCGATCCTCCTCTACGGCGCGAGCCGCGTCGGCGGCTCGGGAGCGGTGACGATCGGAATCCTCGCCTCGTTCGTGTTCTACCTGCAGACGTTCTTCGACCCGATCCAGCAGCTGTCGCAGCTCTACACGACCTACCAGGCGGGCATGGCGGCGCTCGACAAGGTCTTCGAGCTGCTCGACGAGGAGCCCGACGTGGTCGAGCACGAGGCGGCGGGCGAGCTCCCGGCCGTCCGCGGCGAGATCACGCTCGAGGGGGTGTCGTTCGCGTACGGAGGAGAGGACGGCGAGTACGCCCTTCGCGACGTGGACCTGGTCGTGCCGCCGGGACAGACCGTGGCGCTCGTGGGGGCCACCGGCGCCGGCAAGTCCACGCTCGCCAAGCTGGTGGCGCGCTTCTACGATCCGACGACCGGCCGCGTGCTCGTGGACGGCCACGACCTTCGTGAGGTCGCGCAGCGGTCGCTTCGCTCGCAGCTCGGAGTCGTGCCGCAGGAGGGCTTTCTCTTCTCCGGCACGATCCGCGACAACATCGCCTTCGGCCGCGAGGGGGCCGGTGATGCCGAGGTGCTAGCGGCGGCGGCCGCGGTCGGCGCCCACGAGTTCATCGAGCAGATGCCCGACGGCTACGACACCGACGTCGGCGAACGCGGCGGGCGACTCTCGGCCGGGCAGCGACAGCTGGTGGCCTTCGCCCGCGCCGCCGCCGCCGACCCGCGCATCCTGATCCTGGACGAGGCCACGTCGAGCGTGGACGTCGGCACCGAGGCCCGCATCGAGCAGGGGCTGCGGCGCCTGCTCGCGGGGCGGACGGCGCTGGTGATCGCGCACCGGCTGTCCACGATTCGCCGGGCGGGGCGGATCATCGTGCTCGACGGCGGGCGGGTCGTGGAGCAGGGCACGCACGACGAGCTGATCGCGGCCGAAGGCGCCTACGCGCGCCAGTACCGGCACTGGGTGGAGCAGGCGGCCTGAGCGAGCGGGGGCGCCCAAGCCGCAGTGCCGGGGATTCGGGCGCCGCTGAGCGCGCCAACGTGAGAGAAGTCTTATCGTCTTCTCACCTTCGCCTCACCATGAGTGGGGAGGATGCCGGCGGGTGAGAACCAAGACGCTCCTAATCGCCGTGGCGATCGTCGTCGCACTCGCGGGAGTGGCCGCTGTACCGCTGCTAGTGAGCGAAGCCGACTCCGACGAGATCGACCCGATCAACCTCCATCCCCAGGTGACCGAGCAGCGCCAGCGCGGAGACGACGACCGCGACCGCGCCGGCGAACGGCGCGACGGGGAAACCGCTCCCGACCGTCCGAGCGACCCGGCTCCGTCCGCCGACGCCGCCGACGAGGAGCCGGCTCCGCCGCCGCCACCCGACCCGGCGCTCGCGCCCGCTCGCGGCAGTGCCGCGTCCCCTCCGCCACCGAGCACGGCCGCCTCGCGGGGCGGAGCACCGAGCGGTGGGAATGACGGTGGTGGTGGTGATAACGCAGGGATCGGCAGCGGCGACGACGGAGGGACCGGCGGGGATGACGGCGGGGATGACGGAGGGGCCGACCGGGACGACGACACCACACGTCCTTCGGGGGGCGGGCGCGGCTTCCCGGCGGGCGATGACGACGGCGGCTTCGACGATGACGGAGGCGGCGACGATTGAGCCGTCTGCGCCCCGGCCTGGCGTCGTTGGCGCTTCGGGCCCGTTCGGCCGGGTCGCGTAGAACACCCTCCTCGCCGCGAGCGTCGCTGGCGCGGCGGAGTGAGCCGGCTCGGCTAGCCGGCTCGCGGGCGCGACGCGCCCTTGCGGGTGTGCGGATTCGCATCGTCGCCACCTACGTCCTCCTGCTCCTGTTCGCAACGGCGATCTCCGTGGTGGCGATCCGGCAGGCGCTGCTGATTCGCCTCGACGAGCGAATTCGGGAGACGCTTCAACAGGAGGTCGAGGAATTCACCCTCTTTGCGGAGCGAGGGATCGATCCGCGCACCGGCGAGCAGTTCCTCGAAGAGAACAATCTCAAGGGGGTGTTCCGTACCTACCTCCGTCGCAACGTCCCTGCGGAGGGCGAGGAGATCCTCACCTTCACCGGGACAAAGTTCGAGGGCTCACGTCTCACGCAGCGCTCGGCCGTATCCCCGCTCGAGGAGGACGAAGCACTGACGCAGCACTTCTCGACGCTCCGGACGGTCGAGCGCGCGGAGGTCGAGACGCCCGGCGGACCCGCGCGCTACGTGGCGGTGCCGGTGAAGCAGAACGGGGAGATAGTCGGCCGGCTCGTCGTCGCGAACTTCACCGCCCAGGAGCGCGCGGAGGTGAACGAGGCCGTGTCGGTGGTGGCGATCGTCGGCGCTTCGGTTCTCCTGTTCGGCTCGATCGTCGCCTTCGCCGCCGCCGGCCGGGTGCTGAGACCCGTGCGCAACCTGGACGACACGGCGCGCTCGATCACCGAGACGGACCTGACGCGCCGGATCGAAGTCGATGGACACGACGAGCTCGCGCAGCTCGGCGGCACCTTCAACACCATGCTCGACCGGCTTGAGTCGGCGTTCGAGAGCCAGCGGGACTTCGCGCGCGACGCCGGCCACGAGCTGCGGACTCCGCTCACGATCGTGCGCGGACACCTCGAGCTGCTCGACGACGATCCGGTCGAGCGCCAGAAGACGGTCGCCCTCGTCACCGACGAGCTCGATCGCATGAGCCGCTTCGTGGCCGACCTGTCGTTGCTGGCCAACGCCGAGAGGCCCGATTTCCTCAGGCTCGACACCGTCGAGCTCGGCGAGCTGGGCGACGAGCTGACATCGAAGGCGAGGGCCCTAGCACCGCGCGATTGGACGCTCGAGGCGAGTTGCAACGGCGTGGTGGTGGCCGACCGCCAACGCCTGACCGAGGCGATCATGAACCTGGCCGAGAACGCGAGCGCCCAGACGCAGGAGGGCGACCGGATCGCGCTCGGAACCAGCATCAACGGCAGATGGGCGTCGCTGTGGGTGGCGGACGAGGGTCCAGGGATCGCGACCGAACGCCAAGAGGAGATCTTCGACCGCTTCAAGCGGGGATCCGAAAGCAGTCGTCACTCGGGCAGCGGCCTCGGACTGGCGATCGTTCGTGCGATCGCAGAGGCGCACGGCGGTCGGGTGTCGCTGAACAGCCGCCCAGGTGCGGGAGCTCGATTCACCGTTCGGATCCCCGTTGATCAGCTGTACGAGGGCCCAGCGGCATGAGCCGGATCCTGATCGTCGAGGACGAGGAGCGGCTCGCCGCCTTCCTCGAGAAGGGGCTGCAGGCAATGGGGTTCACGACGACCGCTGTGCACGATGGCCGGTCGGCGAACGCGGTCGCCCACGACGAGGAGTTCGACCTGGCGATCCTGGACCTCGGCCTTCCCGACATGGACGGCACGGAGGTGCTCCGCGAGCTTCGCTCCCGAGGAGTGCGGATGCCGGTCGTGATCCTCACCGCACGCGACGACGTCCGTGACAAGGTGACTGGACTCGACCAGGGGGCAGACGATTACGTGACCAAGCCCTTCCGGTTCGAGGAGCTCCTGGCGCGCATCCGAGTACGGCTCAGAGGCGGAGGAAGCGGCGAGGTGACCGTGCTGGAGGCCGGCGACGTGCATCTCGACCTTCGCAGGCGGCGCGCGAGCGTCGATGGACGCTCCGTGTCGCTGACGGCACGGGAGTTCAGGATGCTCGAGACGCTGATGCAGCACGCCGGTCAGGTCCTATCGCGCGAGCAGCTCCTCTCGCACGTGTGGGGTTACGACTACGATCCGGGCTCGAACGTCGTCGACGTGTACGTCGGCTACCTGAGGCGCAAGCTCGGCAACGGCGCGATCCAGACCGTTCGCGGCATGGGCTATTCGATCGGCTAGATCACTGCGGCCGGGCCTTAGCCTGTCGCGTTAGGGGTCGGCGAAGCGGAACCGGCCACCGATGCGTCGACCAGGCGCCCGTCCTCGAGGTGCCAGATCGCGTCGGCCCACTCGAGCACGGCGGCCTGATGACTCACCATCAGCACCGTCCTCCGACCCCGCTGGGTCTTGACGATCCGGTCGACCAGCGCGCGGGCCTCCTCGTCGAGGTTCGCGTCTGCCTCGTCGAGCAGGAGCACTGCTGGCTCGCCGACCAGCGCGCGCGCCATGGACAGCCGTTGACGCTGTCCCGCGGAAAGGTTCGTTCCCCCCTCGACGACCCGCGTCTCAATTCCCTCGGGCAGCTCCGCCAGAAGACCGTCGAGCGAGCACAGCGCGGCCACCCTGTCGATCTCCTCCTGAGGGGCGTCCGGACAGCGATAACGCAGGTTCTCCTCGACCGTCCCCCGCAGCAGCGGCAGATCGGGACCGACCATCGACATCGCTCGCCGGACGGAGGTTTCCCCACGCTCGGCCAGGTCCTGCCCATCGAGGCGCACGACGCCGCGGTCGGGGTCCATTAGCCGCGCCGCAAGCGAGAGCAGGGTGGACTTCCCGGCGCCGTTGGGTCCGACGACCACCACGAGGCTGCCTGGCTCTGCGACGGCCGAGACGCTTCTGAGCGACCCCTCGAAATGAACGTCCTCGAATTCCAAGCGCCCCGGCCCGGGCTCGAGGTCGGGTGCCTCCGGCGTGTGACGAAGCAGGTTCGGAGTCTCCAGGAAGCTTCGGCACTTCTCCATCGAGATGCGGGAGTTGTGCCAGTACTCGTTGACCCGGCCCAGGTCCCGCAGCGGTCCGGCCAGCAGACCGACGATCGTCATGGCGGCGACCACCGTTCCCGGGGTGGCGCGTCCCGCGCCGACCTCGGCGGCGCCGACCATCAGGACGGCGACGGAGGCCATCATCGCCGTGCCCTCGGCGAGCCCGCGCTGGTGGCCGACCGAGCGGGCGCGGTCGATCATCGCGTAGCGAAGCTTCCTGCTCTGCGCCTTGAGCCGCGCGCGCTCACGCGCAGTCTGTCCGAAGACCTGAACTACGCCGATCGAGCCGACCTTCTCGTTGACGTTCGCGGCCAGCCGGGCCCGCCTGCGACGAGCCTCGCGCGACCGCGTCTGGAGCGAGCGCGCTGACGCCAGAGCGGCGATGGCGCCGAGCAGCAGCACGACCGTGACGCCGGCAGCGAGCCCCGCCGAGATCAAGGCGAGTGCGCCGAGCGCGCCGACCACGAACGTGCCTCCCACGATCGCGCGCGACAGCCCGAGGCTCACCCAGCGGGCGATCGCCGTCAGGTCGCCCACGAACCGCAGCATCACGGCGCCCTGGCTTCGGCCCTGGAGCGCCCGAGGAGCGAGGTCCGAGAGCCGCCTGTACATCGCGTTCCTCAGCGCGTGGACGTAGCTCTGGCCGAGTCGCTCGGCATCGGCGCGCTCGCGTGAGCGAAGGACGCCTACGAGCACGGCCGTTCCAGCAAGCGCCGCCCCGAGCGGGGCGAGCGCCTCCAGAGAGCCTGCGGCGCCGCCGGCTACGACGCGGTCGAAGACGTTCTTGACGAGCAGGGCGCCCCCGATCGCGGCCGCCGCCTGCCCCACGCCGTTCAGGACAAGACCGAGCAGGCGCCGCGGCCGCTTCCCGGCGAGCAGCGGCGGGAGCTGCGTGTCTGCCTCCGGCTCCCGGCCCGGCGTGCTCACCCCGCCTCCAGGAGCGCCTGGGCGACGGTGGCCATGCCCATCCAGTCGTGGCCAAGGCCAGGGATGTCGATCAGACGCCAGCTCGTGTCCGGATCGAGTCGCTTCGCCGCACGGTGCATGTGACCGGCCCGCTCGTAGCGGTTGGGTCCCTGCGCCTCCGCGGCGCGGCTGGTGCGCAGGTGAGGGTCGCGGGTGGTGTCGACCGTTCCCCGCAGCAGCGTGAGCGGCGCGTGCACGTAGCGACGGGCGTCCTCTTCGGCGAATCCCAGCCGCGGATGGCGGAGTCCGTAGGGAAATGCCGTCGAGAGGTCGGGGACGGTGAACCACCCGCATCCCGCCGCGATTGCCGCCCGGATTCTCGCGCGTGGCTTGAAGAGGAGGAACCGGTGCACGAACTGCCCTCCCGCCGAGTGTCCCCAGAGCGCGAAGGAAGGATCGTTCAAGCAGAGCTCGCGCCGAACCCGATCGTGAAGCGCTTCCACGACCGTGAAAGCCCAGCTTGCCTCGTGATTGGGCGCTCCGCGTCGACAGTCGTCGTGAAGCACGTTCCCCAGGTGGTAGCCACTGCGCCCAGGCCACGCGGCGCGATCGAACGTCGGGGCCACGACCACGTGGTCCGTGCGCTCGGCCCACGCTGTCCACCCCTCGATGTACTCGTGGGCGTTGCGCAGCGTTCCGTGCATCACCACGAGGACCCGAGTCCCGGCTGAGAGCCCGGTCGGGACGTAGAGGTAGGTGAGGACCGGAGAGGCTCCCGGCGACTGAAACAAAAAGTAGGAGCGGCCGCCGGGAATCGGCGCGGACCGCGGGCGCGAGCGGACGCAGACGCTCATCGTCGAGCGATCCTCCGTACCGCCTGCTCGGGCTCGAAGTAGGACGCGAACATCACCCCGGCGAGCTGGTACCGGAACCTGATTCCCATCACGAAGTAGATGCCCCAGTGCATCAGGAACGCGTTCATCGCCCAGAACCGGGCGAGCCTCCCGTTGACGAGCGCCAGCGGCGCGCCGAGCTCGAGCGCCAGCGAGCCCACCGCCAGCGCGCGGTAGATCGCGACGCGCTCGTACAAGCGGGCCCCCAGCGGCGCTGCGGTCGAGCCGAGCAGCTCCTTGCGCAGCGCGTCGACCGCCACCTGGCTGCGAAGCGCGTCGCCGCTGGCCCAAGCAAGCCCGAGCGGGCCCTTGACCTTGGCCACACCGGCGAGGAAGTAGGTGAGAGCCGTGACGGCTTTCATGAGCTGGATCGGCCACCCGTATCGCCAGTCAGCGTCGTCGTGCCGCGAATCGGCGCGCGACCTCGCATCGAGCGACCAGGCGTCGGCGGAGGGCGACACGGCCAGCGTCAGAGCGTGCAGGACCAGGGCGTTGTCGTTGTGGTAGATCATCGACCAGGAGTTGCGGTAGCAGAGGAGGCACAGCAGGGAGCCACTGAAGAGCGGCCCCGAACAGCGATGCCTGAAGCCGCCGAGCAAGGCGACGGTCGCCGCGAGCGTCGTCCCGTAGAGGAGCCGGAACGAGGTGGGCGAGAGCGGTCGCCGAAGCGCCCTCATCGGACCGACCGGCTGGAAGAGACTCGGGTCCGTGCGAGCCACTTGCGCGAACAGGCGCCTGCGCCGCCCGACGTACTGAAGCGTCCACGCGGCGGTGAGGATTCGCAGCATCGCGAGCCGCGCGGCCGGCGCGTCCGTGAAGAGGTGCGCGCGCAGAGGCCTGAGCGCACGGACGCTCATGTCGATCGCTCGACCCCGCGCGTCGCATGGACGCGCTCGGACACGGGCTCCTTCTCGCCCGCGAAGTAGGCAGGCAGAAGAAAGCGACCGCGGACGACCTTGACGGTCACGACGTCGGCGAACGGCCCGTCGCTCCTTGCGGCTAGTCGCCGCGCAACCGCCTCGCAGGCGAGGTCGGCAGAGCCGCAGCGGATGAGCCGGCCGAGTTGCCTGCGCACCTGGTTCAGGCCACCCGTGCCCGCGTAGGAGTAGGGGATCAGGCGCCGCCCACCATCGCCCGTCAGGCCCAAGAGGTAGACGAGGCTTACCTGCTCCCCACGCCGTGCGCTGAACATCGGATAGTACGAGAGCGGAAAGCCGTCTCGCTTGTGCTCTCGCCAGTTCTGCCTGATCGGCGACAGCACGAGGGCGAGCACTGCGGCGCTGAAGGCCGCCGCAAGCCGCTCGTCGGCGATCCACCCGGTTCCCGAAGTCATGCCGGAGTCCGCGCGCATGTCGTCGGCCTGGCGCCGCGGCCGCGTAGCGGCGATCGCTGGCGGCGTTCGATGCGCTCGTCCGCCCTACGCTTGGCCGCCGCTGGGACCAGGGGGGCGAGTAAGGTGCGGCGGGTCGAGACGATGCGATAGGCGTGCTCTGCCCCCGCCGGCCACGCAGCCGCCAGCGCCGCGACCAGGCGGCCGCCGGGCAGTAGGCGCAGGAGGGGGGCGAAGGCCGCGCCCCCGGAGTGAAGGCGCCCGTCTGACGTCATCAGGTGCCAGGACGCGAGTCGGGTCGAGCGATCGAGATCGACGAGGGTTTGCTCTCCCTCCGGTCCTTCAATGGGTGCCACGCGGAGCCGCGCCCGCCGATCCCAGGCGACCACCTTCGCCACCGACCAGCGACAGAAGCCGCAGTCGACGTCGTACAGGATCAGGCCCTGCCCGTCGGGCGCCTCGGAGCGAGGCCTCGTGCCGCGGTTGGGTTGCCGCCGTCGCCGCCACACGGCCGGCGCCTCTTCGGGCTCAGTGTTGTCCATGGTGAGGGTCGGTCGAGTGTGAGCCGGCGGCTGCGCGACGGGCGACCGTTCGCGGGACCGCCTCGAGGGCCACGAAGCTCTCTGCCCGATCCGCGACGCAGGCGGTGGGTGATGCCGAAAGCGCCCCGCGCGGCTCGAGGCCCCAGCCCTCCAGACGCGACACGTCCCGGAGACCCGCGATATCGAGCACCGGCACGTCGGTCGCCGCGCGTGCCTCGCGGATCCCGAGCGGCGAGGCCGTCAGGACGCCGCTCACGCCAAGCACTCTGAGCCCGAGCCTTCTCAGGGCCTCGACCCCGGACGCGGCCCCGAGCGCGTCGTTGCCGGCGAACACGAGGCCGTCGACCCCTTGCCGGAAGACGCGGGAGCCGAGCAGGGCCGCCGTCTCGCGCTGAAACACGCCGTCGGCAACCTCGACGACGATCACGTCGACACCGGCTGCCGCCAAGTGGCGGGTCAGCAGCGTGAAGACCCCGTGCACCCGCTCGTGAGACGCGAGGTAGGTGCTGGCCAGGCCGGCGTCGGTGAAGTCGAGCACGGTCTCGGCTCCGGAGTCGACCATCAGCCAGACGTCGCCGCCCGCTCCAGTGCCGGTCACCTTGCAGGCGCCGACGCGGTGGCCCGCCGCCGAGAGGCCCCTGATGAGGTTCGCGGCCGTGGTCGTCTTACCGGAGTTCATGACGCTGCCGACCACCGCGTACGTCGGCGGTCGCACGGACGACTCGTCGAGCTCCGGCAGCGCCCACCGCTCGAGGTTGAGCCGCTGCCCACGCTGGTCGCAAACGAGCCCGACCGGAGTGATGCGCGTCGGTGCACCGACCGCCGAATGGAGCCCCAGCATCCGCGCGGCGATTCCGCCAGCGGCGACGAGGTCGCACGGCTCGAGGTCCGCGGGGACCTCGGCCTCAAACTGGTCCGGCGCGTAGCGGTTTCCGTAGCAGACGATCACGTGGTCGCCCTCGAACAGTTGCGCGCGGCGGCCGTTCCGAAGCTCCAGGCGCTTGTGGTGGCCGAGCCGGTCGATTCGAGCCATCACGAGCTCGCCCGCGCGCGGAGCGCAGCCGGCCGCTGCGGAGGTCCGGTCCACGGCGCGCATGGCCGCCGGGGGGACGCGCGCTGTGGAGTACGCGAGCTTGATGTGCTCGAGCCGCTCGGAGGTCAACGGCGTCAACCCCGCGGAGTCGCTCGGGGCGACCCTCTGAGGGATTGTCGAGCGCGCCGAACGCGGCGCTCGATCTGGCTTCGTGCGTTCCGTCTGCTCGCTCATCCACATGCCTTCCGGGGCTGGGTTCAACACGCTCAAATCGTTGCCCCAGAAGGAATGCCCGTCGGCGGTGAGATCCCGTTAAGAGGAGCGTGAGAGTGCTCTTAGACAACTCGAGGCGGCGCACGATGGCGTGAGCGCTCTACGAGGCCGCGGCCAGGTGCTCTCGCGCGAGCAGCTCCTGTCGGACGTCTGAGGCTACGACTTACAACCCCGGCTCGAACGTCGTGTACGTGTACGTCGGCTACCTGCCGAAAGCTCGGCGCGAGACGATCCGAACCGTGCGCGGGACGGGCTATCTGCTCGGGTGAGTTGCGCGTGTCGGAGGCAGATTAATTCGCGTCCCCGGAACGGGCTTGCCTAACTGATTTGCAGGCCCAGGCGCTTTACGGTCTTGTAACACGCGTAGCAGAAAAGTGCCCCGTTTGCAGGGCTTTTCTGTCCGGGTCGGTCGGTAGCTTGGAGGCTGCGGGGCAGGGACTCGAACCCCGATTTCACGGACCAGAACCGCACGAATTTCCACTTATTCGACCCCGCAGCGAACGTGAGTAACGATAGCGACCAGGCCCATTTCGACGGGCTCGAGCGAGGCG
>JBPCMT010000092.1:0-12079 GCA_051001995.1 Thermoleophilaceae bacterium
CCTGAGGAGATCGCCGGCGGGCGCGGGTCGAACGGCACCGCGTTGCGGTTGACCGTGATCCCGACCTCGGCCAGGCGGTCCTCGGCCTGCTGCCCGTCGAGGTCCGAGTCGCGAAGGTCCACCAGCACGAGGTGTACGTCGGTGCCGCCGGTGAGGACGTTCACGCCGGCCGCCAGCAGCTCCGTGGCCAGGGACTCGGCGCCTTCGCGGGTGCGCCGCTGGCGCTCACGGAAGACGTCCGAGGCCGCCGCCCGCAGGGCCACCGCCTTTGCCGCGATCACGTGCATCAGCGGCCCGCCCTGCTGCCCGGGGAAGACCGCCGAGTCGATCTTCTTCGCGTGCTCCTCGCGGCACAGGATCAGCCCGGCGCGCGGCCCGTCGAGGGTCTTGTGGGTGGTGGTCGTGACCACGTCCGCGTACGCCACCGGGCTCGGATGCTCGCCGGCGGCTACGAGCCCGGCGAAGTGGGCCATGTCCACGATCAAAAAGGCGCCGACCGAGTCCGCGATCGCCCGGAAGGCGGCGAAGTCGAGCTGGCGCGGGTAGGCGGACCAGCCCGCCACGATCGCCTTCGGCCTGTGCTCGGCCGCCAGGCGCTCGACCTCCTCCATGTCCACCACGGAGTCCTCCTCGCGCACGCCGTAGGCGGCGACCTCGTAGAGGCGCCCGGAGAAGTTAAGCTTCATGCCGTGGGTGAGATGCCCGCCGTGCTCGAGCTTCATCCCGAGGATCGGGTCGCCGGGGCGCAGCAGCGCGTGGTAGGTCGCGGCGTTGGCCTGCGCGCCCGCGTGCGGCTGGACGTTGGCGTGCTCGGCGCCGAACAGCTCTCGCGCGCGCTCGATCGCGAGCCGCTCCGCCACGTCCACGTGCTCGCAGCCGCCGTAGTAGCGCTTGCCGGGGTAGCCCTCGGCGTACTTGTTCGTGAGCACCGAGCCCTGGCACTCGAGGACCGCGCGCGGCGCGAAGTTCTCGGAGGCGATCATCTCGAGTGTCTCGTCCTGACGGCGTAGCTCGCCCTCGAGCGTGCGCGCGATCTCCGGGTCGACCTCCTCCACAGGGCGGCCGAAGTAGTCGGGTGGCAGCGGCTCAGCGGTCACTCGGCCACCGTACCAACGGCGGTCGTCGCCACCGGTCTCAGCGACGCAGCAGCTCGGCGACGCGCGCCGCGGCGACGGCACCCTCGCGGCGGATCGCCCATTCGCCCGTCTCCTCGAACGCGCTCAGGTCGACGACCGTCGAGGGCGCGCCCGGCAGCTCGCCGCCGTCGAGCTCGAGGTCGACGCCCGCCCGGACCTCCGCATCGACGTCCTCGAGCCGGCGGGCGTCGGGCTCGCCCGAGGGGTTGGCGCTCGACTGGAGCAGCGGCGCGGCCACGGAGCGCAGGGCGCCCAGCGCCGGTGGCAGCGCCGGCACGCGGACGCCGAGGCGCTCGGGCTCAGGCCCGGCCGCGAGCGGGAAGCGCCGCTCGGGGTTCGGCACGACCGCGGTGACCGGTCCCGGAAGGAGCGCGGTGAGGGCGGCGCGGGCCCGCTCGCCGAGCTCCGGCAGCGTCCGCGCCAGCGCCTCCAGCTGGAAGAACATGACCGCCGCCGGCCGGTCGCCGGCGCGGCCCTTCATAGCGTAGAGGCGCTCGACCGCCGGACGCGATGACGGGTCGCACGCGAGCCCGTAGACGGTGTCGGCCGGGAACAGGACCAGGCCGCCGACCGCGACGCAGCGCTCGAGCTCCGCTGCGTCTTCGGCGGTGATGCCCATCAGGGCGCGCGCCCGACGGTCACGCGCTCGCGGCCGGCGAGATCGCGGTGCGTCTCCGCGTCGTGGAGCAGCGCGCGAACCGCCGACCCCTGGTCGGGCGCGTGCTCGAGCGCGAGAAGCGTGCCGCGCGGAGCAGCGACCAGGAGCCCGCGGATCGCCGCCAGGCCGTCCGGCCCGCCGACGAGCGCGGCGCGCGGCTCGTAGCGCCTGATCTCGGGGGCGAGGAGCGGCCACTCGTCCTCGCGCACGTAGGGCATGTTCGCCGTCACGAGGCTCAGGACATCGGGTCCTGCCCAGGGCAGGTCCCGCGCGGCCGCGACCTCCACGTCCAGGCCGAGGCGCGCGGCGTTCGCGCGCGCCACGGCCACCGCATCCGCCGACGCATCCGAGGCCGACACGAGCAGGTCCGGCCGCTCGTCGGCGAGCGCGAGCGCCACCGCGCCGCAGCCGGTGCCGGCGTCGTGTACCCAGGCGCCGCGCGGCACGGTCGCTACCGCCACCTCGACCAGTAGCTCGGTCTCGGGCCGCGGGACCAGCGCGCGCGCGTCGACCATGAGCTCGAGGCGGCGAAACCCGCGCCGGCCAAGGATGTAGGCGACCGGCTCGCGCGCCACGCGGCGCCTGACGCGCTCCATCGCCCTCCGGGCCGCGGTCGGCGAGACCGCCATGTCCGGCTCGGTGACGAGCGCGGAGCGGTCGACGGCGAGCGCGTCGGCGATCAGGAGCTCGGCGTCCAGCCGCGGCGTGTCGCAGCCCGCCGCCGCCAGGGCGGCCTCGGCCGCCGTGACCGCGTCGCGCGCAGACGAGACGGCCGCCGCGGCACCGTCCCCTTGGCGCGGCACGGATCAGCTCCCGGCCAGGGCGTCGCGCTCGAGCGCCAGCCGGCGCTCCTCGGCCTCGAGCGCGGCGGTGAACTCGTCGATGTCGCCCGCCATCACGCCCTCGATGTTGCCGCGCGTGAGCTTGATGCGATGGTCGGTCACCCGGTCCTGGGGAAAGTTGTAGGTGCGGATCTTCTCCGAGCGCTCGCCGGTGCCGACCTGGGCGCGGCGCTCGGCGGCCTCCTCGGCGCGCTGCTCGGCCGCCTGGCGCTCGTAGAGGCGGGCACGCAGCACGCGCATCGCCTTCTCGCGGTTCTGAAGCTGCGACTTCTCGTCCTGCATCGACACCACCAGGCCCGTCGGCTGGTGGGTGATCCTCACCGCGGAGTCGGTGGTGTTCACGGACTGGCCGCCGGGGCCCGACGAGCGGTAGACATCGACCTGGAGGTCGTTCGGGTCGAGGCGCACCTCGACATCCTCGGCCTCCGGCAGCACCGCGACGGTCGCGGTCGAGGTGTGGATGCGGCCCTGCGACTCGGTCTCGGGGACGCGCTGGACGCGGTGGGTCCCACCCTCGTGCTTGAAGACGCTGTAGGCGCCGTCGCCCTTGACCGCGAACGTGTAGTCGCCGTCACCGACGGCGAGCGACTCCACGCGGAAGCTGCGCCGCTCCGCGTAGCGCGTGAGCATCCGGTGGAGGTCGCCGGCGAACAGCGCCGCCTCCTCTCCCCCGGTGCCCGCCCGCACCTCGACAATCACGTTCTTGTCGTCGTTGGGGTCGCGCTCGACCATCGCGAGGCGGATCTCCTCCTCAAGCGTCCCGAGGCGCGCCTCCGAGCTGGCGAGCATGTCGCGCAGCTCGGGGTCGTCGCCGTCCTCGGACAGCAGCTCGCGCGCGCCCGCCAGGTCGTCGGCCACGCGCCGGTACTCGCTCGCCAAGGCACGAGCCGGCTCGAGCTGGTGGTACGCACGGCCGACCTCCGCGTAGCGCGCGCGATCGGCGATCACCTTGGGATCCGACATCTGCTCCGAGAGCTCGGCGAAGCGGCTCTCGATCTGCTCCACGAGCTTCTCGACCATGCCCCGGAGGCTAGGCCGTCAGGCCACGACCTCCATCCCGACGCGATCCTCGTCGGAGGCCGCCTCGGGACTCTCGACCGAGAGCACCGCCTGGAGCGCCGCGATCGCCACGGCGAGCTGGGCGAGGTCGGGCTCGCGCGTGGTGAGCTTCTGAAGCTGCATTCCGGGGGCCATCAGGACTCGCGCCCAGCGCCTGCGGCGGTTGCGCCCGAACCACTTGAGCACCTCGAACGACAGGCCCGCAATCAGCGGGATCCCGACGACCCGCGAGGCGAACAGGAGGTACCAGTCCGGCTGTCCGAGCGGGGCGAAGACGAAGATCGCCACGATCATCACGATCAGCAGGAAGCTGGTTCCGCAGCGCGGGTGAAGACGCGAGAAGCGTTGGGCGTTCTCGGGCGTGAGCGGCATGTCCGCCTCGTAGCAGTGGATCGTCTTGTGCTCCGCGCCGTGGTACTCGAACACGCGCTGGAGGTCGCGCATGCGCGAGATCAGCCAGATATAGCCGAGGAAGATCGAGATCCGGATCAGCTTCTCCACGATCACGAACACGACCGAGTTCGGCAGCGCGTCGCCGAACAGGCTCGTGATGCCCGCCGGCAGCAGGAAGAAGAGCCCGATCGCGAACAGCATCGCGAACACGACCGTGAGCCCCCAGGCGCGCTCGGTGATTTCCCCCTCGTCCTCGGCGAGCTGGGCGTTCGCCGAGATGCCGAGCGCCTTGAAGCCGATCTTGAGCGACTCTGCGAGCGCCACGACGCCGCGGATCACCGGCAGGCGGAGCGCGTGGTGGCGCTTGGTCCAGGAGACGAGCGGCTCCGCGCGAACCTCGATCTCGCCCTGCGCCGCCTCGGTTGGGTCGATCCGGCCGTCGTCGTCGCGCGGTTGGTCGGAAGCGGGCTGTCGCACCGCCACCGCCCAGGTGGAGACGCCGCGCATCATCACGCCCTCGAGCACGGCCTGCCCGCCCAGGGGGGCGTCGCGCGTCCCGCTCAGCGCGCCGTCGCGAGGCTCCGCTGTCGAAGGCGCGGCGTCCGCGTTGGTATGTCCGGTCCCCGCCTCGCTCACTGGCGTGATGCTACCCGCGGGAAGGCGGTGCCGACCGGCTACTCGCCGCGCCGCCGCGCCGCGCGGCGCTTGAACCGCTCGACCCGGCCGCCCGTGTCCACGAGCTTCTGACGGCCCGTGTAGAAGGGGTGGCACGCCGAGCAGATCTCGACGTGGAGGTCGGGCTTCGTGGAGCGCGTCGTGAACTCGTTTCCGCACGTGCAGCGGACGTGAGCCTCCACGTACTCGGGGTGAAGATCCTGCTTCATCGGCTCGATTCTAGCGTCGCCGTCCGCGCTCGCCGCGCCGCCCCGCGACATCCGCTGGTACGGTCCGCGGCGTCTTGATCGAGCTCGAAAAGCTTCGCGACCTCACGCTCGAGTCGACCGATGAGGGGCGGCCCAACCACCTCTCCGCGGGCTCGGGGCTGGTGCGCCGGGGCGACTACGTTTACGTCATCGGCGACGACGAGCACGACCTCGGCGTCTTCTCGCTGGCGAGCGGAAAGCCGGGCCAGCTCGTCCCGCTGTTCGAGGGTGAGCTGCCCGCGGGTGGGCGCCAGCGCGCCGAGGCGAAGCCCGACCTCGAGGCGCTGACCGTGATGCCCCCCTTCCGGTTCCACCCCAACGGCGCCCTGCTCGCCTTCGGCTCGGGTAGCGGCGAGAGCCGCGACCGTGGGTTCGTGTGGTCGCTCGACGGCGACGGCTCGCTGCGCGGCTTTCCGCGGCCGATCGACCTCGCCCCGCTGTACAAGTTCCTCGAGCAGCACGTCGCCGGCGAGATGAACGTCGAGGGTCTCGCGGTGGCCGGCGACCACGTGGCGCTGTTCCAGCGCGGCAACTCCGAGGGCGGTCGCAGCCAGGTCTTCTACCTCTCCCGCGACGAGGTCATCGACACCCTGACCGACGACTTCGCGATCGAGCCGTCCGAGCTCGAGGAGGTTCGCGACCACGACCTGGGCGACGTCGACGGCGTCGACCTTCACTTCACGGACGCCGACGCGCTGCCCGACGGCCGCCTCGTCTTCTCGGCCACCGCCGAGCCGGACGACGACTCCGACGAGCGCGCGACGGCCGGCTCCGCGGTGGGCGTCATCGCCACCGACGGCTCGGTCGAGCGCCTCGAGCTGCTCGACCCGAGCTCGGCGAAGATCGAGGGAGTCGACGCCGTGGTCGCCGACGAGCTGATTCACCTGCTGCTCGTCTGCGACGCCGACGACGTCGAGGTGCCGTCGCCGCTCTACTCGCTGACGCTTCCCGCCTGAGGCCCGGCGGCGCCCGGCCCGACGACGGGCTCTGCGGCGCGGCGCGGCAGCGCCGCCCTCCGCGGGCGCCGTCCCGGCTTCCCGCGGACGACGCTCGCGGGACGGTGCCGGAAGCGATCGAACCAGGCGCCGAGACGCCCGGCCGGACGGGTCGGCTCGGGCTGGCGAACGCGCACGAGAGCGACCCAGTCGTCGAGCGGCAGCGAGCCGTCGATGAGCCGCGAGAGCGCCGAGAGCGTGGGCGAGGAGACTCCGTCGCGCCCGGCGGCACGCGCCAGGAGCGGCACCGTCTCGAGCGCCTCGCAGGCCTGGCCCAGGCGAACGGGGATCTCCTCGGCCGGGATCCCCTGCGCGAGAAGCTCACCGGCGCTGCGGTTGCGCGATCTCGGGGCGAGCGCCGTGGCCACCAGGTCGCCGGTGCCGGCGCGTCCCACGAACGTCGCCGCCTCCCCGCCCTCGCGCGCCGCCAGGGCGAGCACCTCCGTAAAGATGTCTGCCGCGGCCATCCCGGCGGCGTTGAGCCCCTGAGCCTCGGTCGCCCCGGCCGCGAGGGCGGCGGCGTTCTTAGCGCACCCCGCGAGCTCGACCCCCACTGGATCCGCCGACGCCTCGCACACCAGCCCGGCGTTGCGGAAGACGCTCACCAGCCGGTCGGCGAGCCGCACCGACTGCGAGGCCGCCACGAGCCCGGCGCCGTACTCGACCATCTCGCGCGCGTGCGAGGGACCGCCCACGCACGCGACGCGCTCCGAGCCGAACTGACGCACGAGCGCGACCGTGGGCGGCGTCCCGTCGGGCGGGACGAGCCCCTTCGCGAGCGAGATCACGTCGGCGCGGCGCGTCACGCCCTGGCGCACCACCTCGCTGAGGGCCCCGGCGAGCCCGGAGGACGGGACCGCCAGGAACACCATGTCGGCCCGGTGGAACTGGTCGTCGCGGTTGCCGAGCGCGCGCACCTTGACGGCCTCGGGAAGCGGAAAGCCGGGGAGGTAGTGCTCGTTCTCCCCCGCCGCCAGGATTCGCTCGACCTGCTCGGGGGTCCGGCAGAGCAGAGTCGTCCGAAGACCGGCGCGTTCGAGCAGGATCGCGACCGCCGTGCCGAACGGGCCCGCGCCCACGACGCTCGCGCGGCGTGGCTCGGCGCGACGAGACAGAGGCGCAAAGCGAGCCATGACAGCACGCTAGCCGACGCGAGCGCGGGCACGAAGGGCGGGGCGCCGGGCCGGCCGGCGCCGCCGCGTCCTCAGCCCGCTTTGCGCTGCCCCCGGGCCGCTCGCGGGCGCCGATCACCCACGCGCGCGGCCATCGTCCGGCCTCGCACCCGCGGTCTCTCGCGGCCCGGATCGCCGGCGGCGGCCCGCGGCTCCTGAGGTGCCTGACGGCTTCGGATAACGGCTTGCCCGTGAGGCAAGTCCGTTGACTGGGGGGAAACTTCGTATCCGAAAGCGTGAGGCCGCTCGGAACGGCACTGGCGCGGGGCGTCGAGCGAGGCCGCGAAAGGCCGGCGCCCGCTTTGCAGCCGTCAGGTGACCCCGGTTACCAGGTCAGCTGAGCCGCGAGAACCGAGCGATGCAAGGAAGCAGGGAGCCCGCAGTGCTTTGCACGCGGGCGACCGATGACGCCGCAGCGCGACGGTTCGCAGCGCTCAGGTGACCTGGTAGTTGGGGCCGTCGCCACCCTCGGGCGGCGTGAGCCGGCCGCCCTTGGCGGTGATCGCGCCGCACTGCACGCAGTTCGAGGGCGTGATCTGGAGCTCGACCGTGCGTTGGGCGTCGAGCTCACCGTTGCCCTCGGCCCGCGCCTCCTCGAGCGCCTCCTCGGGCACCTCGTAGACCTGCGCGGGGCACATGTTCTGCCACATCAGCGCGAGCTCCAGCGGCACGTCCTTCTGGATGCGGATGTGGTTGGGGGCGTCGTCGCGCGTGGCGTTGCCGGTCGCGAAGACGCTCGAGAGCTTGTCGAATGTGTACTTGCCGTCGGGCTTCGGGTAGCTCTTGTCGCGATCGCCGACGAAGACGTCCACCGCGGCGTCGTCGTGGGTGTGCCAGCGGCCGCCGGGGAAGCGGCCGCCCGAGATCTCCATCATGTTCGCCACCGCGCCGCCGACGAGGAAGCCCTTGGTGAACGGCTGGCGCATGTTGCGCGAGCGGTGGATGTCGCGGTCGATCACCGAGTCGCGCACCATCTCGTCGTAGGCCGAGAGGTCGGTCGTATCCCCGCGCCTGAGCGCGGCGAAGATCGTCTCCGCGGCGAACATTCCCGCGTGCATCGCCAGGTGGACGCCCTTGAGCTTGGGGATGTTGACCATGCTCGCCGAGTCCCCGGCGATGCATAGGCCCGGCGCCGACAGGCGCTCGGGCATCGCCCAGTAGCCGCCCGACGGGATCGTCTTCGCGCCCCACGCGACCCGCTTGCCGCCGGCGAGGATCTTGCGGACCAGCGGGTGGGTCTTGAATTCCTGGAGCACGTCGTGGACCGAGAAGGTGGCGTCGCGGTAGTCGAGGCCGGTCACGAGCCCCATCGACACCCTGTCCTCGCCCATCGGGTAGATGAAGCTCCCGCCGAACTCGCGGTACTTCGCGCCGAAGCGAAGCGGCCACCCGAGCGTGTGGATCACGCGGTCGAGCGGCTTCTCGACCTCCCACACCTCCTTGACGCCCAGCTCCCACTGGGGCGGCTCGTCGCTCGCCATGTCGAAGCGGCCGATGGCGGCGCCGGCGAGGTGCCCCTGGGTCCCCTCCGCGAGCACGGTCGCCCGCCCGATCAGATCCGACCCGGGCTCGAAGTTCGAGAGCTCCTGGCCGTCGCGGCCGCGGCCCTTGTCCCCGGTGCGCACGCCGCGCACCACGCCCTCCTCGACGAGCAGCTTCGCGGCCGCGGTCTCCGGCAGCACGTAGACGCCCGCCTCCTCGGCCTTCTCCCCCATCCAGCGCGCGAGCTGGGCGACCGAGGTCACGTGGTTGCCGTGGTTGCGAAACGGCGGCGGCGTCGGGCGCAGGGGCACCGCGCGGCGCTTGGTCATGAAGTAGACGGAGTCCCGCTCGACGGTGCCGAAGGTCGGCCACTCCGACTCGTCCACGCCGGGGAACAGCTTGCGCATCGCCGACGGGTCCATCATCGCGCCGGAGAGGAGGTGAGAGCCGGTGGCCTTGCCCTTCTCGACGAGCGCCACCGGGACCTCGCCGAGCGACTCGGCGAGCTGCGGCGCCTCCTCGAGCAGCTGCATCAGGCGGATCGCGCAGGCGAGACCGGCCGGGCCGCCGCCGACGATGACGACGCCGACCTCGATCCGCTCATCCTCGGGATCGCTCGGCGCGGTGACGAACTCCCGGTCCGACCTGAGGTCGGGCGCGTAGTCGAAGGGGGTTACGGGCATGGGTGCTCGAAGCTCGCCGAGCGCTCGGGGCTAGCCGCCCTTGTGAGCCTTGATGGCCTCGGTGAGCTTGGGCATGATCTTGTTGAGGTCGCCCACGACCCCGAGGTCCGAGAACTCGAAGATCGGCGCGTTCGGGTCCTTGTTGATCGCGACGATGTTCTCCGCGCTCTGCATGCCGACCTTGTGCTGGATCGCGCCCGAGATGCCGGCCGCCAGGTAGAGCTTCGGGGCGACCGTCTTGCCGGTCTGCCCGATCTGCGCCGAGTATGAGTACCAGCCGGCGTCGACCACGGCGCGCGTAGCGGCTACCGCCCCGCCGAGGGCGCCGGCCAGCTCCTCGCACATCTGAAAGCCCTCCGCCTTGCCGAGCCCGCGACCGCCGGCGACGAGGACGTCGGCGTCCTCGATGTTCACGTCGGCGCCGCGCTGCTCGCCGCGGTTGACCATCCGTGCCTTGGTGGACCAGTCGGACAGCTCGACGTCGACGTCCTCGACCGTCGCCGAGGCGCCGTCGCCCGACTCGCGCACCTCGAACGCGTTCAGCCGCCCGATGATGATCCCGGGCTCCCCGACGTAGGCCACGTCGACGACCGCGGAGTCCTGGAGGATCGGCCGCACGGCGACGAGCTTTCCGTCTGAGACCTTGACCTCGGTGACCTCCATCGTCACGCCGCCGTTGCACCGCGCGGTGAGGCCGGCGCCGATCTCGAAGCCGAGTAGCCCGCCGCCGAACAGCGCGTAGGAGTGGCCGCCGTCGCCGATCACCGTGGCCATCACGTCGACCACCGGCTGGGCGAGCCCCTCAGGCGCCTTGGCGCGGTAGACCTTCGACGCCCCGTAGTTGCCGAGCGACGCGCACAGGTCGTCGGTGAGGTCGTCGCCGCCGACCACCACCGCGTGCGCCTCCTGGCCGAGCTCGCCGGCGAGCCTCGCGGCCTCGGAGGCGGCGCCGAGCGAGTTCTTGTTGAAGGAGCCCTCGTAGTGCAGGGCGTAGGTCAGGATCCCGCTCATGCGAGGAGCTTCCTTTCGTCGAGCCAGGCGACGATCTTCTCGACCGTCTCGTTCGTGTCCTCGTCCTCGATCACCTCGCCGGCCTGCTTCTCGGGCGGCGGGTTGATGCCGAGGACTGCGGTCCGCGAGCCGTCCGAGCCCACGCTCTGCGGCTCGATCTCGACGTCGGCTGCGCCCCTGGTGTCGAGCTGCTTCTTCTTCGCCCCCATGATCGCCTTGAGCGACGGGTAGCGGGGCTCGTTGATCGCGTCGCCGACCGAGATCACGGCCGGCAGATCGACCTCGACCGTGTCGTAGCCGTACTCGGCCTGGCGCTCGCAGGTGAGCTTGCCCTCGCCGACGTCGATCTTGATGACCTGGGTGAGCGATGGCATCCGCAGATGGTCCGCCACGACCGCGCCGATCGTGTAGCACTCGCCGTCGTCGGACTGCTGGCCGAGCAGGACGAGGTCGGGCGACTCCGTCTTGAGGACCTGGCCGAGCGCGTAGCCGGTCGCGCAGACGTCGGAGTCCTCGAGCACCGCATCGGTCAAATGCACGGAGCGGTCCGCGCCTAGCGAGACCGCCTTGTGGAGCGCGCGCACGGCGCTCTCGGGCCCCATCGTCACGGCGACGACCTCCTCGACGTCCACGACGCCGCCCTCCTTGATCTGCATCGCGGCCTCGATCGCGTGCGTGTCGAAGGGGTTCAGGTTCTTCTCGCCGCTGCGGTCGAGGCGCTTCGTGCCGGGGTCCATGTGCTTGGTGACCGCGGCGTCCGGAACCTCCTTGACGAGGACGCAAATCTTCAACGGGATCTCCTTCTCATCGTGCTCCACAGCGCGCTCGTGATGTGCGCGGCGGGCCATCTTACCGGCTCCACCGGGACGTTGACTGACGAGTCAGTCGCCTCGCCGGCAGGGGGCGAGCAGGCTCTTCGGCTCACGGGGCGTCGACGAGGGCACGAACATTGGCGAGTTGCGCCATAGGGGTTGGCGCGAGACGCCCAGGTTCAGGCGGGAGGGTCCGCGAGGCCGGGCTCCGCTCTACTCGCTCGGCGGGGGCTCTTCCGAAGGCACCGGCTCCTCGCTCGGCGGCGGCTCCTCGGTCGGCGGCTCCTCGGCGTCGGGGTCCTCGTCGGGCACCGCCTGCGAGTCGCTCGAGTCCGTCGGCGCCGCGGACTCCTCCGAATCCGACTGTGAGGGATCGGCGGGAGATCCGCTATCCGCTCCATCGCCAGCGCCGCCGCTGAACAGCGTCGTGCCGCCATCCGCGGCCACCGAGCCCCCAAGCGCGAGCTCCGAGGCCGTCAGCACGCCGACCGCCACGACGAACGACGCGATGCCGGTCGCGAGCACGATCTTCCAGCGGAAGCGCCGCCGCCGGTAGATCCTCGGCGCAGGCGGCTCGGTCGACGCGGGCGGGCCGCCGAGGGGCGGGTTTGGAGGCGGTCCCGAGCCGTTCGCGCCCGCGCCGTTCCACTCGTCCCCGCCGGAAGCGGTCCGCTCGGACGTCTCGCGGGAGGCGAGCCGCCCCGCTTCGAACCGCGCCGGGTCGGGGCCGCGACGCCCACCGACGCCGGCGACGGCGCCCGCGACACGCACCGGTGTGGCGGCCACCCGCGACACAGTTGCCGAGACCCTCTCCGCCCGGCGGGGGGGAACCTCCTGGACCAACGCCACGATCCACGGAGTGGGGGCGGTGCTGGTCAGCGCTCCGCACTGTTAGAAGGGGGACGTGATGGCC
>JBPCMT010000093.1:0-6792 GCA_051001995.1 Thermoleophilaceae bacterium
CGGGTCGGCCTCGTGCCCCAGCTGCCGGCGCCGCTGCCCGGCACGGTCGCCGAGAACGTCCGCGCCGGGCCGGCGCTGTGCGGGCGCGAGGCGGACGTCGCGCGGACGCTCGAGCTCGCGGGCCTAGACCCCGCCTACGCCGAGCGCGACTCCGAGCGCCTCTCG
This sequence comes from Thermoleophilaceae bacterium, assembly GCA_051001995.1. Taxonomy (GTDB): domain Bacteria; phylum Actinomycetota; class Thermoleophilia; order Solirubrobacterales; family Thermoleophilaceae; genus CAWEHQ01. The sequence continues at coordinate 166 of JBPCMT010000093.1, forward strand.
GTCGGTGAGCAGCAGCGGGTGATGCTGGCGCGCGCGCTGGCGCTCGAGCCGGAGGTGCTGCTGCTCGACGAGCCGACCTCGGCGCTCGACGAGGCGGCGCGCGACGGCGTGGAGAGGACGATCCGCGGCCTGGTCGAGCGGCCGGGCACGTCGACGGTGCTCGTCACCCACGACCGCGCGCAGGCGCGGAGGCTCTCGCAGCGCACGATCGAGCTGCGCGCCGGCCGCCTCGCCGCCGGCGTCGCGGAGGGGGCGGCGTCGCCATGACGCCGGGAATCGACATCACGATCGGCGAGGTCGCCGCCACGCTGGCCCTGGTCGCGGTCGCCGCCGCCGTCTCGCTCTACCGGCGCACCGAGCTCGAGGGCGACCTCGGGCTCGCCGTGGTGCGCTCGTTCCTCCAGCTCACCGCGATCGGGTTCGTGATCCAGGCGATCTTCGACTCCGACAGCCTCTGGCTCGTCGCCGCGCTGCTCGGCGTGATGGTGGCGTTCGGGACCTTCACCGCGCGCCGGCGCGCCCGCGCGGTTCCCGCCGCCGCCGGACCGATCGCGCTCGCGTTGACCGTGGCGGCCTCCGTCACGCTCGGACTGGTGCTGGTGCTGGGCGTATTTGCGCCGGAGCCGCGGTTCATCGTGCCGGTCGGGGGGATGGTGATCGGCAACGCCATGACCACGTCGGCCGTGGCGCTCAACCGGCTGGCCGACGAGGTCCGCTCGCACGCGCGCCAGCTCGAGGCCACGCTGGCACTCGGGGCGACCGCGCGGCAGGCGGCGCGCGGCCTGGTCACGCGCAGCCTGCGCTCCGGGATGATCCCGCTGATCGACTCGACCAAGACGGCGGGCATCGTGTTCTTCCCTGGAACGATGGTCGGGATGCTGCTCGCCGGCGCCGAGCCGACGGACGCGGTCCGCCTCCAGCTCATACTGCTGTGGGCGCTGCTCGGCAGCGTCGCGCTATCGGCCGTTCTCGCCACCGGTCTCGGGTACCGATCCTTCTTCACCCGCGCGCAGCAGCTACGCGAGCCGATCGTCGACGCCACCTAGACCGGGGCACTGGCTACGCTCAACCCCCGATGAACGAGCTCGACGCCCTCTGGGCGTTCCTCGTCGCGGCGCTGGTGGCGCTGCTCGTGACGCCGCTCGTCGCCCGCCTCGCGCACCGCGTCGGCGCCGTGGACGCGCCGTCCGATCGCGGCCTCCACGACCGGCCGATGCCCTACCTCGGCGGCCTCTCGATCCTGGCGGGGGTTCTCCTCGCGGGCGCCGTCTTCATCCCCATGGGCGCCGACACGCGCGGCATCCTCGCCGGCGCGGCGGCGATCGCCGTGATCGGCGCGGTCGACGACGCGATCGACCTGCACGCCGGCCTCAAGCTGATCGGACAGACCGCAGCCGCCGTGATCCCGGTCGCCTCCGGTGTGACCGTCGAGGACATCTCGATCCCGCTGGTCGGCATCGTGGACCTGGGCGGCGCCGGGGCCGTGCTGACGGTCGTCGGGATCGTGGCCGTGATGAACGTCGTGAACTTCACCGACGGCGTGGACGGCCTGGCCGCCGGCGTCTGCACGATCGCCGCGGCCACGCTGGCGGTGATCGCGCTGTCGCTGGCCGACGCCGCGGTCAACCCAACCTCGGAGGGAGCGGAGGACCGCTTCGCTGCCGGGGTGCTGGCAGCGGCCACCGCCGGCGCGGCGATCGGCTTCCTACGCCACAACTTCCACCCGGCGTCGATCTTCATGGGCGACTCGGGCTCGAACCTCCTCGGGCTGCTGCTCGCCTGCGTCGCCGTGCAGGGAGTGCTGAAGACGGCGGCGGTCGTCGCGCTCGTGTTCCCGCTCGTGATCCTCGCGGTCCCGATCCTCGACTCCGGCTTCGTGATCGCGAAGCGGATCAAGTACCGCCGGCCTGTGTACGAGGCCGACCGCTGGCACTTCCACCACCGCTTCGCGAACATCGGCTTCTCGCAGCGGCGGACGGTCGTCTACCTGTACGCGTGGACGCTCAGCCTCGCGGCGCTCGCGCTGGCGCTGCGCTTCGTGCCCTACTCGGACGGCGTCGGCAACTTCCACGCCGGCTGGACGGTCGTGATCGTCGCCTTCGGCCTCGTTGCGGTGGCGGCCAGCGTCTACCTGGTCTACGTGCTCGAGATCCTCAAGTTCCGCCGCTTCCGCACGCGCCAGCTGCGACGGGAGGCCGTCGCATCGGGGAAGGCGCCGCCGCCCGAGGGGGCGATCGAGGAGGAGGTCGAGCGGGAGGTCGAGACCGGCGACTTCGAGGCCGTGGACCGCCCCGGGACGGGCGAGTACGAGGCCGTGGGCCCGCGCTGAGGGCGCGCGAAGCCGGGCCGCGCTGAGCGCGGCGCTCATATACTCGCGGCCGCGCTCGCCCGGGCGCTGGGCGATGGGGCTCGCCCGAACCGAACCGCCAACCCCGGCTGATGGCTCCTACCGACGAAGGGAGCATCGCCCGTGCCCACGATCCTCGCCCTGTCCCTCGCAAGTGCGCTTGGCGGCCTCGCGCGCTACCTGCTCGGCGGCGTGATCGCCCGCCGGGGCGGAGCCTTTCCCTGGGAGACGTTGATCGTCAACGTGAGCGGCGCCTTCGCGCTCGGCTTGCTGGTCACGCTCTTCACCGAGAGCGGTGCGGTGCCGCCATGGGCACGATCGGCGATCCTGATCGGTTTCCTCGGCTCCTACACGACGTTCTCGACCTGGTCGCTCGAGAGCTTTCGCCTGATCGAGGACGGCGCTCACCTGCTGGCCTTCGCCAACCTCGTCGGCAGCCTCCTGCTCGGACTCGTCGCGGTCTACGGTGGGATCGTGCTTGGCAGGGCCGTCTCGTGAAGATCGAGGGCGAGGGCGTCCTCCTGCGGATCTTCTGCGGCGAGTCCGATACCTGGCATGGAAAGCCGCTCTACGAGGAGATCGTCAAGCGAGCGCGCGAGGCGGGGCTGGCGGGCGCGACGGTGCTCCGCGGGATCGAGGGCTTCGGCGCTCACTCCCGCCTTCACACGGCGCGCATCCTGCGCCTCTCCGAGGACCTCCCGGTCGTAATCGAGATGGTCGATCGCGCCGACCGGATCGAGGCCCTCCTTCCCTCCCTCGACGAGATGATCGGGGAGGGCCTGATCACGCAGGAGAAGGTCGAGGTGATCTCCTACCGGGCCGACGACCCGCGCGGCGGCAGCGACTGATCAGCGCGCGGACCGAGGAGCGACCGCTCGCCCCGAGCGCTCGAGAACGAGCGCGTCCAGCCGGACGGCTGTCAGAAGAGGCTGCCTTGCACCCTTCCCCCGCCATTTTGCCGCGACGCCGATTCGCTCTCGGGACGGGACGCGGGCCCCGCCGGACCGATGCCGCGCAGCGGTCGACCGGGCGGGGGCCGCGACCTCGGGCCGTTGTCCCGCCGAACGAGTGCGCCCAAGCGTTTGCGCTCGTCCGTGGGGGCGTACGTCCCGCGCCGGTAGAGCTCCTCATAGCGGGGAACGAGGTCCGGGCGGCGGTCGCGCAGCCAGTCCATGAACAGGCCCCCGACCTCGCCGCGCAGGTGCAGCGCGACGCCGCCGACGTTCGTGGCGCCGGCTTCGTCGGCGAGCTCGAGGATCCGCTCGACCTCCTCCGGGCGGTCGTTGATGCCCGGCATCAGCGGGGCGATCAGGACGCCGGTCGGAATCCCCGCGCGGTTCAGCTCGGCGACCGCCTGGAGCCGGGCGCGCGGGCTCGGCGTATGCGGCTCTGTCTCGCGCCAGGCGCCCTCGTCGAGCGTCGGCACCGACAGGTTCGCCGCCACCGGCGCATGCTCTGCCGCTTCGAGCATCAGCTTCGTGTCGCGCAGCAGCAGCGGCGACTTCGTGAGGATCGAGCTCGGCGTGCGCGAGTCGCGCAGCGCCTCCCAGATGCCAGGCATCAGCCGGTAGCGGCCCTCGACCCATTGGTAGGGGTCGGTATTGGTGCCCATCGCGACGTGCTCGCGCTTCCAAGATGGCCGCCGCAGCTCGGCGCGCAGAACCTCCGGCGCGTTGACCTTGACGACGATCTCGCGCTCGAAGTCACGGCCGGCGTTCATGTCGAGGTAGGTGTGCGTGGGGCGGGCGAAGCAGTTGTGGCTGACGACGCCATTGGCGATGAAGTCACCGGTGCCGGTGGTGATGTCGTAGAGCGGCAGCTCGGCGCCGACGGATTCGATCGAGACCACCTTCAGCCGCGAGCGCGTCTTGATCGCCGTTCCCTCGATCGAGCGCTTGCGCGTAATCGCCGGATCGACCGTGTGGAAGAAGCGCAGGTGCTCCTGAATGCCCCCCAGGAGCCGAACGCACCGCAACCCGTTCGCACGCTTTGCGTCCTCGATCGCGAACGAGAAGCCGAATCGCCTGAACGACTCGGCGGTGAACCGAATGATCCCGTCGTCTGTGTTCCCGATCCGGATGATTCCTCTGAGGTAGCTGCCCTCGGCGTCGAAGATCCCCGCAAGGAAGCCCTTACGCCAGTCGGTCGTCGGCGTCGTCGGCCATGCGACGAGCTCCCTGATCGCCGCGACGTTCGCGCCGGCGGAGGTCCGGATCATCCTCATCGGCCGAGCCCCGGCCATCGCGACAGGGAACTCCGACTCACGGGTGGCGATCTGGAGTTCGGCGAGGTAGGTCCGCGCCCTGCGCAGCGCCTCGAAGTCGGTCAGCGCCAGGCGGAATCGGTGGTGATCGTCGCGCTGCCGTCCCGGGCGCGTGTACGAGTACGAGCCGAGATGAGCGTCACCGCGGATCATCCCGCAGAGATAGCCCTGCCTGTACTCGCGCGAGTCATCCGGGGTGGCGGCGAACCGGCCCGTGCCTAGGAGGCTGTTGTTGAGCGTCAGGTGCGCACGGTCGACGCCGCGGTCGTTGTTTGTCACGTGTTTCCATCCGCGCTCCGTCAGGAACCGGTGGTCGCCGCTGGTGACGACCTCGGTGCCGTCCTCCAGCGTCACCCGGTGGGCGGGCTTGACGGTGGACCAGTGCGCGAGCACCTCGGTGATCGCATAACGCCGATATGACCCGCGGCGGACCGTGCCGTAGATCCGGTCGCCCGTCCGCACATCGGCCAGCGGCTTCGTTCGACCGTCAGCCATGAGGATCTCGGTGTCGCCCGAGGCGCAGTAGGTGCACGCGTGGGTGCATCCGCGATACGGATTGACCGTCCACTCGAACGGCATCCGCGAGCGCTTCGGGACGCGGTTGAGCGCCGAGCGGGCGTGGACCTCGTAGAAGCTGACGTCAAGCGCCTCCGGGGCGTCGAAGGTGCGGATCACCGCCGGGTCGCTGTAGCCAGGAAGGCGGTGCCCGTCCTCCGCCGAGTCGACTCGCAGGTTGTCCCAGCGCACGAACACATGTTCGCACATGGAGCGGACGATGGGTCGCGTTCGTATCGAGCCTGAGGTTGTCCGCGTATGTGGCGGTCAACGTCAGGCTCGGCGCGCCGAGGGCGTCCTCAGGCTTCCTCGCCCCACACGGTCACGACCAGCTCGCGCCCCGACGCCGAGTCGCGGTGCTCGCAGAGGTAGATCCCTTGCCACGTGCCCAGAGCGAGCGAGCCGTCGGTCACCGGGACCGTCACGGAGCTTCCCAGCAGCGCCGCCTTGACGTGCGCCGGCATGTCGTCCGGGCCCTCGACCGTGTGGGTCCAGTAGGAAGCGTCCTCGGGCACCGCCTCCGAGAACCACGACTCGAGGTCGCGCCGCACGTCCGCGCTTGCGTTCTCGTTGAGCGTCAGCGAGGCCGACGTGTGCCGCACGAAGACATGCGCGACGCCGACCCGCAGGCGCCCGAGCTCCGGCACCGCCTCCTCGACCTCGCGCGTGACGAGGTGAAACCCGCGCGGGAACGAACCGAGTCGGACGGTGCGCTGCATCCACACGAGTCCACAAGTTAGAGGTGGGAGCGCCGACTCGGCGGCGAGGCGCGCCCCTACGGGACGGAGAACCGCGCGTAGAACCCGAGCGCCGGCCCGAGGCGGCGCTCGAAGCGAAAGCCCGCCGCCTCGGCGCGCCGCATCAGCGTCGAGGCGCTGACGAAGTGGGGGTCGAAGAGCGGGATCTCGCCGAATACGACCCGTCCGCCCGGCCGGACCACGCGGCGGAGCTCGCGCAGCGCAGCATCCTGGTCTGGGATCTCCCCGAGCACCGTGACGAGAAAGGCGCCGTCGAAGCTCCCGTCGCCGTAGGGAAGCTGCCGGCCGTCGCCCAGCGTCGCGCGCACGTTCGCCACACCTTCGCGGTCGGCGCGGCGCATCACGTCGTCGAGCATCTCCTGCTGGACGTCGAAGACTTCGAGCGTCCCGCCGGGGTCGAGCGCGCGCGCCACCGGCAGGGTCTGGACGCCGGTTCCGGGCCCGACCTCGAGCAACCGCTCGCCCGCGCGCGGCTCGAGTACCTCGATCAACCGCCCGACGGAGAGCCACGGACGCGGGAGGTGGAGCATCCAGCGCTGCGAGTACGGACACGCGGAGGGGTTCGTGCGCTCGCGGGCGAGCGCTGCGCCGACCCCGCCCACCACGGCCCCGGCGATCACGGCTCCACGGCGTCCCACGGCGGCAAGAATACGGGACGCCGAGGAGGCTTGACAGCTCGCCTGAAGGGGGCGGACTGGAACGTT
>JBPCMT010000094.1:0-7277 GCA_051001995.1 Thermoleophilaceae bacterium
CGACGGCGCGGTCCCGCCGGCCCGAAGCTTGTGCATGTCGCCCTCGAGGTCGACGATCGCGAACGACACCTCCCCGGACCGCCCGCGTGCGTAGCGCTTCGCGCGCTCGACGCCGGGTTGCCAGCCGCGCGCCCCGGGCCCGGCAGCGGTCGCCGCGCCACGTGGCTTCGCATCGTGCGCAACCGCCGCCTGGGCCTGCCCGCCGGCCGCCAGGATCGCGAGCGCCGCCAACCCGATCCCGAGTGACCGCTTCACGCGGTCATTATCGCGCGCGGACGCGACGCTCCGTCGCGACGTAGGCTGGGGGCAATGCGACGCGAGCTCATCCTGCTTGCGGTGGCGCTGCTGGCCGTCGCGGTCCTGATCACGGTGGCGCTTGGCCTCGATGGCCGCGACCGGTTCACCGAGCGCAACGCCGAGGCGACCGTCACGCGCGCGCTGAAGCGTTGCGACTCCGAGGGCAGCTTCCGCAGGATCGAGTGCCGGGACATCGGCGACGGCTTCGCCTGCCGCGCCGACGGCCGTCTCGTGGCCACATTCGACGAGCCGGACCCCGAGGACCCTGAGCTCTCGGTCATGTGTTAGATGGGTCGGGACGGTCAGGCGAAGCGCTCGGCTGTCTACGCCTCTGCGCCAATCAGCAGCGCGAGCTGGCGCGACTGCGCGACCAGCGTGCCATCGGGCGCCCACAGCTCGCCGTCCTCCTCGAAGAAGCCGTCGCGGACGAGGCGGGAGCGGAAGCGGCCGAGCAGGAGCGAGTCCGGCAACGGCAGCGACGCGCGGAAGTGGACGGTCATCTCCACGGTCGGCGCCGGCGCGAGCGCGCGCAGCCGCGCCCACGGCGCCGGGTACCAGGCATCGGCGAGGACGAGGACGCTGAGGGCGTCGATCGAGCGCTCCTCGTAGAGGCCGAGCCAGCCGCCGGCCTCCGCGCGGTCGGCGCCGCTGAACGGCGCCGCGCCGAAGCGCCCCTCCATCGTCACCAGATCGGTGAACGGGGGGCGCCGGGCGTCCGGCAGGTCGCGCGGCGGCGCCGCGCGGCGCCGCGGCGGCTCGACCTCCGGCATCGGCGCCTCGGAGAGGAGCGGTCCGGGCCACGGACCGGAGAACGCCCCGAGCGCCAGCGCGAGGAGCGTCCCCTCCTGCTCGAGGCGGGCGCTGGCGATGGTCAGGGAGCGGCCGGCGCGCTCGACGGTCGGGGCAACGGCGATCGCGCCGACCGTCGGGGGCCGCAGGAAGTAGACGGTGAGCGCGCGCGGCTGGCGTGCCTCGTCGGCGACCGCGTGGGACAGCCCACGCAGCAGGATTGCCATGACGTACCCGCCCAGCGGACCGCGCGGCGTCCACCAGCCCTCCCCGATGTGACCGGCGTAGACGCCGTCCGCCGACGGCTCGAGCGCGGTGTCGTCGTCGAAGGCGATCGCGGGACGATATGGCTCGCCCGTCAGCGACCTTCCTCGAACATGATTGAATCGCTGTGGCAGCGGGCAACGAGAGGCAGGGACCCTTCGACATGGGACTGATGAGCCACGGCCTCTCGGCAGGGGGGCGCCGTAGAACCGGCCGAGCGCGCACGCGCCGCGCCGCGTGCGCGCTCTCGGTTGCGGTCATGGCGGCCGTCCTGGGAGCCGCCCTGCCCTCGAGCGCCACGGCGACCGAGGCAGGGGTGCAGGCGCACCTGCTCTGGTCGGGTGTCTCGCTCGCGGAGGTTCGCAGCGAGCTCGACCGCGCCAAGCTCGCCGGCGCGCGCTACGTGCGCGTGGACGTCGGGTGGTCCACCCTGCAGCCGGACCGCAGGGGCAAGCTCAACCGCTACTACCTGGCGAAGATCGACCGCGTCGTGCGCGAGGCGAACCGGCGCGACCTGAGCCTGATCTTCACCTTCACGACCACGCCGTGCTGGGCCTCGACCGCGCCCGAGCGCCTCAAGCAGGCCTGTAGCGGCAGCTGGTGGGAGCGCGACGTCGCGACCTATCCGCCGCGACGCGCCGCCGACTACGCGGACGCGCTGGCCTTCCTCGTCAGGCGCTACCGGAGCCGCGTCGATGCGTGGGAGGTCTGGAACGAGCCGAACCTCGACGACTTCCTGATCTCCGACAACCGTGCCGCCGACTACGCGCGCCTGCTACGCGCGGCCTACCCGGCGGCCAAGCGGGCCCATCGCGGCACGACCGTGCTCGGCGGCTCGCTGGCCGGCGCGGACTTCAGGTTCACGCAGGCGCTCTTTCGCCGGGGCGTCCGCAACCGCTTCGACGCCTGGTCGATCCATCCCTACAGCCACGATCGCTCGCCGCTCGACGGCGGCGAGCCAGGCTGGCGCAACACGAGCTTCGTCCGCGGGATCCCGCTCGTCCGCAGGGTGCTCCTGCGCAACCGCGACGCCGAGCCGCTGTGGCTGACCGAGCTCGGCTGGAGCAGCTGCACCGTGCGCAACCACCCCGACCCCTGGGAGAACTGCGTCAGCGAGACCACCCAGGCGCGCTACCTGACGATGGCCTACGAGCTGATGCAGCGGTGGACCTACGTCGACGTGGGGATCTGGTTCAAGCTCATAAACAGCGGCACGAATCCCGGCGACCGGATCCAGAACTACGGGCTGGTGCGCGCCGACGGCTCGCCCAAGCCGGCCTACTCGGCTTTCATGGCGGCCGCGGCCAGCGTCCACGCCACCGACCCGCTCGGGCCGGTGCGCGAGCGGTTGCCGCGGTAGCCGCCCCTCTCAGCCCTGTGCGGCGGTGCGCTCGGCGCGCGGATCGGGCAGCGGCGTGAGCGTCCGCTCGAGCTGCGGGCGAAGGCGCTCGTAGTCGGGCGGCAGCGACAGGTGCTCGCCGAGCTCGTCCGCCGGCTCGTCGACCGCGAAGCCGGGCCCGAGCGAGGCGATCTCGAACAGGACGCCGCTCGGCTCGCGGAAGTAGATCGAGCGGAAGTAGAAGCGGTCGATGACCGGGGTCGGGCGGGCGCCGCCCTCGATCGCGCGATCGCGCCAGGTCGCGTGCTCGTCCATGGGCGAGGCGAACGCGACGTGGTGCACGGTCCCGGCGCCCTGGCGGCCGGGCTCGGATGGCGGATCGTCGTAGATGTAGAGGCCGCCGCGCCGCTCACCGCGCACCTCCCAGCCTCCCTCGTCCGTGCGCTCGAAGCCCAGCGCGTCGCCGAGCAGGCGCTCGCTCGCCGACGGGTCGCCGCCGTAGGCGCGCAGCGCCTCGAACCCCTGCAGCGCGACCTCGGCGGGCACGTCGGGCGCGCTGGCCGCGAGCGGCTCGTCCGGCGCGTCGGAGACCGCGAGCTCGAGCGCCAGCCCCTCGGGGTCGGCGAAGCGCAGGCTGCGGCCGGCCCGCTCTACCTCGATGCCCTCGCCGGCCAGCCGCTCCTGCCAGAAATCGAGCGCCTCCTCAGAGCCCACGCGCCAGACGATGCGATGGACCATCCCGGCGCCGGCTCGCCCGCGGGCCGCGCCGGGATATTCGAAGAACGTGAGGTCAGCGCCCGCGCTGCCGTGCTCGTCGGCATAGAAGAGGTGGTAGATCGTCGGGTCGTCCTGGTTGACGGTCTTCTTGACCATCCTCAGCCCGAGCACGCCGACGTAGAACTCGACGTTCTGTGGCGCGTCGCCGGTGATCGCGGTGATGTGGTGGATCCCCTCCAGCTGCATCGTCTCGCCCCTTCTCCGTCGGCTCGACCGGTCCGCGACCGAGGCTAGTGCCGTCAGCGTGAGACGGGGACCTTCAGCTGGAGACTGTGGAAGCGAACGAGGCCGGCCGACCGCTGCGGGAAGTAGACGTTCGTGCCCGGTATCACCTGAAGCACGTAACGGTCGCCGCGCGCGGCCCGCTCGGCCACGGTCTCGAGGCGTAACAGTTCTGTATGCCGCTTCCCGTCGAGCGTCACGGGCACCGGGGTGACCTGGTTGGAGACGACCTGGTTGCGGCGGCGGTCCACGATCTGCGCGTAGACGAACGTCCGCTTCGGGGCCGCCGTGCCCGTGTAGCTGAGCCTCAGCTTCGGAGGACGGATGAGGTTGCCGGGGCGGCGCAGCGGCCCGAACGGAACGCGCACGGCCTCCGCCGAGGGGGTCGCCGCGATCAGGGTTCCCGATTCCCCGCCCCCGCCGGGCGCGAGCGGAAGGACGCCGGCGCCCCTGGCGCTGACGGTCGAGCCCTCCTTCTTGATCCGGTAGCTGCGCTCGGAGCGCAGCCTGCCGTCGTCGGCGAACCACCTGAACGCACGCCCAGTCCGGACGTCGCGGCCCCTGAGGTGCCGCGCGAACCAGTCGAGCGACGCATCGCGCGTGTAGCGGAGCTGCTCGCCCGACGACGCTCCCCCGGAGGACCCGCCGTCGCTCAGGCAGGCTCCGTGGCCGCCGCAGAACCAGATCATCTTCACCGGCGTCCCGGCGCGACGCAGCCTGCGGAAGTTCTCGATCGCCTCCTGAGGCGTGAAGAGCGTGTCCACGGTCCCCTGGAGCAGCAGCGTCGGCACGTCGATCTGGCTCACGCGCCGGCCCGGCCCGCGCGACGCGAAGAAGCGCCGGTTGCGGTCGGAGAACTCGCCCTTGACGAGTCCGTTCTTGAAGGCGTCGGTGACCTGGGGGTGAAGCGCGCCGGACTGGATGCCGGCGTCGCCCACGAGGCCCGGAGCGACCGAGCTCGGGGTTCCGCCCGCGTAGAGCACCGTGCCCCAGCCGCCCTTCGGGGAGCCGCGCTTGGAGAGTGAGGTCACCAGTGAGTTCCAGGAGATGCCGGGCACCAGCGCGTCCACGCGGTCGTCGATCGCTCCGGTGTTCAGCTGGATGCCGCCGCCGTAGCTGCCGCCGGCCATTCCAACGACCGGGTCGCGCCGGCCGTCGAGGCGCGCCGACCGCTGCTTCGAGACGTAGGTGATCAGCCGCCGGACGTCGCGCGCCTCGTGGTTGATCGAGTCGATCCTGACGAGGTCGCCCGACTCGCCGAAGCCGCGCGCGTCCCAGGAGAGGACGTTGTAGCCCTGGCGCAGGAGCGGCGCGGGGCCGAGGCTCTCGCCACCGCCCGAGGTGTCGTCGTCGCGGGCGTAGCGGTCGCCGCCGAAGCCGTGGCCGACCAGCACCGTCGGCGCACGCTCACCCGGCTCGAGGCCCGGAGCGCGGTAGTAGGAGAGGACGATCGGCGTGCCGTCGAAGGAGCGCACGATGTCGTCCTTGGCTAGTGCGGGCGGCGCCGCGCCGAGCGCCGTGACGAGCGCCACGGCGGCGGCGAGTCCCGCCTGCCATCGGGCCAACCGCATGACCCGGATGCTAGCCGCCTTTACTGGTTGCGTCTGCGCGGACGCCGGCCGCGGAACGGGCCGCGCACCTCGTACACCACGCCGGTCCCGAAGGCGCGCTGCGAGGCGAAGTAGAGCCGTCGCCCCGACGGGTCGAACACGACCCCGGTCACCTCCGAGGAGGCCTCGGTCCCGGCGTCACCGTGTTGCGGGCCGGTCAGCTTCGCGAAACGCGCCACCCGGCGCTTCGGCGGCGGTGTGATGATCGCGATGTCGAACGGATCGTCGCCCCCGTCGTCCTCGCAGACGTAGAGGTCGCCGGAGCGTGAGACCGTGATGTTGTCGACGTCGGTGAGCGGCGGGTCGTCGAGGCGCTTCGCGTTGTAGATGATCCGAATCCGCTCGGTGCGCGTGTTGTAGGCGCGGATCTTGCTGTCCTCGGTGGTCGCGACGTAGACGAGTCCGGTGTCGAACCAGATTCCCTCGCCGCGCGCGAACTCCCTGGCGCCCGGGACCTGGTGACGGGTGGGCCGTCGCCTCGCGGACGGGTCGGGAACCCGCTCCCACTCCACGTACCCGTCCCGCTTCACGCGGGCGATCTCCAGCCTTCCGGCCGTGAGGTCTCCCCTGCGCCGGGGCGTGAAGCGATAGAAGCCGCCGTCGGAGAGGTCCTCGGTGAGGTAGAGCCGGCCGGTCCGGCGATCGACGCACGCGGCCTCGTGCTTGAACACGCCGAGCGCCGGGCGAGCCTTCGCGCGCCGCTGGCCGCGCGGGTCGCACTCCCATACGCGGCCCTCGTCGATCTCCTCGCACGAGAGCCAGGTGCCCCACGGCGTGGCTCCGCCCGAGCAGTTGTTGCTCGTTCCCTCGAGAATGCGGTAGGCGCGCCTGATCGACCCGTCGGCCGCGAAGCGGATCGCGCTCGCCCCCCCTTCGCCGGCTCCTCCGGGCAGCCCCGGCAACCCGGGCGCCTCCGGGACCTCGGAGTTCGAGACCAGGATCCAACCGCCGTCGCCGGTCTCGTAGGTGGCCGCGCCGTCGGAGAAGGCGTGCCACACATATCGCGTGCCCTTCACCGGCTGGCCGCCGCGGGCGACGATCCGCGACCGAAAGCCCTCGGGGAGCCGGATGCCGTGGCGGTCGGGGGCGCCGAGAGGCCCGTACGGGCTGCGTCCTTGCTCGGCCGGCGCGGCGAGCGCGGCGCGCCAGAACTCCGGCCCGAGCGCCAGCGCTCCGGCCGCGGTCAGCCCTGTGCGGACGACGTCGCGGCGGCGAAGCAGGCGCCCGCCGCTGTCCCCGGTGTGATCGCCCCCGCGCTCGGTCACCGCGACCGGCAGGTTAGCCGGGTGGCTGGGGACCGTGTGACCGAGCAGTGAAGCGCTCCGAGGCCGGCGCAGGGTTTCGCGGCGACCAGGCGGGATGCCCGGGCACGGCGAGGTGTGTCGACGCGGGGTTGGCGAAGCGGTCGCCGAGGCGCGCCGGGTCGGGGTGACGTAGGCGCTCGCGCTACGTGCGCGGCTTGGCCTCGCCGAACCGGGGAAGCCCGTCGTCGGGCAGCGGTTCCCAGGAGGCGGCGTAGTTCACAAAGGCGCGCGAGCCGGGCCACACTCCGGGGTCGCCGTCGAAGGCGCCGAGCCGCACGCTCATCTGCGTCGGGTCGTCTCGGTTGCGGCTGAACAGGTGAGCGCCGCACTCGCGGCAGAAGGCCTTCTCGAACCCGCCGTCGGGGTGACGCCAGGCCTTCACCAGATGCTCGCCCTCGACCAGCCGGAAGGTCCGCCCGTCGATGCGTGCCTGCGCCGACGACCCGGTGCCGGTACGACGCTGGCAGCGCGTGCAGTGGCAGTAGCCAGCCTCGTTCGCGGGCTTCGTGAGCTCGAAGCGAACGCCGCCGCAGAGGCAGCGGCCGGTGAGGGAGGGCGTCGGCACAGCGTCAGTATCGCGCGCCACGGAGCGGCGATGGAATCGAACCATCCAAGCGGAGGGCTGCTCCGCCCTGCCGGTTTTGAAGACCGGATGGGCCACCAGACCCCTGCCGC
>JBPCMT010000095.1:0-11292 GCA_051001995.1 Thermoleophilaceae bacterium
GGGATAACCGGCCCGCAGAACGGGTTCGCGATCGCCGGCGACTACATGTCGGCGGCGTCGTTCCTCGGTATCGCCGGTCTGATCTTCCTGTTCGGGTTCGACGGCTTCATCTACTCGGTCGGGTTCCTGGTCGCGTTCCTCGTGGTGCTCTTCCTGCTCGCCGAGCGGATGCGCAACTCGGGCAAGTTCACGATCGCCGACACGCTGTCGTTCCGCCTCAACGAGCGACCGGCGCGCGCCGCCGCGGCCCTCGGAACGCTCGCGGTGGCGGGCTTCTACCTGATGGCTCAGATGATCGGCGCGGGCACCCTGATCGAGGCGCTCGTGGGGATCGGCTTCGAGCTCGCGGTGATCCTGACCGGCCTGTTCATGCTGTGCTACGTCATCTTCGGCGGCATGCTCGCCACGACGTGGGTGCAGATCGTGAAGGCGGTGCTGCTGATGAGCGCGACGATCGTGCTGTCGATCTTCGTGCTGGCCGAGCTCAACTTCGACGTGCTGTCGATCTTCGAGCGGGCGGAGGCGCAGTCCGACGACGGCGCCGCGTACCTCGGGCCGGGGCTGTTCCTGGACAGCCCGATCGACACGGTGTCGCTCGGGCTCGCGCTGGTGCTCGGCACGGCCGGGCTCCCACACATCCTGATGCGCTTCTTCACCGTCCCCGACGCCAGGGCCGCGCGCAACTCGGTGGTCTGGGCAGTCGGCCTGATCGGGGCGTTCTACGTGATGACCACGTTCCTCGGCTTCGGAGCGCGCGCGTTCCTGGGCGAGGCGGGTACCACGGACCAGGTCGATCCGGAGGCCGGCAACCTGGCGGCGCCGCTGCTCGCGGAGAACGTCGGCGGCGGAGCGGGCACGTTCGGCGGTGACGCGTTCCTCGCGATCATCTCGGCGGTGGCGTTCGCCACGATCCTGGCGGTCGTCGCCGGGCTCGTGATCTCGGCGTCGGGGGCGGTCGCTCACGACGTGTGGTCGAACATCGTCCGCAAGGGCCAGGACTCCGAGAAGGAGGAGGTCGTGGCGGCGCGTATCGCGGCGTTCTCGATCGGCGGCATCGCGATCCTGGTGGCGGTTCTGATCCCGTCGCTGAACATCTCGTTCATGGTCGGGCTCGCGTTCGCCGTGGCGGCCAGCGCCAACTTCCCCGCGCTGATCCTGGCGCTCACCTGGCGCCGGTTCAACACGACGGGGGCCGTTACCGGGGTGCTGCTCGGCACGATCAGCTCGATCGGCCTCGTCGCGGTCGGACCGGACTTCGGGATCTATCCCGCGGACGACCCGCTCTTCCCACTGTCGAACCCGGGGATCGTCTCGATCCCGCTCGGGTTCCTCGGTTGCATCGTCGGCTCTTTGCTCTCGAAGGGCGAGAGCAGGGCGGAGCGCAACTTCGACGAGCTCTACGTCCGGTCGGAGACCGGGCTCGGGGCCGAGGTCGGCTCGGCCGAGGGTGGGCTGCGCCCGCGCAAGAAGGAGACCGCCGCGGCGGTCAGCACCTTCGTCCAGGTCTGAGGGAGAGAGGAAAGCGGAGTGCGCGCGGCGTCGGCCTTCGGGTCGGCGCCGCGTGTGCGTACCGGAGCGATAGCGGGTAACACCGAGTTGAGGACCTCAGGCGCCGCTCAGCAACGCGTAAGAGGAGGATGAGATGGAAGCCAGCACGAAAGCCGTCACCGGAGAGGAGCTGGAGCGCGAGCTCGAGCGGCTCCAGGAGATCGAGACCTTCGACCCGCCGGACGAGTTCCGCGCGAACGCTCTCCTCAACGACCCGTCCGTCTACGAGGAGGCCGAGAAGGACCCCGAGGGCTGGTGGGAGCGCCAGGCCGAGGACCTCCATTGGTTTGAGAAGTGGGACCGCGTCCTCGACGACTCGGACCCGCCGTACTACAAGTGGTTCACCGGCGGCAAGCTGAACGCCTCCTACAACTGCGTGGATCGCCACGTCGAGGCCGGCAACGGCGAGCGCGTGGCGTTCCACTGGCGCGGCGAGGAGGGCGAGGAGCGCGACGTCACCTACGCCGACCTCCACCGCGACGTCCAGAAGCTCGCCAACGCTTTCCGGGAGCGCGGCATCGAGCAGGGCGACGTCGTCGGGATCTTCCTGCCGATGATCCCCGAGGTCGCGGTGGCGATGCTCGCCTGCGCGCGGATCGGCGCGGTCCACAACGTCGTCTTCGGCGGCTTCTCGGTCGAGTCGGTCAAGGAGCGCATGGAGGTGTCCGACGCCAAGGCGCTGATCATCGCGAGCGCGGCGCGGCGCAAGGGCAAGCCCTCCCCGGTCAAGCCCGACGTGGACGAGGTCCTCGACGACCTGCCGAAGATCGAGACCGTGATCGTGGTCCGCAACGCCGATCAGGACGCGCCGATGACCGACGGTCGCGACGTCTGGTATCACGACGCGCTCGAGCAGGCCGACGACGAGTGCCCGGCGGAGCCCCTGGATGCCGAGCACCCGCTCTACATCCTCTACTCCTCAGGCTCGACGGCGAGCCCGAAGGGGATCCTGCACACGACCGGCGGCTATCTGACCGGCACGGCCTCCACGACGAAGTACGTCTTCGACTTAAAGCCCGACGAGGACGTGTTCTGGTGCGCCGCCGACGTCGGCTGGGTCACCGGCCACTCCTACATCATCTACGGACCGCTGGCCAACGGCATCACCTCGGTGATGTACGAGGGCCCGCCCGACTACCCCGACAAGGACGTCCACTGGGAGATCTGCGAGCGCTACGGCGTGACGATCTACTACTTCGCGCCGACCGCGATCCGCTCGTTCATGAAGTGGGGCGCGGAGTACCCGAACAAGCACGACCTGTCGTCCCTGAGGCTGCTCGGGACCGTCGGGGAGCCGATCAACCCGAAGGCGTGGCTCTGGTACCACAGGGTGATCGGTGGCGAGCGCTGCCCGATCGTGGACACCTGGTGGCAGACCGAGACCGGGCACATCCTGATCTCGCCGCTGCCGGGGATCACCTCGACCAAGCCGGGCTCGGCCACCCACCCTCTGCCGGGAGTGGACGCGGCCGTGGTCGACGAGTCGTCAGAGGAGGAGGTCGAGGGCGGCCAGGGCCTGCTGGTGCTTCGTCGGCCGTGGCCGGGGATGCTGCGCACGCTCTACAAGGACGAGGAGCGCTTCAAGGAGACGTACTTCGAGAAGTTCGGACCGGAGACCTACCTGGTCGGCGACGCCGCGCGCAAGGACGAGGACGGCTACTTCTGGGTCATCGGCCGGATCGACGACGTACTGAACGTCTCGGGCCACCGCATGTCCACGGCGGAGATCGAGTCGGCGATCGTCTCCCACGCGAAGGTCGCGGAGTCGGCGGCGATCGGCCAGTACGACGAGGACACCGGCCAGTCGGTGTGCGCGTTCGTGACGCTCGAGGGCGACCGCGAGGGCACCGACGAGCTGATCGACGAGATCCGCGAGCACGTCGCGAAGAAGATCGGCAAGCTGGCGCGGCCGAAGCGGGTCATCTGGGCCGACGACCTGCCCAAGACGCGCTCGGGCAAGATCATGCGCCGCCTGCTGCGCGACATCGCCGAGGGACGCGAGATGGGCGACGTCACGACGCTCCGCGACCCGAGCGTGATGGACCAGCTCGAGGGCAAGATCAAGGAGCGCCAGGACGAGGAGGACGAGTAGGCGCCAATAGACTGCACCGCCGGATGTCCGCCGTCGAGGTGACGTTCAGAAGCGGCCCGGCGCGCGAGACGCGCTCTGACACCCGCGCCGTCGGCCTGTTCGAGGGCGAGCAGCCCGACGACCCGGCCGTGCGCGAGCTCGTCGAGGCCGGCGAGGCGCGGCCGGCGGCACGCAAGGTGGCGGTTACCCACGAGGAGGCGAGCGACGGTGCCCGTCGTCGCGTGATCGTCGTCGGCTTGGGCAAGCGCTCCGAGTTCGACCCTGAACGGGCGCGCGTGGGCGCCTCCGTCGTCGCCAAGCGCGCCGGGGAGCTCGGCTCGGGCTCGCTCTCGTGGGGGCTGCCGGCGACCGAAGCGGGCGAGGCGGGCGACGTCGCCGGCGCGCTGGTAGAGGGGACGCTGCTGTCGCTCTACCGCTTCGACCGCTTCAAGTCCTCGAGGGACGGCGCGGACCGCGAGGACGCGGACGGCGACGACGATCGCCGCCTCGAGTCACTCGAGGTGGCGGGCGTGACCGAGGTCGAGGCCGAGGTCGAGCGCGGAGCCGTGGCCGCGCGCGCCCAGAACGCGGCTCGCGACCTGCAGAACCTGCCGTCCAACGTCGCCACGCCGGAGTACCTGGCCGCGCGCGCGGAGGAGATTGCCGGCCGCCACGAGGCGCTGTCGGCGGAGGCGCTCGACCGCGACGCGATCGAGGAGCTCGGCATGGGCGCGTTCGCGTCGGTGGCGCAGGGCACCTACGAGGAGCCCCGGCTGATCGTCATGCGCTACGAGGGCGAAGGCGCGTCCGCCGGAGCGCCGCACCTCGCCCTCGTCGGCAAAGCCGTGACCTTCGACACCGGCGGCATCTCGATCAAGCCCGCCGGCAAGATGCACGAGATGAAGTTCGACATGTCCGGTGGCGCGGCCGTGATCGAGGCGATGGGCGCGATCGCGGAGCTGGGGCTGCCTGGCCGGGTCACCGCCGTCGTGCCGGCCACCGAGAACATGCCGAGCGGACGGTCGGTCAAGCCCGGCGACATCGTGACCGCGATGAATGGCAAGACGATCGAGGTCAACAACACCGACGCCGAGGGCCGCCTGATCCTGGCCGACGCGCTCGCGTACGCGGTGGACCAGGGCGCCGACCGGATCGTCGACCTGGCGACGCTCACCGGCGCGATCATCGCGGCGCTGGGCTCGACGTACGCCGGCCTGTTCTCGAACGACGACGGCTGGTTCGCCGAGGTCGAGGCCGCCTGCGAGGCGACCGGCGAGCTCGGCTGGCGGTTGCCGCTGCACCCCGAGATCTTCGAGCTGACCAAGGGCCGCTACGCCGACCTGACCAACGCCTCCGAGGCGCGCAAGGCGATGTCGAGCTACGCCGCCGAGTTCCTGCGGCAATTCGTCGACGATCGCCCGTGGGTGCACCTCGATATCGCCGGGACGGCCTGGGGGATGACGCGCCCGTACGTGGGTAACGGCGCCTCAGGCTTCGGCGTGCGTCTGCTGGTCGAGCTGGTGCGCCGGGCCGGCTCCGGCTGACCGGCCTACTCGGGCGTCACGTAGGCGCCGGAGATCCCACCGTCCACGAGGAACGTGGAGGCATTGACGTAGGAGGCGTCGTCGCTCAGCAAAAACAGCGCCGCCTGCGCGATCTCGCGCGCCTCGGCGAAGCGGCCCATCGGCACGTGCACGAGGCGGCGGCCGGCCTGCTCGGGGTCCTTCGCGTAGAGCTCGCGCAGGAGCGGCGTGTCCACCGGCCCCGGGCACAGCGCGTTGACGCGCACGCCGCGGCGAGCCAGCTCGACGCCGAGCTCGCGCGACAGCGCGAGCACGCCGCCCTTGGACGCCGTGTACGAGCTCTGCGAGGTGGCCGCCCCGACCACCGCGACGAACGACGCGGTGTTCACGACCGCGCCGCCGCCGGCCTCGAGCAGGTGCGGGATGCCGTGCTTGCAGCAGAGGAAGACGCTCGTGAGGTTGACCTCCTGGACCCGCCGCCACGTCTCGAGCGAGGTATCGAGCGCCGAGACGTCGTCCGTGGGCGAGATGCCGGCGTTGTTGAAGAGCGCGTCGATCCGCCCGCACTCGGCGCTCGCCCGCTCGTACATCGAGCGGACCTGCTCCTCGTCGCTGACGTCGGCGGCGATTGCGACGTCGCCGGGAGCGTCCTCGGCCAGGTCCACGCCCACCACGGTGGCCCCCTCGCGCCGGAAGAGCTCCACGGCGGCGGTACCGATCCCACCGGCGGCGCCGGTGACCACGCAGACCTTGCCCTCGAGGCGCCCCACCGCTAGCCCGTGGCCATGTAGACGTTCTTGAGCTCGGTGTAGTGGTCGAGCGCGTGCGGCCCCAGCTCGCGCCCTACGCCCGACTGCTTGAAGCCCCCGAACGGGGTGGTGACCCTCACCGAGGTGTTCGAGTTCACCGACACGACGCCGGCCTCGACCGCGCGCGCGACCCGCAGCGCCTTCGCCCCGTCGCGCGTCCAGATCGAGCCAGACAGCCCGTAGATCGTGTCGTTGGCGATCCGCACCGCATCGGCCTCGTCGTCGAACGGGATCACGCATGCCACGGGGCCGAAGATCTCCTCGCGTGCGGCGCGGTCGTCGTTGGAGACCGGCGCGAGCACCGTCGGCGGAAACCAGAAGCCGGGCCCGTCGGGCGCGCTGCCGCGGATCGCGACCGGCGCGTCGTCGGTCACGTACGAGCCGACGGTCTCGCGCTGCTGCGCGGAGATCAGCGGCCCCATGTCGGTGTCCTCGTCGAGCGGGTCGCCCACGCGCAGGGAGTCGACCGTCGCCTCGAGCGCCTCGATGAAGCGGTCGAGCGCCGAGCGCTCGACGAGGATCCGCGAGCGCGCGCAGCAGTCCTGCCCCGCGTTTGCGAAGACCGCGATCGGCGCCGCGCGCGCCGCCGCGTCGAGGTCCGAGTCCGCGAACACGAGGTTCGCCGACTTCCCCCCCAGCTCGAGCGTCACGCGCTTGATCGTGGCCGCGGCGCTTTCGGCGATCCGGCGGCCGACCGCGGTCGAGCCGGTGAACGCGATCTTCGCCACGTCCGGGTGTTGCACGAGGCGCTCGCCGCAGACGCTTCCCGGTCCGGAGACGACGTTGACCACGCCCTCGGGCAGCCCCGCGTCGAGCGCGATCCGCTCGAGCTCGAGCGCCGTCAGCGGCGTGAGCTCGGCGGGCTTCAGCACCACGGTGTTGCCGGCCGCGAGCGCCGGGGCCACCTTCCACGAGGCGATCACCAGCGGGAAGTTCCAGGGCACGATCAGCCCGACGACGCCGAGGGGCTCGCGAAAGGTCATGTCGATCCCGCCCGCCACCGGGATCGTGTCGCCGAGCAGCCGCTCGGGGGCGCCGGCGTAGAAGCGAAACGTCTCGACGACCATTGCCATCTCCGCGCGGGCGTCGGAGATCGGCTTGCCGGCGTTGCGGGCCTCGAGCGTCGCGAGCTCGCCGGACCGCGCCTCGATCGCGTCGGCGAAGCGGCGCATGAGCGCGGCGCGGTCGCCCGGACTCACCGCGCGCCAGTCGCGGTAGGCCGCCCTGGCACGCGCCACGGCGGCGTCGACCTCCTCGACGCCGGCCGTGTCGAGCTCGGCGAGCGTCGCCTCGGTGGCGGGCTCGAGGACGGTGGTCATCGCTCGGCCGCGGCGGGCTCGCGCGCCTGCTCGGCCGCGGCGCGCGCCTCCGCTACCAGCGCGGCGATCACCGGGCTGCGCTCGTCCTCCTCGGGATGCCACAGGACGCCGAGGGCGAAGCGCCGCTCGGGCGCCTCGATCGCCTCGACGAGGTCTTCGTCGGCGGAGCAGCCGGAGGCCTCGAGACCGTCGCCGAGGCGCCCGACTCCCTGGTGGTGAAACGACTTGACCGCGTGGCGCTCCGCTCCGGCAACGCGCGCGGCGAGCGAGCCCGGTGCAAGCCTCACCTCGTGGTCGCCGAAGAAGCCGGGCCTCAGCGAGTGCCGCGCGTGACCGAGCCGGTCGGGGAGATGCTGCTCGAGGTCCCCGCCGAACGCGACGTTGAGAAGCTGCATCCCGCGGCAGATCCCGAGCAGCGGGCGGTCGAGCTCGGCCGCCCGGCGGGCGAGGGCCACCTCCACGGCGTCGCGCAGCGGGAACGTGGGCTTGCTGTGCGGATCGGCCTCGACGCCGTAGGAGGCGGGGTCAATGTCCGAGCCGCCGGTCAGGATCAGCGCGTCCACGAGGCGGAGCGCATCATCGGGGGCTTCGATGAGCGCCTCGTGGGGCGGCAGCACGAGCGGCATGCCCCCGGCGCGGGCGATCGCCTCCGAGTAGCTGCGCGGCAGCAGGTCGCAGACCTCGTTCCAGTTGCCGAAGCGCCCCTTCTCGACGCAGCCCGCCAGCCCGACGACCGGGCGGCTCACAGCCGCTCGAACCCCCGGAAGCGCTCCCAGTCGGTCACCGTCGCCTCGTAGGCGTCGAGCTCCACGCGCGCGCGGTTGAGGTAGTGGTCGACGACCTCGTCGCCGAGCGCCTCACGCGCAAGCGCGCTCTCGGCGAACGCGTCGCGCGCCTCGCGCAGCGTGCGCGGCACGTGCGGCTTGTCCGACTCGTACGCGTTGCCCTCGAACGCCGGCTCCAGCTCGAGCTCTGCGTCGATCCCGTGGAGCCCGGCGGCGACCATCGCGCTCAAGGCGAGATACGGGTTGACGTCGGCGCCGGGCATGCGGTTCTCAACGCGCAGCGCGGGGCCGTGGCCGACTACGCGCATCGAGCAGGTGCGGTTGTCCTCGCCCCACGCGATCGCGGTGGGAGCGAACGAGCCCGGCGTAAAGCGCTTGTAGGAGTTCACCTGCGGCGCGAACATCAACGTGAGCTCCCGCAGGCAGGCGAGTTGGCCGGCGACGAAGCGCTCGAACGTCTGCCGGTCGTTCGAGAACACAGGCGAGCCGTCCTCATGCGCGAGCGAGAGGTGGATGTGGCACGAGTTCCCCTCGAGCTCGTTGAACTTGGCCATGAAGGTGATCGCCATTCCCTCCTGGGCGGCGATCTCCTTGGCGCCGTTCTTGTAGATCGCGTGGTCGTCGGCGGCCTGCAACGCCCCGCCGTAGCGGAAGTTGATCTCGTGCTGGCCGAAGTTGCACTCGCCCTTGGAGTTCTCGACCGCCATGCCGGCCGCCTGCATCGAGTTGCGGATGCGGCGGATCAGCGGCTCGATCCGCGCGGTGCCCAGCAGCGAGTAATCGACGTTGTAGAGGTTGGCCGGCTCGAGGTCACGGTAGCCCTTTCGCCACGCGTCCTCGTAGCTGTCGCGGAAGACGATGAACTCGAGCTCGGTGCCGGCGCTCGCGCGCATCCCACGCTCGGCGAGCCGCGCCAGCTGGCGCCGCAGGATCTGGCGCGGCGAGGCGACGACGTCCGACCCGTCCTCCCACCCGACGTCCGCCATCACGAGAGCCGTGCCCTCCTGCCAGGGCACCGGCCGCAGCGTGTCGAGGTCGGGCCGCATCACGAAGTCGCCGTAGCCCCGTGACCACGACGCCATCGCGTAGCCCTCGACGGTCTCCATGTCGACATCGACAGCGAGCAGGTAGTTGCAGCCCTCGGCCGCGTGCTCGACCACGTTGTCCAGGAAGTGGCTCGTCGTGAGGCGCTTGCCCTGGAGGCGGCCCTCCATGTCGGCGATCGCGAGCAGCACGGTGTCGATCGCGCCGTCCGAAGCGGCGCTCCTCAGCTCGTCGAGCGTCACCCGCTAGCTCCCGGCGAGCTCCGCCTCGGCTCTCTCGACCGCCTCGAACTCCTCCTCGGGAGCGTCCGCCACCAGCCGGTGACGGCTGTAGAACCAGTAGTAGGCCAGGAACAGCAGGAAGACCCCGGCCACGATCGCCGCGGCGACCTCGTCGACGAAGAACACCGCTACCACGGCCGCCACCGCGAGCACCAGCCCGACCCCGGTGGTCGCGACGCCGCCCGGAGTCCTGTACGGACGCTCGAGGTCCGGCTCGCGGAAGCGCAGGACGATGTGCGAGACGAGCATCAGCACGTACGACACGGTCGCCCCGAAGACGGCGATCTGGATCATCCTGGCCCCGTCCTCGGTGATCGCGGCGAGCAGGAAGCCCACGATGCCGGGGAGCAGCAGCGCCACGTAAGGCGTCTTGCGCCCGCTCGTCACGGACAGCTGACGAGGGAGGTAACCGGCGCGCGAAAGCGCGAATAGCTGCCGCGAGTAGGCGAAGATGATCGAGAAGAAGCTCGCGATCAGCCCCGCGAGGCCGGCGTAGTTGACGAAGTCGCCGAGTAGGTTGTCGCCGCCATAGGCCGCCCTCACGGCCCTGGGCAGCGGGTTGTCCGAGCCCTGAATCGCGGCGGAGCCCGCCCCGCCCGGCGCCGTGAAGAGGATCAACGCGGCGAAGACGAGCAGCACGAGCATCCCGATGATGATGCCTCGGGGCATGTCGCGCTTCGGGTCGCGGGTCTCCTCGGCGGCGAGCGGGACCCCCTCGATGGCCAAGAAGAACCAGATGCCATAGACGAACGCGGCCAGGACCCCGGCGATCCCGAACGGGATGAAGTCGCTCGCGCCGGCGGCATCGGTCGGTGCGATGTTGGTCAGGTTGGAGAAGTCGAACTTCGGGACCATCCCGATCACGAACACCAGAAGTGCGACGACCGCGATGACCGTGATTCCGAAGATCACCTTGAGCGCCTCACCCACCCCGTAGAGGTGGATGCCGACGAAGATGGCGTAGAAGAAGAGGTATACGGGCCAGCCCGTCTGGATCCCGAAGATGTCGAGCGCCTCGACGTAGCCGCCGATGAAGACCACGATCGCTGCGGGGGCGACCGCGTACTCGATCAGGATCGCGGTGCCGGTGGCGAAGCCTCCGAACGGGCCGAGTGCGCGGCGGGCGAAGCCGTACCCGCCTCCCGTCACGGGGATCGCCGAGGACAGCTCGGCAAGGCCGAAGACCATGCACGTGTACATGACCGCCATGAGGATCGTCGCTATCAGCAGACCACCCCAGCCGCCTTCCGCGAGGCCGAAGTTCCAGCCGGCGAAGTCGCCCGAGATGACGTAGGCGACGCCGAGTCCGGCAAGCAACACCCAGCCGGCGGCGCCGGCTCGGAGTTGCCTCTTCTCGAGATAGCCGCTGCCGGCGCGCTCGTAGTCTGCGCCTCGGACGTGACGCGGTTGCTCTGCTGACACCCGACTCTCCTCTCGTCCGGCCCGCGAAAGGTTCGGCGGGCCAACCTTTGCGTCTGCTGAGCCTCTCAGAATCCCGGGCTTCCTGTCAAGCGGGTCCGGTGCTCGTTGGTACCGTTGACGACATGCTCGGGCTACGTCGTCTGGTGCTCGCAGGGGTCGCCGTAGTCGTGCTGGAGGCGCTTACCGGCGTTTTCGCCCTGGCCGCCCTGGGCCCGGTGAAGATCGCCCTCTACCCGGTGGCCTGCGCCACGGCGACCGCCCTGGTGACCGGGCTCGGCGCCCTCGCGATCCGCCGTCACGACGGGGGAGGCGGGAGCCGCGGAGACGACGAGAACGGGGACGACCCACCGCCGTGGTGGCCGGAGTTCGAGCGCGACTTCCGGCGCCACGCTCGGGAGCGAGAGCGCACCCCGGCCTAGGGGCGCCGATAGGCCGCCGGGGCTGCTAGGAGAGCAGCCCCGCGAGGATGTGCTCGGTGCCCTCGATGTGC
>JBPCMT010000096.1:0-18128 GCA_051001995.1 Thermoleophilaceae bacterium
GGCGGCGCCGCGGCGTCGAGCCCGCGCGCCGGCGAGCCCGAGCCCGCCGCGCTGGCCGGCGGCGATCCGCGTCGCTAGCGGCGGCCGGGCCGCTTCCTCGATGCGCCTGCGTCCGCTGCTCGAGGGGGCCGCTCGGCGCGCCGCGCGCTCGATGCGGCGGTGGGTCGCCGAGCCCGTCGAGTGCCCGGCGGGTTGGGTCACCGCCGCGCCGGACTTCGTCGGCGTCGGCGCTCAGCGCTCGGGCACCCAGTGGTGGTACGGGCTCGTCACCGACCACCCGCGCGCCAATGCGACCTCGGCCGCGGCGAGGCGGCTCGGCCCGCGCGAGCGGCCCGACGCGAGCGCCTCGATACCCACGATCCCCCAGGCGCCGATCGTCCGCGAGCTGCACTTCTTCGACTCGTTCGCCGAGCGCGAGCTGTCAGTGCACGACTCCGCGCTCTACCACCGCTTCTTCCCCCGTCCGCCGGGCGAGCTGTCCGGGGAGTGGACACCGCGCTACATGCTCGACTTCTGGACTCCGCGGCTGCTGCGGCGCGCAGCACCAAAGGCTAGGCTGCTGGTGCTGCTGCGCGACCCAGTCGAGCGGCTGCGCTCGGGGATGTCGATCCTCCTGCCGGCGGCCCGCGCTCGCGGCACGCCGCTCGCCTGGAACCTCCTCAACGATGCCGTTCTCCGGAGCCTGTACGCACCGCAGCTCGCGCGGTTGCTCGAGCACTTCCCGCGCGAGCAGCTGCTGGTGCTCCAGTACGAGCGCTGCACGCTCGATCCGGCGACCGAGATCAGGCGAACCTACGAGTTCCTGGGCCTCGAGGCGGACCACGTTCCCGCGCGCCTGCGAGCACAGGCCGGTCCGGCGCGGCCGAAACCGGAGTTCCCCGAGGCGGTGCGCGAGGACCTCGTGGCGGCGCTCGCCGCCGACGTGCGCGAGCTCGTTGCTCGCTTCCCCGAGATCGACCCCGAGCTGTGGCCGAGCTTTCGCGACGCTCTCTGAGGGTCCGGGGAGCTCGCAAGTAGAATCGCCCGGAGTGACGATGCTCGACGACCCCTCGATACGCGATGCCGAACCTCCCGAAGCCACGCCTCCGCCGCCCAGCGCGCACGCGGGTCGACGCACGTCCTCAGGCGCCGACTGAGCCCAACGTCGAGGTCGTCGACCACGGCGGCCTGCGCTGGATCAACATCGAGCGCCCCGGCGCGCTTGAGCAGGCCTGGCTCGAGGAGCACTTCGAGTTCCACCCGCTCGACTACGAGGACGTCGCCTCGCGCAACCAGCGCCCGAAGATCGACGAGTACCCCGACTACCTGTTCATCGTCCTGCACTTCCCGGTCTTCGACAAGGCGGTCGGCCGCCTGAACACCGGCGAGCTCGACATGTTCATCGGGCCCGACTTCCTGATCACGCTCCCGAACGCGCCACTGCAGCCGGTCCGCTACCTGTTCGAGCGCTGCCGCGCCTCCGAGGACATGCGCGAGACGCTGTTCTCGAAGGGCCCCGGCTATCTCCTCTACAAGGTCGTCGACGACTCGTTCGACTACTGCTTCCCGATGCTGCGAAAGGTCGGCAACAAGCTCGACACGATCGAGGGCGAGATCTTCGAGGGGCGCTCGGAGGAGGTCGTCCGCGACATCTCCAACGTCAAGCAGGAGATCATCAACTTCCGCAAGATCATCCGCCCGCAGCGCACCGTGTTGCGCGACCTCGAGCGCACGAAGCAGCGCTACCTGGCGGAGGACCTCGAGCTCTATTTCGACGACATCGTGGACGCGTCGGAGCGGATCTGGGACATGCTCGAGAACTACAAGGAGGTCGTGGAAGCGCTCGAGGACACCAACGAGTCGGTCCTCTCGCACCGCGTCAACGACGTGCTGCGCGTGCTGACCGCGTTCAGCGTGATCGTGCTCCCGCTGACGCTGATCGCGAGCATCTTCGGAATGAACGTCGAGCTGCCGGGCGACGAGTCGCTGGCGATCTTCTGGGTGATCGTCGTCGCGATGGTGGGAGTGCTCGGCGGGATGCTCGCGTTCTTTCGCAGCCGCGGCTGGCTCTAGCGTGATCTTTCAATCAGGGGGCACTCGTGCCGAGGCACCGCGGACCGCTGCTTAGGTACCTTGGCCAGTACAGTTGCTGTACGTGGGCCACACGCCTTGGGCCCAGGCTATTTGCGAGAAAGCGCCCCGCGGGCGGCCCGGACTAGCCGCCGGCCCTTCTTACGTACAGCGGCCGGCAGTCGACTTACGTCCCCCCTGCGCACCGGCCGGTTCAGTGCCTCCCGGTCGGGTGGCGGGGGGCGCCATACCTGCAGAGCGCGGGAGTCCAAATGAACCGATTCGGGCGTACGGCCCGGAGCCTCCCGCTCGAACACAAACAGCCGGCGCTCGCCGGGCCCGAAAGCCGCCGCCCCGAACACCTCGAGCCAACGCTCACGGTGCTCGAGCGTGCCAAAACCGGCCTCTCGCGCGATCGAGCCCGACGCCTCGGACTCTCGTGCGAGCGCCAGCGGAAGGTCGCCGATATACGCGCGCTCGTGACCCTCCCACCCCTCCGGCGTGATGTCCGCCGGGAGTTGTGCGCGGAACACCTCGAGCGATGCCACCACGATCACTAGCCGGGCGGCGATGCGAAAGGCTTCATGGAGGAGCTCGTCAAGTCGGTCCGCGGGCGGGTCCAGGAGAACCACGGCCCCCGCCGCCCTGTCATTGATCGGCATCCGACCGGCTGGCGGGGCCTTCAGCGTGACCGGACCCTCGAGCGCAGCGCCGAGGGCAGGGGCGCTGAAGGCCAACTCCAGCACGGATTCGTCCCTCACCCCCGCCCCACGAGTCCGGGCGACCACGGTAGCGGCGCGGGCGAGATCGACCAGCGCGGGCGCGCGCGGCAGCTGCTCCACCAACGCTTCGTAGGCACCATAGCGGGGGCTAGCGGCCTTCCGCGCCAGGTGCTCGGGGAACTTCCAAACGTCCTCAGAGCCGAGGTCAAGCGCGTGGACAGAGCGATTAAACCCGACCCGATAGCCGGCTCTGCGGATGCGGTGCGACGTGGAGGCATCCTGAACGTACGCCTCCCTCAGAGCGTCGCGGCGGATGATCTGGAAGTGGGTGCCGACGTATCGGCACTCGACCAGGTCCTCATCGACCTCCCCGATGACCCCGCGCAGGGCTTCGATCGCGGCGATGGTCTCGGGCGGCACCCAGCTCGGGATCACGCTTCGGTCGAGGTCCACCGCGATCGTGCCGAAGTCCGGATATCGCCGCATCAGCTCCAGTTGCCGTCCGAGCCACGACGGAGAGAGGTCCGGGACGATCAGGTCGGGGTCCGTCACCACGTAGGGGTCGCTCGTAGTCGCGTCGATGCCATGCTGGAACGCCGGCACATACTCGTTGGTCGGTCGCAGGATCAGCCGATCGAAGCGGTCACGGTTCTCAGCCAGCCAGTTTCGGACCTCCGGGCCGGAGGCGTTGTCGACGACGGTCAACCGAATCGGCTCCGGCGTGCGCTCGAGAAGCGCATCGACGGTCCTGACGACGTGCTCAAGCCGGTTGTGGCTCAGCATGATCACGTCGGTCGGATCCATCAGCGCGGCAAGTCTATGGTGCCCCGCGCTGTGCCCCCGGCGGAGCGAATGCGAGGCTAGTCTCACGGCATGGCAGAGTCCGCGACGGGCGCGATCCGGCCCGACAGCTTGGTGCCGCGCCTGGAGGCGGCGGCGGAGCGCGGCAGGTCGGTCGTGTTTCCGGAGGAAGATCCTTCGGACCGGATTTCCTGGGCGCAGATCCACGAGGACGCCCGCGGCATGGCGGCCACCCTTCAGGCTCGTGGTCTAGGGCCGGGCGATCGAGTGGCTCTCCTGGGACCGACCTCCCGCGCGCTCGTCACTGCGATTCAGGCGGCCTGGCTCGCCGGCGCGACGTTGACGGTGCCTCCGCTCCGTTCTCGCCTCGTCTCCGAGCAGGAGTTCTGGGGCCAGACCCGGGCGCGGCTCGAGCTGACGGACGCCGCCCTCACCGTTGCCGACCCCGCACTTACCGCAGGCCTCGAAGGGCTTTCGACTGTGACGCTCCCCGACCTCGGTCCCGGCGCCGGTCGCCCCGGTCCCGACGACTATGAGCCACCTCCGGAGGACCCCGAGGCGGTGGCGGTCCTTCAGTTCACGAGCGGCTCGACGGCCGACCCGAAGGGCGTGATGATCCCCCACCGCTGTATCGCCGACAACCTCGACGCTGTCTCGGAGCGGCGGCCGATCGACGCCGACGACGACGTGGTGGTCTCATGGCTTCCGCTCTACCACGACATGGGCTTGATCTACGTCCTGACCCAGTGCATGACCGTGGGGGCCGACCTCGTGATCTCGACGCCCCAGCACTTCATCGCGTCCCCGGCCCGGTGGATGGAGTCGATGTCCGCGTTCGGGGGCACCTGGACCATCGGGCCGAACTACGCCTTCGCGGTGTCCGCTCGGATGCTCAGGCGGTTGCAAGGACGACTCGAGCTGTCCGCGTGCCGGAGCCTTGGAAGCGGCTCGGAGCCGATAGATCCCCAGGCCATGCGGGACTTCGAGTCGCTCGCCGCCGGGCACGGCCTCCCCCCAGCGGCGATGTACGGCGCCTACGGCATGGCTGAGGCGACCGTGTGCATCAGCGCCCCTCCGGCGGGAAGCGGCCTCACTGTTGACGTGATCGACGGTACGCTGCTCGAGCACGAGCACCGGGCCGAGCCACTCCCCCCGGACCACCCGCGAGCCACGACCCTGGCCCGCGTCGGGCCGCCGCTGCGGAGCATGGAGACGCGAATCGTCGACCCGGACACGGGAACCGTGCTAGAGGATCGGCACCTGGGAGAGATTGAGGTGCGCGGTCCGTCCGTGGTGCCCGGCTACTTCCGCCGTCCGGATGCCACCGCTGCGGCCTTCCGGGAGGAAGGATGGCTCCGGACCGGCGATCTGGGCTACCGGGCGGACGGCGACCTCGTGATCGGCGGCCGACTGAGCGACATCATCATCGTCGGCGGCCGAAACGTCTTTCCTCAGGACCTCGAGCGGGCCGCGGAGACGACTCGCGGGGTAAGACCGGGGAACGTGGTCGCCTTCGGCACCGAGGGCCGGCAAGGTCGCGAGGAGGTGGTGGTCGCCGCGGAGGTCAAGGTCAACGACCTCGAGCGCGTGCGCCGCGACATGGCTCGCGCGGTCGGCGAGGCGGTCGGCATACGGCCGGCCGACGTGGTGCTGGTACTGCCGGGTACGCTTCCGAAGACATCGTCGGGCAAGCTTCGCCGGAGCCTCTGCCGCGCACGGTACCTTCGCTCCGAGTTGGTGTCCGCGTGAGCGCTGCCTCCTCGCTGTCTTTTGAGCGGTTCGCCGTGCACGTGGCCGAGGAGCTGTCGCTCAATCCAGGCGACTTCGTGCGGGAGGCCCGCTTGGCTGAGGACCTCAGTCTCGATTCGTTTGACATGGTCCAGGTTCTGATGCGGATCGAGGAGCTCGGGGTGCGCCTGCCGGACGAGGCGGTCATGGAGATCCGGACTGTGGGCGAGCTCTACGACCAGTACTTGACGGAGGCGAACCGGGCGGAGTCGGACATGCCTGACAAGCTCGCTGGGAGCCCTCCGTGCCACGATTCCCTGGCCGCCCCGCCCCGAGCGGAAGACTCGCTCTAGCGACCCTCCTCCCGGATCCGCGGCGCGGTCGAGCCGGCGCCCTCCGCCCGCGCTCGTCCAACCACGCGGGCGGGAATTCCGGTGGCGATCGAGTAGTCCGGGATGGTGCCCCGGACCACGCTGTTGGTTCCGATGACGCAGTACCGGCCGATGGTGGAGCCGGCAAGAATCGCCACGCGCTCCCCCAGACCGCTGCCTCTGCCGATCAGGACAGGCGCCGCCTGCGGCGGATTGAGCGCGATGTTCTCGTGCGGCCCGTCGAGCTTGTGGTCGCTGTCGGTGACGAGCGAGAAGGCGCCGATGGCCACGTCGTCCTCAATCACCACCGACTCCGCGGCCAGGATCCTGCAGTGGAGTGCGAGTCCCACGCGATCTCCGATCCGGATCGCGGGGTCGGGGCGGCCCCATGCCGTCGGGAGCACCGAGAGCATCGCCTCGACGATCTTGACGTCCTCGCCGATCGCGATCCGATGCGCGCCCATGACGGTCGGCTTGTAGATCGCCGACCTAGGCCCGAGGCTGTGGAACCGGCGCTGCCAGTAGGGATGCACGACGCGACCCCGCAGCGCGAGTCCCACCATCGGATCCTCCACCACCCTGCGGAGCTGCCTCCGTACCTTCCTTCCCCGGGGTGCCACGGCTGGCGAGCATAGCGGCGACCGCGGCTAAGCTGGTGCGGTGGTCGACGGCCTCGGAGCTACCGCCAGCGGGCTTGTCGCCGCGTCCGGAGAGGAGGCCGGGACGGACGACTTCAGGCGACGCTTCTTCGCTCGGCTGCTCGAGGCCTGCTACCAATCCCACGCGCGCGAGGGCGGGGCCTATCACCTGGCGCGCGACTGGTATGACTTCGCCGTCGGACCTCGCTGGAGAGACCGGCCGCGCGCGCGCCTGAGGAACATCGTGATCGACGCGCTCGGCCAGGCCGGCTTCCGAAGGCGGCAGTTCGATCTGGCCGCCGCGTCCGGCAAGCTCGACCGGATCGCCGCCGACCTTGACGGCTTCGCGCGCACCTACCGGCTCCTCTCTGACGGGGAGTCGCGGGAACTACTCGTGGACCTGCTCGCGCACCGCGTTCTGGGACGCCGCCATGTGTCCCTTCCCACCAGCGTCGCGCGGTTCTGGAGCGAGGTCGCGCGCGTCGACCGGACCATGCGCTCGCAATCGAGCGTGGCGATCGAGGGGCCGGGCGGGATTCCGCTCCACCGCTACGAGGTTCCGGGCCGGGATGGGCGGACCGAGCTCCATGCGCACCCCGCGCAGGTGCTCGAGATCTTCGTGCTGGAGCAGTACGCGTACCGGGCCTCGGTGGCCCCGGTCGGCGCGGAGCCCGGCGACGTCGTGATCGACGGCGGGGCCTGTCTGGGCGAGACCGCGCTCTACTTTGCCGACGCCGTAGGTGCCCAGGGCAGGGTTCTAGGCTTCGAGTTCGTGGACCAGAGCCTCGAGATCCTCGGCCGCAACATGGCTCTGAACGAACGGCTGGCTGACAGGATTAGCCTGGTTCGAAGGGCGCTCTGGGACGCGTCCGGGGAAGCCCTACCGTACGTTCCGGCGGGCGGCGTAACCAGCGTCGGAGGCGACGGCGGCGACCCGGGTCCGCGCGTCGAGGCAGAGGCGCTCGACGACTTCGCGGCACGAGCGTCCCTCGATCGGATCGACCTGATCAAGCTCGATGTGGAGGGGGCAGAACTGCGCGCCCTAAAGGGCGGCGAGCGTGTCCTGCGCGAGTTCCGACCGAAGCTCGCGGTGTCGGTCTACCACCGGCACGACGATCTGATCACCATCCCCGCCTACCTGAACACCCTGGACCTTGACTACGAGTTCTTCCTGGGGCACCGCTCGCCCGGCCGTCGTGAGACCATCCTCTTCTGCAGGCCGCGGTAGCGGGACGCGGAGCTGCTCGAGGTAATCATTTCCTGACGGGGGTGCGAAGCCGGCTCCTGAGCGTGCCGACCCGCCGGGCGGCACGGCGGCGGACCTTCCAGCGGGCGTCGCTCAGTCGGCTCGTGGAAGGTAGGTCACGCAGCCGCTCCGAGTAGCGAGCGTGCAGTTCAGCGTCGAGGCGGTTATGGTCGCGGATCAACTCGCGGGTCTCCGGGTCGATCTCCTCCCATCCGAGAGGAGCCGAATTCACTCGCGCTCGCGGAAGGAAAATATTGCGCCAGCCGAAGGTGTCGGCGAACAGCCGCACCGACTGCGAGAAACGGTCCTGTGTACCGACCACGTACCGCTCGGACAGCAACCTATGCACCCTCTCCCTGTAGTCGGCGAGTTCCTCGGCATCTGGCTCGAACGGCATCGTGGCGGGAAAATCGGTGCCACCGAGCAGATGCCTGGTCTGCCCGTTGAAGAGCGCGCTGAATTCGTCCCGTCTCGGGACCGACGCTCCGGACGGCGACCCCAGCTCCCGATAGGCGTCCTTGAGCGTCCAACCCTCGCGCCGCATTGCCACGTAAAATCCAGGGAAGCCCGCCCACGTCCTCTTCTGCGTCCAGGTCTCTCGCAGCTTCAGGTAGCGATAGAGCGACACCATGCGGTCGACCGGGTCGCGAAGCAGGCAGAAAGCGCGAACCGGTCGGTCGGTCACGGCGGCGATGAACATCGGCGCGGAGTGTCCGAGGAAGCACGTGGAGGTGCTCCTTCGCTCCCCCGGGAGAGAATCGTAGAACGACCGGAAGAAGGCTTGGCCGTCACGCCAGGCGGTCGGCCCGTGGCCGGTCTGATCGATCCTGTGCCGAGCGAGCCACACCTCCGCGTCGAGATCAACCACGTCGCCGGGCGGCGCGTTCGCCCGCGCGACCTGCCGGAGCGCGGTGCCGGCGGTCTTAGGGATGTGGTCGAGGACGAGCACCGGATGGATCGCGCGGACCGCCCGATCAGGTCCCCATGCCGGCCCGGAGCTTTTTGCTAAAGCTCAGTACCCGCTTCGCTGCGCGCTGGCGAGCTTTCCAGCGAACGTCGCTCACGCGGCTCGTGTACGGAAGCTCGCGCAGCCGTTCGGAGTAACGAGCGTGAAGCTCGGCGTCGAGCCGATTGTGCGAGCGAATCAGGTCCCGCGTTTCGTCGTCGATCTCGTCGCGGCCGGCGGGATTGGGATTGGCGTTGGCGCGAGGCAGGAACTTCATGCGCCAGCCGAAGGTGTCGGCGAACAGCCGCACAGACTGCGAGAAGCGGTCCTGGGTCCCGACCACATAGCTGTCCGCGAGCAGCCGGTCGACCTTCCGCTTGTAATCGTCGAGCTCTTCGGCGTCCGGGTTGTACGACATCGCCGCGGGGTCTACCGTCCCCATCAGAAGGTGCCTGGCCTGGCCGTTGAAGAGCGACCAAAAGGAGTCGCGTAAGGGGAACGACTCCCCGGACCGCGACCCGAGCTCCCGGTAGACGTCTTTGAGCGTCCAACCCTCCCGCTGCATAGGCTCGAGGAAGCGCGGAAGATGCGTCCACATCGACTTCGACCGTTTCTGCCTTCGCAGCAGATGAAGGTACAGCGACTGCACCCGCTCGACCGGGTCGCGCAGCAAGCAGAAGGCGCGAACCGGCCGATCAGTCACGGCGGGGATGAACATCGGCGCGGAGTGTCCGAGGAAGCAGCCCACCTCGCTCTTCCTGGCGGGGGCCAGCGAGCCGTAGTAGGTGCCGAAGAACTCGAGAGCCTCGTTGCGCACCGTCCGTTCGCCTCCCCGGGCGAGGTTTGGACGCCCGCGCACGAGCTCCACGTCCAAGTCCACAAAGTTCCTCGCCCCGTAATTGGCCTTCGCGACCGACCACAACGCGGTTCCGGCCGTCTTCGGGACGTGGGTTAGGACGAGCACCGTATCGCTCATCGCGCGCAGACTACCAGCGCACGAAGTCACCGGTCCGGCTTCAGATGCGGGGAGAGCGGCAGCGTCAGCAGGCGCCCGGCGAGCGCCTTGGTCGCTCGACGTCGGCGCGCTGCCCGGGTCTTTCGCAGCCGCGGCTGGCTCTGACGCCGCGGCCGGCGGGTCGTCCTCGGCTGGTTAGATAACGAGCACGCGGTGACGGAACGCCCCCCGCACCGCCGTGTACGTCTCGAGAACGTCGTGCACGGCGAAGTAGGGCGCAAGCGCGAGCGGCGCCCGGGTCTCGCGGCAGCGGTGGCGCAGGTGGCGCGCGTACGGGAGCGCCAGCGCGAGCGCCGGCCTGAAGCGCAGCGCGAGGAGAGCACCCAGCGCCGCCTCGACCAAGAGGCCGTGCTGGCGCTTCCAGAAAATGCGGCCCCAGAGAACCTCGTCGCGGAGCCCGCAGTGGCGGAAGATGCCCATCGCGTCGGTCCAGCGGCGCGCGACACGCAGGTGCCCGCGCACGCCGAGGTTCTGCACGGCGTGGAAGACCACCGCGTCCGGCGCGAAGACCGCTCGCGCCCCCTGGGCGAAGGCGCGCCAGGCGAGGTCCGCGTCCTCTCCCGGCGGCAGCCGCTCGTCGAAGCCGCCGAGGCGCTCGAGCAGCGCGCGCGGATAGAAGATGTTGCAGGTCTGGTAGTACGGGCCGAGGCGCGAGACGTCCATCGTTCGGCTGAAGGGCCCCTGGCGATCGAGCTCCCCAGGATGGGGAACGGTCCGGCCCTGCACGATCGCTCCCGGATGCTCGGCCGCCGTGCGAAGGCCCCGTTCGAGCCACTCCGGCGTCGCCTCGCAGTCGTCGTCGGTGAAGGCGATGAGCCGGGCGTCGGCCACACGCCAACCGCGGTTTCGCCCAGCGCCCTGGCGCCCGCTCTTGTCCGAGGTGACGACCTTGAGCGGCAGCTCCGCGCTGGCCGCGGCGCGCTCGAGCAGCGCGGCGGTTCCGTCGCGCGAGCCGTCGTCCACGATCACCACCTGAAACCGATCGCGGTCGATGGTCTGGCCGCCGAGCGACTCGAGCAGCGCCGCGAGCCGAGCGGCACGGTCACGCGTCGACACGACCACGGCGACCTCGGGCGTCGCCGCGCTCACGCGCTCGCTCGCATCAGGCGCGCCAGCTTCTCCGCCTCGGCGTGGAGGCTCCAGCCCTCGAGCACCCAGCGCCGCCCGGCCGCCCCCATCCGCGCCCGGCGCTCGCCGGGCAGCGCGAGGAGCTCCTCGATCGCCGCCGCCAGCGCCTGAGCGTCGCCGGCCGGGACGCGCCTCCCCCACTCGGGGTGCACGACCTCCTCCATGCCGAAGCCGTCGCTCGCCACGACCGGCACCTCCATCGCGAGCGCCTCCTTCACCACCACCGGGCTCGAGTCGCGGTCGCCGTCGCGCGCGACGACGCACGGCATCGCGAGGAGGTCGATGCGCTCGAGCAGGTCGCGCACCGCGTCCGGCGGCCGCGGACCCAGCCACTCGACCTTGTCCGAGAGCCCCAGGCGCCCGGCTCGGTCACGCAGCTCCGCTTCGAGTGGGCCGCCGCCCAGGAAGACGATCCGATCGAGCGGCGAGGAGCGCTCCAGCAGCGCGGCGGCGTCGAGCAGGTGCGCGAAGCCCTTCTTCTCGACGAGACGGCCGACGGCGCCGACCACCCGTCCGCCCGGGTAGGCGGTGCGACGCCGGAAGCGCTCGGCGTCCACCCCGAGGACGAGCTTGTGCACGCGCGCCGCGTGATCGGGGCCGGCGATCTCGCGAAGGTGAGCGACGGTGAAGTCCGAGGCCGTCGCGGCGAAGGTCGCCCGGGCGACCTTCTCGGGGAGGTTCGCGGGCTCCCGGTAGATGTCGTAGGCGTGCGCCATGACGCTGTAGGGCAGGCCGAGCAGCCGGCCCAGCCGCATCGCGTCGAGCGCCGCCCCGACCGCGAAGTGCACGTGCAGGTGCCGCGCGCCGGCGCGGGCGGCGCGGCGGGCGGCGGGCGCGAGGCTGCGCAGCGGGCGCACTTCCTCTTCGCGACGCCAGCGCCGGCGTGACGCGAGGTCCCACGCACAGCGAAGCGGGTGGCGCGCGGCCAGCCAGCTCAGGTCGATCAGCTTGCGGACGACCGAGTCGTCGGACCCGACGGACACGGTCATCCCGCGCGCGGCGGCGGGGTTGGGGCTCGACGCATGCCCCCTCGCCTCCACGCGCAGCTCGTGCCCGAGTTCCGTCAGCGCTCGAGCCTCCTCGGCGACGAAGGTCTCCGAGAGCTCCGGGAACTGGTCGAGGACGAGGGTGACGCGCACGATGGGCGCATCAATATCATCGGCGCGGATGCGCGAGCGGCGGCTCTGGGCGCCCTGGCGCCTCGATTACATCAAGGGACCGAAGCCCGACGAGTGCATCTTCTGCACCAAGCCGGCGCACGGCGACGACGCCGCCGTCCACATCCTCGAGCGCGGCGAGCGCTGCTTTTCGATGCTGAACGCCTACCCGTACAACAACGGCCACGTGATGATCGCGCCCTACGAGCACGCGGCCTCTACCGAGGCGCTCGAGGCGCCGGCGCTGCTCGAGCTGATGACGCTCGCGAATCGCTCGCTCGCCGCGCTGCGCGAAGCGTATGAGCCCGACGGGTTCAACCTCGGCATCAACCAGGGCAAGATCGCCGGCGCCGGCTTCGACGAGCACGTGCACCTGCACGTCGTGCCGCGCTGGGGCGCCGATACCAACTTCATGCCGGTGATCGCCTCAACGCGCGTCCTGCCCGAGAGCCTCGACGGCTCCTACGAAGCGCTCTCGACTGCGCTCGAGCGGATCGGGCCGCCGTGATCGACCCGTCGATCTTCAAGGCCTACGACATCCGCGGGCTGTACGGGGAGCAGATCGACGGCGAGGTGGCCCACCGCCTCGGGAGGGCGTTCGCGCGCGTGCTCGCCGAGGGCGAGGGCAAGTCGCCCGATGACGTGTCGGTCGGCATCGGACGCGACATGCGGCTCTCGGCGCCCGAGCTGTCCGCCCGCTACGCGGACGGCATCCGCGACGAGGGCGCGAGCGTGCTCGACGTCGGCGAGGTGGGCACCGAGATGCTCTACTTCGCTGTCGCCTCGCGCGACCTCGACGGCGGCCTGATGTGCACCGCCTCGCACAACCCCAAAACCTGGACCGGCGCGAAGCTCGTCAAGCGCGGCGCCGTCGCGCTGTCGGGCGACGCAGGTATCGACGACGTGCGGCGGGCCGCCGCCGGCGACCCGGGCGAGGCGGCCACTCCGCGCGGCGAGCTGCGCGAGGAGGACGTCGGACACGACTTCCGGCGCGCGGTCATGCGCTTCATCGAGCCCGAGCACGTGCGCCCGATGAAGGTCGTGCTCGACGGGGGCAACGGCATGGCCGGTCCGATGGTCGGGCCGCTGCTCGACTCGCTGCCGATCGAGCAGGTCCGGACCTATTGGGAGCCGGACGGCGAGTTCCCCGACCACGAGCCGAACCCCCTGCTTCCCGAGAACCGCGGCTTCGTGATCGACAAGGTCCGCGAGACCGGCGCTGAGCTCGGCATCGCCTGGGACGGCGACGCCGACCGCTGCTTCTTCATCGACGACGCGGGCGAGTTCGTGGCCGGCGACTTCCTCACCGCGCTGCTCGCCGAGTCGCTGCTCGCCAAGGATCCCGGCGCGACGGTCCTCTACGACGTCCGGGCGAGCCGCGCCGTCGCGGACACCGTGGAGCGCGCGGGCGGCACCGCCCACGAGGGCCGCGTCGGCCACGCCTTCTTCAAGACGCGGATGCGCGAGGAGGGCGCGGCGTTCGGCGGCGAGGTGTCGGGTCACTACTACTTCCGCGACTTCCACTGCGTCGACTCCGGCACGATCCCGGCGCTGCTGATCGTCGAGCTGCTCTCGATCAAGGAACAGCGGATGTCCGAGCTGCTCGCCCCCTACCGCGAGCGCTACTTCATCTCCGGCGAGATCAACTCCGAGGTCTCCGACCAGGACGGCAAGATGCGCGAGCTCGCCGAACGCCACGGCGACGGCGAGGTCTCGTGGCTCGACGGCGTATCGGTGGAGTACCCCGACTGGCACTTCAACGTGCGTCCGTCGAACACCGAGCCGCTGCTGCGCCTGAACCTCGAGTCCGTTGTCTCGTCCGAGCACATGGAGGAGCGCCGCGACGAACTACTCGCGCTGATCAAATCCTGAGTCGGGAATGCAGCCGCCTGCGAAGCCGGCGGACCCTCCTATCCGCTTGCCGGTGCGCCTTCCAGCGAGCGTCGCTCATACGACTCGTGCGGGGCACCTCACGGAGCCGCTCAGAGTAGTGGGCGTGCAATTCGGCGTCGAGGCGGTTGTGCGCCCGAATCAGCTCGAGGGTCTCCTCGTCAACCCGATCGCGCAGCGAGGAATCAGGGTTGGCGTTCAGCCTCGGGACGAACATCCGGCGCCAACCGAAAGCCTCGCCGAGCAGGCGGACGGACTGCGAGAAGCGGTCCTGCGTGCCCACGAGGTAGCGGTCTGCGAGAAGGCGGTCAACCTCCCGCCTGTAGCTGTCGAGCTGCTCGTCATCGGGTTCGAGCGGGATCTCTGAGGGATCAACCCTTCCCATGAGGAGATGCCTGACTTGCCCATTGAATAAGTCGGCAAAGCGGGATCGCGGTGGAAGAGACCCTACGGACGAGCGGGACGCTTGGTAAATGTCCTTGAGCGTCCAAGTGTTCCGCTCAATCGCGCCTGCGCCTTCTTCCCGAGAAACCCGCTCCCAGGCCGGTCCGTGCCCACCGCCGGGCCAGCGGCCGCGGCGCTGAAGGTGGAAGTACATCGACAGAACGCGGTCGATGGGGTTGCGCAAAAGACAGAACGCGCGCACGGACGGGTCGCTTACACCGGGAAGGAAGAGGGGCGCCGAATGCCCTGCGAAGTAAGTGATGTCTTTCTCGCGGGCCGGGGGGCGAGCGCTGTAGTGGGAACGGAAGTAGGTGAGTCCCTCGCGTCGCCGGGTAGGCGGGTCGGCTTCGAGTAGGTCCGGACGCCCACGTAACAGCTCTCGGTCCAGATCCACGAAGTTCGTCCCTGCGTTGGCCATCACGACCGCGCGCAGTGCACTTCCGGCGGTCTTTGGAATGTGGTGGAAGACGAACACGGCCCCTGATCGGGGCGCAGGCTAACAGCGGGCCATCGCGTCTCGACGTTTGCACCCCGGCTTCGCTCCGGCACCACCCACCTCAAGCGCCTCAAGACCGCCGAAGCGCCGCCAACGCGTCGCAAACCAGGTCGACCTGCCCCGGCTCGAGGTGCGGGAAAAGCGGCAGCGTCAGCAGGCGTCCGGCGAGCGCCTCGGTCCGCTCGATGTCGGCGCGCGCGTCGGCGTAGGCGGTGAAGGAGTGAGTCGGCGGGTAGTGGACGCTCGTCTGGACGCCGGCCTCGCGCAGGCCCGCCGCGACCCGCTCGCGGTCGGCTTCCGCGGGGAGCACGGCCACGGCGATGTGGTGGGCGGAGCACTCCGCTGAGGGTCTGTCCCCGAACGGCATCTCGACCCCAGGAACCGCTGCAAGCCGCTGCCGGTAGCGCGCGACCAGCGCGCCCCGCAGCTCGTTGCCGCGGTCGAGCCTGCGGAGCATCACGGCGCCCATCGCCGCGCGCGCCTCGTCGAAGCGAAAGTTGTGCCCCGGCCGCGTCACGTCGTAGGTGGTGGTGGCCGCGCCGGTGTGGCGCTCCCAGGTCGCGCTGGTCATCCCGTGGGAGCGCAGGCGCAGCGCGCGCTCGGCGAGCTCGGGGTCGTCGGTCGTGAGCATCCCCCCCTCTCCCAGCGGCAGGTTCTTGTTCGCGAAGAACGAGAAGCAGGCGAGGTCGCCCCACGAGCCGCAGCGCCCGGGGGCGCCCGCGGCGCCGAGCGCGTGGGCGGCGTCCTCGATCACCCGCATGCCGCGCTCGCGCGCGACCGCGAGCGCCTCCGGCACGCACGGCCGGCCCCCGTAGTGCATCAACACCACCGCCTTGGTCCGCGAGGTGACCTGGCGCGCGAGCGACTCGGGGTCGATCGTCAGGTCGTCCTCGCCCACCACGTCGCAGAAGACCGGCTCGGTGCCGCGCAGGCGCGCGGCGTTGGCGCCGGCCACGAAGGTGAGCGACGGCATGGCCACCTCGTCGCCCGGCCCGAGGCCGAGCACGGCGTAGGCGAGCTCGAGCGCGGCGGTCCCGCTCGAGCAGGCCACGGCGTGGCGCGCGCCGACATACGCCGCCAGATCCTCCTCGAACTCGCTCACGCGCGGGCCGCTCGAGAGCCAGCCGGAGGCGAGCGTCTCGCGCGCAGCATCGATCGCCTCGGCCGGAAGCCGCACGTCGGAGAGCGGCACGCGCCAGCCGCCGGCGTTCATCGCGGCGCCGCGCGGTCCGGGAGCAGCGCCGCGTAGGCGGACTCGGCCGCGGCGCGGGCCGGGTGCCGCGCGAGCCGCTCGCGCAACTCCGCCTTGCGCCGCTCCTTTTC
Source organism: Thermoleophilaceae bacterium (assembly GCA_051001995.1). Classification (GTDB taxonomy): domain Bacteria; phylum Actinomycetota; class Thermoleophilia; order Solirubrobacterales; family Thermoleophilaceae; genus CAWEHQ01. Next base: position 15,955 of record JBPCMT010000096.1, read on the forward strand.
CGGACTCGGCGCCGGGGTGAGGTAATCGGGCAGGCCGGCCGCCGGCCGCCGGCGCCGGCGGACCTCGGCAAGCGTGGACGCCTCGTCCGCGCGCGTCATCGGCACCGACGCGAACGCCGTGCCAAAGCGTTCGTTGAGCCGCTCGACCGCCACCGAGGGGTCAGCGACCAGCTCCTCGAAGTCGCAGACCACGACGCCGTTACGCAGAGGCTCCAGCCCGCGGTGGAAGCGGACGTAGCTCTCGAAGCAGGCGTCGTCGGAGACCCGCTCGCGGTCCATCAGCACCGTCGAGGCCACCGCGTCGAGCGGCTCGCGGACGAGCACGCAGCAGGGCACGCCGAGCTTGACCGCGCGCCGCACCTGGAAGACCGCGTGCATGTGGTGGGCCACGCGCAGGCCGGGGTTCCATTGTCGGAAGGCCAGCACCGTGTAGGTGTTGGCGGAGCGCGGAAACCCCTCGATGCAGACGTCCGTGCGACGCGTGACGAGGCGCTCGCCGATGTTCCCCGGAAAGCCGAGCGCGGCCAGGACCCGCTCGTCCGGCGTCGGCTCGCGCCCGCCCGTCCTGCGCGGACGCTGGCGGGCGGCGACAAGTGGCCAGAGCAGCCCGTGGACGGCCAGCCGGTCGCGTGCCGTCCGGCCGGGGCGGGTATCCGCCAGCCGGCCGAGCCGGGTAGCGCCAGCGCCGATCGCGCCGCCCTGCAACCCGGCGTCCGCGTGGCTCATATCGCGTAGAGGTCGGGCCGGTAGCGCTCGAGGTTGCGCTCGATCCAGCGTGCGGTGCGCTCCAGGCCCTCGCGCAGGGGCACCTCGGGTTGCCAGCCGAGCTGGTCGCGCGCGGCCCGCGCGTCGCACACCAGCCGCTGCACCTCGCTCGCGTCCGGGCGCACGCGCTGGGCATCGAGCCGGACCTCGAGCTCGCGGCCGAGCAGCTCGCCCGCGAGACGCACCACCTCCTCGACGCTCACCCCCTCGCCGGTGCCGATGTGAAGCAGGCTCCCCGGCGCCTCGTCCCAGGCCGCGAACGCGAGCACGCCCGCGACCGTGTCCTCGACGTAGAGGAAGTCGCGCACCGGGTGAAGCGACCCGAGCGACAGCTCCCGGTCGCCCAGCCCCTGGCTCAGGATCGTCGGGATCACCGCCCGCGCGGACTGGCGCGGGCCATAGGTGTTGAACGGGCGCACGACGCCCACCGGCAGGCCGTAGCTGCGGTGGAAGCTGAGCGCGAGCTGGTCGGCGGCGATCTTCGACGCCGCGTAGGGCGACTGGGCGTTGAGGCGGTCGCTCTCGGAGATCGTCTCGCCCTCGGGCGTCCCGTAGACCTCGCTGGTGGACATGCAGACGACCCGCTCGGCCTCCACCCGGCGCGCGGCGGCGAGCACGTTCAGCGTGCCGAGCACGTTGGTCTCGACGACGTCGCGCGGGGCCACGTAGGAGTACGGGATCGCGATCAAGGCCCCGAGGTGGAAAATCGCCTGGCAGCCGGCGGCGGCCGCTGTCAGGGCGCCCTCGTCGCGGAGGTCGCCGAAGCGGGCATCCACGTCCGAGAGGTCACTCTCCCAGCCGAGCGCCCCCACGTCGCCGCGCGAGTTGTAGTGGAGGAAGGCGCGCACCTCGGCGCCCTCGCCCACGAGCCGGTCGACCACATGGCTGCCGATGAACCCTCCGGCGCCGGTCACGAGCACGGGCCTGCCGGCCCAGTGGGAGCTCATCGGCGGGATTCTAGGAGCGGCGCCGGGCCCCAGCGGTTGCGGCCACCGCTCCTGTTACGTTGTCGGCCATGATCCGTCCGGCCCGACAGCGCGGGTCGCCGGCGCGGGCGTGAAGGCGGTCGTCTTCGCCGGAGGCGAGGGAGCTCGCCTCCTCCCGTACACGAGCGTCCTCCCAAAGCCCCTGCTCCCGGTGGGCGACAGGCCCGTGCTCGAGATCATCGTCGGCCAGCTGCGCGACTGCGGCATCACCGAGATCGTGCTCGCCACCGGGTACCTCTCGAGCCTGATCGAGACCTATTTCGGCGACGGGAGCAACTGGGGAGTGCAGATCACCTACAACCGCGAGAAGAGCCAGCTCGGCACCGTCGGTGCGCTGGCCGAGGTGCCCGACCTCGACGACACCTTCATCATGATGAACGGGGACGTCCTGGCCACCCCGCTCTACCGCGACCTCCTCGAGGC
>JBPCMT010000097.1:0-4478 GCA_051001995.1 Thermoleophilaceae bacterium
GAGCTCCCGCCGAGGCTCGAGAGCAGCCGGTTGTTGAACTCGGTCAGCCGGCTGACCTCCCAGAAGCCGGTCGGGTTGTTGCGCGACGGGGGGATCAGCTCCTCCTCCCTCGCGAGCGGGACGCCGAGGAGGTTGATCGCGCGCGTGGTGGCCGAGGTGCCGCTGCGATGCATCCCGAGCACGAAGACTCCGGCCCTGAAGGTGCGGCTCATAAGCGGACCGTCTAGGAGCCGAGGCGGCCGCGCACCCGGCGCGCGAGCGGCCTGGCGGGACGGGCGAGGCGCCGCGCGCGCCACCAGCGACTCCGCTGCACGGCCTTCAGTCGCCGCTCGGAGCGATCGAGCTCGGCGGCGAGCCGCTTGTTGCTCGTGCGGGTCTTCTTCAGGCGCTTTCGCAGCCGCCGCCGTTGGCGCTTGAGCCGCTCCGCCTCGCTCTCGGCGCCCTCGAGCTTGTCGCGCAGGCCGCGCACGCGGTCGCGCAGCTCGTCGCGCGTCTTCCACGTCAGGCCCCAGTGGTGGACCGCGTAGGCGTCCGGGAACTCGCGCCCGTTCGCCGGGTTGTGACGCGGGTGGTAGGGGTAGAACGTCTCCGAGTCGAAGACCTCGACGTCGGGTGCCTCGGAGAGCACGTCGGTGAGGAGGCCGACGGTCGCCTCGATCTGGTTGCCCTCCCCGACGCGGCTCTGCATCTCGGTGAGGAGCCGGTCGATCGCGGGGTGGCCCGGCACGGCCCCCAGCACGGCGCTCCCGATCCGTCCCGGCCGCACCCAGGCGCAGAACGCCGAGGCGTCGCCGATCAGCGGCTCGATCGGGCGCCGGCACTCGACGTCGGTGTCCACGTACAGGCCGCCGAAGCGCGCGAGCAGCTCGCTTCTCAGGACGTCGGAGCGCTCGCCGTGGTTGCGGCAGCGCTCGAACGCCTCGGGAAAGCGAAGCTCCGGTAGGTTCGAGTCGGTCCACAGCCGCATTTCCCACTCGGGGTGGTGCTGCTTCCAGGTCTCGCCGTAGTGCTCGAACTCCTCCGGCAGCGGCTCGGAGCCGAGCCACACGCGGTGGATCACGCGCGGGATCATCGGCGAGTAAGACTAGATGCCCGACTCGCGAGGCGGCTGCCGTGGCGCCCGTGGAAGGATCTGCGGCGCCGCGGGCGAATCCCATGCCCGTGACGCAATCCGCCACCGCCGCGCTCACGCTGTCGGCGGAGATCAGGCAGCGCTTCGACGAGTTCTCGCGCTCTCAGAAGGACGTCGGGCAGTACATCGTCGACCACCTCGACGAGGCCGCCTTTCATACCGCCGAGGAGCTCGCCCGGCGAGCAAGCACGTCGAGCTCGACGGTGGTGCGCTTCGCCCAGGCACTCGGTTTCGAGGGCTTTCCCGAGCTCCAGTCGTCGGCGCAGGAGGAGTACCGCAGGCGGCGCGAGACGATGAACGGGGGCTCCGACGAGCTCGTCGCCCCGCCGCTCTTTCCGATCGACCAGACCGAGTTCGAGGCTTCGCTGGCGGCCGATCACGTGAACATCGAGGACACCGCCCGGCGGGTGGACCGCCGCGAGGTGAGCGCCGCCGTGGAGCTGATCTCGCGCTCGGACCGGATCCTGATCTGCGGGACCGATCAGATGGCCTTCTTCGCGAGCTACCTGCGCCACCTGCTGATGCTGCTGGACCTTCGCTGCGAGGTCGTGGCCAGCCCCAGTCAGGAGGGGCTCACGCGGCTCGGCCGGATCGAGGCGGGGATGCTCGTGATCGGGTTCTCGGCCGGTCGCCCGCACCCGCTGATCGTCCGCGCGATCAAGCTCGCTCGTCACCGCGAGGCGGCCACGCTCGCGATCGCAGACGCCACCCTGTCCGAGGTCGCCCGGCTCGCCGACCGGAAGCTGTACTACTCGTCGAACAGTCCGACCTTCGTCCGCTCGCACGCCGCCCTGCTTGCGCTCGTGCAGGCGCTGGCCTACGGCGTCTACGCGCTCGACGAGTCGGCCTACGCCGACCGCATCAAGGCCTTCAAGCTGAAGTAGCGCGCCCGCCGGAGCACCGGGGGCGCGAGTAGAATCGCTCGCGTGAGCGAGAATGGCGCACCCGGCCGCAGCACCGGCACGTTCCGGGTCAAGGCCGGCCTCGCGGAGATGCTGAAGGGCGGCGTGATCATGGACGTGGTCACCCCCGACCACGCGCGCATGGCCGAGGACGCCGGCGCGGCCGCGGTGATGGCGCTCGAGCGCGTCCCCTCCGACATCCGCTCGGACGGCGGCGTCGCGCGCATGTCGGACCCGACGATGATCGATCAGATCAAGGAGGCGGTCACGATCCCGGTGATGGCGAAGGCGCGGATCGGGCACTTCGTCGAGGCCCAGGTGCTGGAAGCGCTCGAGGTCGACTACGTCGACGAGTCCGAGGTCCTGACGCCCGCCGACGAGTCCAACCACATCGACAAGTGGCGCTTCGAGGTCCCGTTCGTGTGTGGGGCCACCAACCTCGGCGAGGCGCTGCGGCGGATCGCCGAGGGCGCCGCGATGATCCGCACGAAGGGCGAGGCCGGCACCGGGAACGTCGTCGAGGCGGTCCGTCACATGCGCGCGATCCAGGGTGAGATCCGCCGACTCGGGTCGCTCGACGGGTCGGAGCTCGCCACCGCGGCGAAGGAGCTCCAGGCGCCGCTCGACCTGGTGCGCGACGTCGCCGAGCGCGGCCGTCTGCCGGTGGTGAACTTCTCCGCCGGGGGCCTGGCGACGCCCGCCGACGCCGCGCTGATGATGCAGCTCGGGGCCGAGGGAGTCTTCGTCGGCTCGGGCATCTTCAAGTCCGAGACGCCCGCGGTCCGCGCGGCGGCGATCGTCGAGGCCACGACACACTTCGACGACCCAGAGCGGGTCGCGCGCGCCTCGCGCGGGCTGGGCACCGCGATGGCCGGTCTCGAGATCGCCGACCTCGAGGCCCCGGGCGGCGCGGGTCTGATGCAGCATCGGTAGCGCGCCGGTCATCGGCGTGCTCGCCATTCAGGGCGATTTCGAGGCGCACGCCGCCGTGCTGCGACGGCTGGGTGCCGATCCGCGCACGGTGCGAACGCCGGGCGATCTCGAGGGCCTGGACGGCCTGGTGATCCCGGGCGGGGAGTCCACGACTATCACGCTCGGCATCGAGCGCGAGGGCCTCGCCGAGCCGCTGCGCGCGCTGGCCGCCGCCGGCACGCCGGTGCTCGGGACCTGCGCCGGGCTGATCGTGCTCGACCGCGACCACCTCGGCGTGCTCGACCTCAGCACGCGGCGCAACGCGTTCGGGCGCCAGACCCGTAGCTTCGAGGCTGATCTCGCGATCGAGGCGCTGGGCGGCGCGCCGCTGCACGCCGTCTTCATCCGCGCGCCGTGGGTCGAGGACCACGGGGACGGCGTCGAGGTCCTGGCCGAGGTCGAGGCCCGTCCAGTGGCGGTCCGGCAGGGGAACGTGGTGGCGGTGGCCTTCCATCCCGAGCTCGCCGGCGATGACCGCCTGCACGCGTGGCTGCTCGATCAGGTCGTCGGCTCCTCGGCGCCCGGCGGCGTCAGCCGCATCCGGAGGGTCGCGTGAGAGACCAGCGCGCCGACGCCCTGGCGCAGATCCTCGTCCGCTACTCGACGCGGGTCCAGAAGGGCGACGTCTGCGTCATCCAGTCCACCACCACGGCCGAGCCGCTCGTCCAGGCCGCGTACGAGGAGGTGCTTCGCGCCGGCGGGCTGCCAATCATGCAGGTCGCCACCGAGGCCGCGTCGGCCGCGTTCTACGACCTCGCGTCGGACGAGCAGCTCGACTGGATCCCGCCGACGTCGCGCTGGGCGGCGGAGAACGCCGACGTGCGGATCGCGATCATGGCCGACGCCAACGCGCGCGAGCTCTCCCAGATCGAGCCGGCCCGACAGGCGCGCGCGCAGAAGGCGCGCAAGCCGTTGATGGAGACGTCGATCCGCCGTGCGGCGGAGGGCGAGTACCGCTGGGCGCTGACGCTGTTTCCGACCAACGCCTACGCCAGCGAGGCGGGCATGTCGCTCGCGAGCTACGAGGACTTCTACTACGCGGCGTGCCTGGTGGACGACAGCGATCCGGTGACGGCGTGGCAGCGCCAGTCGGACGAGGTCAACCGGCTCGCCGAGTGGATCGAGGGGAGGGAGGAGGTCCGGATCAGGGCGCCGGGCACCGAAGTGACCCTGAACGTCGCCGGGCGCACGTTCATCCCGTGCACGGGCGAGCACAACATGCCCGACGGCGAGTTCTTCACCGGGCCGGTGGAGGACTCGGCCGAGGGCGAGGTGGCGTTCTCGTTCCCTGCCACCTACGGCGGCCGCGAGGTGGCCGGGGTCAAGCTCCGCTTCCGCGAGGGTTGCGTCGTGGACGCCTCGGCCGAGCGCGGCGAGGCGTTCCTGCTCGAGACGCTCGACACCGACGAGGGAGCGCGCCGGCTCGGCGAGCTCGGCATCGGCACGAACTACGGCATCGCCACCGGGACCAA
>JBPCMT010000098.1:0-6830 GCA_051001995.1 Thermoleophilaceae bacterium
GAGGAGAGGCGCCTGCGGCCCGTGCGCGAGCGACATCTGACTCGGCCGACAGCTAGGGGGCGAGTCAGGCCGCGAGCCGCATCCGCTCGGTGATGCGAGCGTCGCTCGGAGGGACATATCGGGCCCCCGCTATTGGCCTTTGTAGTGACGCTCGAGACCTCCTTCGGAAGGTCTTTTCGCGTTCAGCCCTTCGTGGGCGGCCGTGCGCTCAGGACCGGCCCTCGATCCGGTCCAACAGCTCTCGCTTGCCGCCGCGAGCGTCCGGGGCCAAGAGGTCGATGCCCGGCGGCAGTTCGAGGTGTAACTCGGTTGAGCCCTCCAAGGCGAGGGTGCCACGGTTCAGCCGGCAATCGAGGACGTGCCCGCCGCGCGTTCGGTCGTCCGTGATGAAGTGCAGGTGGTAGCCGGGCACCTCCAGACCCTTCGCGTAGTCGGGGAAGCGAAACCCAACTAGCGTGCCCTGCACGTCGCGCAGGGTGAAGACGCTCTGGTGCGCGGCCACCTCGGCCAAGGGTGGATACGGCTTGGTTTGACGATGCACCGAGCGGGCCACCACGAAGTCGAAGCGCCCGTCGATGCGCAGCGCCTGGCAGGGCCCGTCCGGGAGGGCGGTCTCCACGCGCTCGAGCAGCGCGTGATGGTCGAGCGGATCTTGCAGCGTGACGGTCGCGTCGGGCTCGAAGCGGGTGACGACCGCAAATGGGGTCCGAGCGGAGTCGGGAACCTCGCCGACCGTTCCGTCGCCGGCGACGCGGTAGAAGCGACCGTCGAGAGCGATCATCTCGCCGTCGACGGCATCGAGCGTCCCTAGGCCGAAGTCCCCGTGCTTGCGCAACTCCCCGAAAGTGACGTCACCGTCGTAGGCGCCGTCGAGCAGCGCATCGATCGTGGACGTTTGGAAGATGACGTGCGGCTTGTCTTCCGGCTGCAGGTCCTGCTCGCGCAGTATCTCCACATGGAGCGCCTTGATGAAGCGCTCGTCGATCGACATGGCCAAAGCCTCGCAGGGCCGGGCGGTGTCGTCCACCGGTCCGTTCAAGATGCCACGGCCGCGGCGGTCGGGAGGACTGACCGCCTCGAATCTTTCGTCAGGCTCAGGAAGGAGCGCAAACGTGAAGCTCGTGATCGGCATCGTGCGACCCGACAGGGCGAACGATGTGCTGGAGACCCTCTACCGCGCCGAGGTGCGGGGGTTCTCGATCACTCGCGTCCAGGGGCATGGAGGCGAGCTCGACCGGGTCGAGACGTACAGGGGCACGACCGTGAAGATGGGGCTCGCCGACAAGGTCCGTTTCGAGGTCGCGGTGTCCGATCCGTTTGTGCAGCCGACCATCGATGCTCTATGCGATGGCGCGCGAACCGGCGAGGTGGGCGATGGGAAGATCTTCGTCGTGCCGCTCGAGCGGGTGGTCCGCATCCGCACGGGGGAGACAGACCATGGTGCCGTGACGCCGGTCGGCGGATAACGGGGGTGCCGAGCCTGGCGCCGTTCGCCCAGGTCAACAGCGGCGACACCGCGTGGATGCTCGCCGCAACGGCGCTCGTGATCCTCATGACCCCCGCGCTGGGGCTCTTCTACGCCGGCCTCGTGCGGTCGAAGAACACGCTCAACACGTTCATGATGTGCCTGGCCGCGCTCGCGGTCGCGACCGTGGCGTGGGCCCTGGTGGGCTATTCCGTCGCGTTCGACGAGGGCAACCCGATCATCGGCGGACTCGACCACGCGTTCCTTCAGGGAGTCGATTTCGAGCCGCGTGAAGGGTCGACGATCCCGCATCTCCTCTTCATGGCGTTCCAGGCGAGCTTTTGCATCATCACGGTCGCGCTCGTGTCGGGCGCCGTGGTGGAACGGATGCGCTTTGGGCCGTTTCTCGTGTTCGCGGGGCTGTGGTCGGTACTCGTCTACGGCGTCCTCGCACACTGGGCCTTCGGTGGCGGATGGCTGCAGGAGGCCGGGACGCTCGACTTCGCCGGCGGCGTGCCGGTCGAGATGGGGTCGGGCTTTTCGGCCCTGGCGGCCGCGTTGGTCGTCGGGGCGAGAAAGGACTACGGGCGACAGGCGCTCCTGCCACACAACGCCGTTTACGTTCTCGTGGGCGCCGGCCTCCTCTGGTTCGGATGGTTTGGCTTCAACGGGGGCAGCGGTTTCTCGACCGGCAACTCCAGTGTGCTGGCCTTCACCAACACGCTGCTGGCGCCCGCGTGCACCCTCGTGGTGTGGTTTGCGCTGGACCTGCTGCGCCGTCGTCAGGTGACCGCGATCGGCGCCGCGACGGCGATCATCGTCGGCTGCGTGGGGATAACTCCCGCGGGCGGCTTCATAAGCCCAGGCTGGGCGATGCTGCTCGGGGCGCTCGCCGCATTGCCGAGCTACGCGGTCATCGTCCTCCGACCGCGGACCCGTGTGGACGAGACTCTGGACGTCCTGGCCGCCCACGGGATCGCGGGCCTGACCGGCATCCTCTTCATCGGCTTCTTCGCCCAGCTCTCCTGGAACGGAGTGGCGGACGGCCTCCTGTACGGCGACGCGAGCCAGCTCGGCGAGCAGGCTCTGGCGGCGGTCGCGGCGCCCGCGTATGCGTTCGGCGCCACCTACTTGCTTCTGCGCGTCATCGGGCTTGCGATGCCCCTCCGCGCAACGGGACGCGAGGAAGCGCTTGGGATGGATGTCGTCCAGCACGGCGAAGAGGCGTATGCGAGCGGGGAGGGTGCGATCCTCATAACGCCGGACGGCGAAGCCGAGAAGGAAGTACCGGTGGCCAACCCGGTCTAGTCAAGCTCGCGGGGTCGGTACCGCGGACTGGGCCGGATCAGCGCTGGACACGGCGTCGAGGCGGCGGTACGTTCGGGTCGTCAACAGGAAGGGAGGGCGCTTTGTCGTCCACCATCTCGGATTCCGACCTGAAGGCGCGCCACCGCGCGATGTGGGCATCGGGCGACTACGCGTCGATGGTCGAGACGTTCCTTCTGCCGCTGGGCCCCCGGCTCGTCGGGGCTTGCAACATCGGTCCGGGGATGCGCGTTCTCGACGTCGCCGCCGGCACCGGCAACGCCTCGATACCCGCGGCGCAGGCCGGCGCGAGCGTCACTGCCAGCGACCTGACGCCCGAGTTGCTCGAGGCGGGCCGCCGCCATGCGGAGTCGAACGGGGTCGACCTCGAATGGGTGCAAGCCGACGCTGAGAGGCTGCCGTTCGATGGCGAGTCGTTCGACGTCGTCATGGCATCGATCGGCGCGATGTTCGCGCCCCACCACCAGGCTGTCGCCGACGAACTGGTCCGCGTCTGCCGTCCGGGCGGCACGGTTGGGCTGCTGAGCTGGACCCCGGAGGGAATGATCGGAGCGCTGTTTCGGACGATGGGACCGTTCGCCCCGCCGCCTCCACCCGGCGCGCAACCACCGCCGCTTTGGGGCAGCGAGGAGCACCTACGCGAATTGTCCGGCGACCGCGTCGAGTGGCGAACGCTGGAGCGCGACCTGCTGGAGATAACGGCGTTCCCGCACGCCCGCGATTACGGCGAGCACTTCAAGGCGTATTACGGTCCGACGATCGCTGCCCAGGCCAACGCGCTCGCGAACGGGCGCGAAGCGGAGTTCGTGGAGGCGCTGGACCGGTTCTGCGACGAGTGGAACCGCGGCACCCCCGACCGAGCCCGCTTTGAGAAGGAGTACCTGCTCGCCGTGGGCACGCGGGCCTGAGGATCGGTCTCCGCGTTACGTCGAGCGTCACGCCGCCTCGGCGTCAGAGGCGGCGCTAGGTGCACCGCGAGCCCGACGCCGCCCTCGCGATGTCCAGTGAGCTGGGCGCCTAGGCGATTCCGAGCAGCTGGGCGCTCTGGTGGGTGTCGGTGAGGAGCTGCAGCCGCTTGACCTGGTCTCCTTCGAAGCGCCAGATGTGCACGACCGGAAGCTGCGCCGACCTGTCGCCCTTCTTCACGTCGGTGTGCGCGAGCACGACGACGGTGAACCGCATGCGGGTGTGCGCGCCGGCCGTGAGTCGTGAACGCGTCCCGTCGCCCGCGCGCGCTGCAGGTGGCGAGCTCCCCGGCTACGCGCGCAGCTCGCGGATCCGCTGCGCGAGCAGGAAGACTGCGAGCCCGACGAGGCCGGCGAGCAGCACCGGCTTCCAGAAGTGGAAGAGGAGGATGACCGCCGCGACGAGCGCGAGGATCACGGCGACGCGGTTGACCGTTCGCACGAAGGTGGCCCGCAGGATCGACTCTCCCACGACCAGGGCGATCAAGAGGACGACGACGCCCGCCAGGGCCCGATCGGGCGCGAAGATGACCAGCGCGGCCACGCCGAGCAGCAGGAGGCTCAAGCTCAGGGCGGCGAAGAGCTCCGCGGCCCGGCTGAAGCGCATCTGGGCGGGAGGCACCGGCTCAGCGGCGTGCCTGATGTGCGCGCGCGGGTGCTCGCGCCGGCCCGCCCGGTGCCGTTCGAGCCGGCGCGTCATGCTCTCGAGCACCGCCTCGTTCTCCGATCGCTCACGGCGAAGCGCCTTGACCTCCTCCGCCAGCTTCGCGACCTGCTCCGCCAGCCGCTCGTGCTGCCTTGCGAGGTGCGGATTCCCCTCCATGCTCTCGAGCCTGGTCGCTCGCTCCTGGAGCGCCTCGGCCTGGCGGGGAACCAGCGCGTCGAGCTCCTCCTGACGCGCCGCGAGCGCGCCGCGATCGGCCTCGAGCATCTTCAGCTCGAGCGGGGGCGGCGGCACCCTGTCCAGGGCGGCGAAGCCGAGCGGGTCGAACCACGACGCGCGCGGAGAGCCGTCGCGGTTGTACATCGGCCCGGCGGGCGCGTTCTCGCCGGAGATCGGATCCTGAGCGTAGAGCCCCCATAGCCCGCGATACGCCGAAACCCACCGGGTCGTCTCGGCGATCAGGTTGGGCGTCCATTCCCTCTCCTGGCCCGGTCCGACGCTCAGGCCGTCGCCGCGGGCGAAGTCGATGAACGGAACGCGGAACGGGTTGTCGCCGCTGCGGAATTGTCCCAGCGTTCTCCTCCAGAATCGCTGCAGCACCTCGAGCACCTCCTTCACGCGCTGCGGGACCGGCAGCGGTACCTCGGCCTGGTACTCGCCGGGGGCGAAGTAGGACGCGTGCGACCCCGCTCCGGCGTGTACCACCGGGTGCAGGCCCTCCAGCGTCAGGTCGCTCGAGTCGTCCCAGCGCCGACGCAGGTCGGCGCCGTGGAAGTCGTGCGACGCGAAGGCGACCCACTCCGGCACGAGCCCTTCGCCCTGCTCGTACAGGTACACGGACGCCAGCTCCCAGTCGGACTCGTGGTCGTTGACGCCGTAGAAGCCGGACCGCCAGTTGTTGTAGGCGAAGAAGAACCAGTACTGGCAGATCGTCCAGCCGCCGTGGCGCACGACGCGCCCGTGGTAGACGTACCTCTCGTCGCGCTCCTGCATCGCCGCGTACTCGAGGACGGCGGCGGCGGCGGTGGCCTTGGGGACACGTCCCCGTAGGAGCAGCGTGGCCGAGAAGAGCGCGTCGAGCAGGCGCGGCACGAGACCCCCTCGCGCCAGGCGGCCGAGGCCGGCGCGGAAGACGTGCTGCTGCTGTCGCTTGAGCCGCTGAAGGGCGGCGAGCGCGCGGGCGCTGGCCTCGATCCCCATGGGACCGACGAAGCGGAGGTAGAACACCGAGCCGAAGGCGGCCTTCCGTGGCTCGACGAGCCTCTCGGTCGTCAGCGCCCCCTCCGCGATCATCTGCTGGTCGTGATCGTCCGGGTGGTAGAGCCAGAGGCCGCAGCCTTCGACGTACCGCTCGACGTCCATCGGGAAGAACTGCTCGCCCTTAGTGAAGCGCACGACCGGCTCGAACGCCCGCAGGAGCTCGAGGTCAGTCGCGGTCGAGGGGATTCCGGGTGGGTTGTGCGAGGTGGACATTCTGCGTGTGCCTGAGACCGAACGCGATCTGGACCTCCAGGGGGCTCATGGCGAGCACGGCGAAGGTGTTGATCGCCATGTCGACGTAGTTGGGATCCCCGAGGAACAGATAGCGCAGTACCTGGTGGGTAAGCCCGATCACCGCCCAGGTCATGAAGGCGGCCCACGCCCACGAGCGCAGCCGGAATGCACCGAGGCCCGCCGCGAGCACGCCCACGCCGAAGGCGAGGTGGAAGATGCCGTCGACGAGCCGATCGTCGTGGCCGCTCCGCAGCGCCAGTACTCCGACGGTAAGGCTGTAGACGGCTACGGCCAGGCCGAGCGCGGCCACGAGCGTGACCGACACTGGCCGCTTCGGCCTCTCGCCGGAGGCACTCGCCCGCGGCTGCGGATCCGTCCGAAGGCCATCTGGCACGTCCGTCCCCAACGCCTCGCGATCCTAGCTCCCTCGCATACCCACGACGCCCATGGGGCAATTCTCTAGACCGATGCTTCCCCCAGGGGTCCCTGCCATCGGCAGTCGCCCTACGCACGTCCGCGAGGTGCTGCTAGCGTTGATGGCGTTCAGGCCGGGCCAAGAAGCTCGGCGAGACAGTGCACGCGCTCGGCGGTCGTTGCTAAAGCATCCTCCACGTTCGCAGCACGCATAGCTGGAGGAGCAATACATGCCCACTGGAACCGTGAAGTGGTTCAGTGACGAGAAGGGTTTCGGGTTCATCACGCCCGATGAGGGGACGAAGGATCTCTTCGTCCATCACAGCGGCATCGACGGCGAGGGTTATCACTCGCTGGCCGAGGGAGCGAAGGTCTCCTACGAGGCCGAGTCCGGCGACAAGGGGCCGAAGGCGGTCGCCGTCCGCCCGCTCTAGTCAGCCGCACCATTTCGATCGCACGGGGGCCCGCCGAAGTCGGCGGGCCCTTCGTCGTCAGGACGCCT
>JBPCMT010000099.1:0-5711 GCA_051001995.1 Thermoleophilaceae bacterium
CGAAACGCCGAGCGAGGCGGCGCCGACGTCTCGGTCGACCTCGTCACCCGCGAGCCGGTCGAGCGAATCACCGCGAGCCACGGCCTCGCGCTCGTTCCCCAGGCCGTGCTCGACGCTTCCTATGACCTCCTGATCGTGCCCGGCGGTGGGTGGGGAGAGCGCGCGGAGGTCGGCGCGTGGGGCGAGGCCCAGCGCGGCGATCTGCCGGCTTCCATTTGTCGCGCGCGCGAGGGCGGGGCGACGATGGCATCGGTCTGCACCGGGGCGATGCTGCTCGCCGCGGCAGGCGTGACGACGGGCCGCCCGGCAACGACCCACCGCTCCGCGCTGGACGACCTCGCCGCTCAGGGCGCCGAGGTCGTCCGCGAGCGCGTGGTGGACGACGGCGATCTGCTGACGGCCGGTGGCGTCACAGCCGGCATCGACCTGGCGCTGTGGCTGGTCGAGCGCGAGTGGGGCGCACGCCTCGCCGACCGCATCGCGCGGGAGATGGAGCACGAGCGGGTCGGCAGGGTCCATCGCTCCGAAGCGGCCGAGAGAGCGGCCGGCCCCTCGCCGGGTAACTAGACACGGCGGTCGACTTTTCGTCTACGATCCGGTGGTCAGGGGAGAGAACCAATCGAACGCTTGGCCGAGCGGATTCAACTGCCGGCGCGCGGGGGGACAAGGGAGACACAGCATGATGAAGCCGTCTAGCTCCGCAACGGTCGTCGCCGATCGCCGCCGCGCGGGACCCAGACGCGCTGCCCAGGCCGCCGTGCTCGCCGTCCTGACGACTTTCGCAGTCGCCGCTCCCGCCAGCGCCGCGCCGCTGCTCGACACGACCGTGTCGACCGTCGGCACTCACGGCGGCTCCTGCTTCACGCGCGATCTCTCCTCTCAAAGCGGCGTGACGGAGCAATCGGCGACCGTCGTCGAGGCCGGCATCGTCGAGGCGCGCCTCGCCGGCGACGAGGGCGACGACTGGGACGTGGCGGTGCTCGACTCCGACAGCGGGCGCGTCGTGGCGGGCTCCGCGGGCTTCGCATCCGACGAGGTCGCGGAGGGCTTCGTGCTCGACGACACGGCGATAACGATCCGCGCCTGCCGGCTCGCCGGCGACGGCGACGCCAGCCTCTCCGTGTCCTCGACGCCCGCTCCCCCGACCGGGAACGTGGCCGCGCCCAAGCTCGTCAACGTGGTCACACCGACGCGCGAGGACAAGGAGCGCCTCCAGTCGCTCGGGCTCGACCTGGCCGAGCACGGCGGCGAGGACTTCCTCGCGGTCGTCACCTACGGGCCCAGCGAGCTGCGCGCGCTCGAGGACGCCGGCTTCCGCTACACCGTCGCGGTGCCGAACCTGGCGCGCCAGAGCGCGCGCGACCTCGAGGCCGACGCAAGGTTCAGCAGAGCGGTCGCGGCCTCCGACACGCCCACCGGGCGCACGACCTACCGCCGGCTGTTCGACTTCAACCTGGAGATGAAGCAGCTGGCCGACGAGTACCCGAATCTCGTCAAGCCGATCACCCTCCCGTTCGAGACTTACGAGGGCCGCCGCGTGCACGGGATCGAGATCACCAAGAACGTGAACGCCAGCGACGGCAAGCCGGTCTTCGTCCAGATGGGCGCCCATCACGCGCGCGAATGGCCCTCGGCCGAGCACGCGATGGAGTGGGCGCACGAGCTGCTCGAGGGCCGGGACCCGCGCGCCGCCGACCTGCTCGAGACCACGCGCACGATCGTTGTCCCGGTCGTCAACCCCGACGGTTTCAACGTCTCGCGCGAGGCTGGGCAGCTGCTCGGAGCGGAGGGCGGTCGCAACGCCGACAGCTTCCCGGAGCTGGTCATCCAGCTGGCCACGATTCCCTACGAGTTCTGGCGCAAGAACTGCCGCTTCATCACCGGCGCCAAGGGTGGCCGCTGCTTCGGCCAGCAGCCCAGCATCGGCCTCGCCCACGCCGGCGTCGATCCCAACCGCAACTACGGCGGCCTCTGGGGCGGGCCCGGCGCCGCCGGCGAACCGATGCGCCAGGCGCAGGATTACCGCGGGCCCGGTCCCTTCTCCGAGCCCGAGACCCAGAACATCCAGTCGCTCGTCGGCTCGCGTCAGGTGACGATGCTGCTCACCAACCACACGTTCTCGAACCTGTGGTTGCGCCCGCCTGGACAGGCGGAGTCGCCCGACTCGCCAGACGAGGCGCTCTATAGAGAGCTCGGTGCGCGAATGACCGCGGAGAACGGCTACTCGAACCTCAAGGGGTTCGAGCTGTACGACACCACCGGGACCACCGAGGACTGGACCTACCAGACCGCTGGCGGGTTCGGCTTCACCCCCGAGATCGGGTGCCTGGAGAAGGTGGGCGACGAATGCCTCAACGGCAACTTCCACGGGCCGTATCAGGACGCCGTGGTCGACGAGTACACCGGCGAGGCTGCGCCCGGCGCCGACACTGAGGGCAACCGCGAGGCCTACTTCATCGCGCAGAAGGCCGCCGCGCGTCTGAAGACACACTCGATCGTGAGGGGCCGGGCGCCCGACGACGCGGTGCTCCGGATCCAGAAGACGTTCCAGACCGACACGTGGTGCTCCGATCCGCAGCGCGCCGACAACTCGGAGTGCCAGGGCGAGGACCAGGAGAGCTTCCGAGATCACCTCGAGAGCTCGATGGAGGTGCCGAGCTCGGGCCGGTTCAGGTGGCACATCAACCCCTCGACGCGTCCGATCGTGGCAGCGGACAGCGGCCGCCCCGCGGACGGCCCACCGGACTCGCCAAAGCGGTTCAGCGGCGCGCCCGGCCCGAGCGCAAAGCCGTGCGCCAACTTCGACACGACCGATTCCACCTGCTGGAACGATCACGCGTTCACGGTGCCCGACAAGCCCATGACCGACAACGCCAAGGCCACCGTCCGCATCGAGTTCCTTCCAACCAGCGACTGGGACATGAAGGTCTTCGTCGACTCGAACCGCGACGGCAGCTCAGTGGGCGAGACCGAGGAGGTCGGTTCTTCGGGGAACTCGCCGCCCGCCACATCCGAGGAGGCGACGTTCGTCGAGCCGATACTCGAGGAGGGCGAGCAGTACGTGGCTCGGGTGGTCAACTACGCCGCCACCGATCCGTACCGGGGGACGGTCACCTTCGAGGGACCGGACGCGTTCAGGCCGGGCGAGGTCGAGAGTTGGCAGCTCACCTGCGAGCGCCGCGGCGAGGTGGTCACGAGCCAGCAGCTGTTCATTGAGCGAGGCGAAACGATCGACGGGCTTGACCTGTGTGCGCGGCGGGGCGGCGGCCCCGGCCCGAACCCGGTCGGCGGCCCGTGCCCGCGCGACAAGGTGACGATCGACGGCACCCGCAGGGACGACACGATCACCGGCACCTCGGGCCGCGACTTCATCCTCAGCCACGGCGGTGACGACGTGGTCCGCGGTCGCGGCGGCAACGACGTGATCTGCGGGGGAAGCGGCAAGGACGAGATCTCGGGAGGGAACGGCAAGGACGAGATCCACGGTCGCAGGGCCGCCGACTTCCTGAAGGGCAACCGCGGCGCCGACGAGATCCGCGGTGGGCCCGGAGGCGACAAGATCCGCGGCGGCGCCGGGCAGGACGAGATCACCGGCGGCGCCGGAGCCGACGACTCCAAGCAGTAGACGCGACCTGCGCCGGGCCGGCTCGCCCTCGCGGTGGGCCGGCCCGGGTTCGTTTTCGCGTCGACGGGTAAGGGGCCAGCGATGACCGCCCTCGCATCGCCACTACACGCCACGGTCCTGAACTACATCGCCGAGGGGCGCGGCGAGGACCCGAGCGGGGCTGGCGGCGTGCTGCTGGTCGTCGGCATCGCGCTCGCGGTGCTCCTGATCGCCGGCGGCGCGCTCTACCTCGTATCGCGGTCGTTTCGTACCCGGCGCGCAAAGAACCAGTCGGCCGAGACGGTCGAGCGCCCACTGCCCTCCGAGCAGGGGCGGCCGTGGTCGAGCGAGCGCTGAGCGGCGCCGCTACCCGCTGACCGCTCGGCAGACGTCTCAGGGCGTGATGGTCACGACGGTGCCGAGCGGCACGCGATCGATCAGCCAGCGCATGTCCGCGTCGCCCGCCCGGAAGCAGCCGAGGCTGGCCGCGTCGCCGATCGACTCGGGGTGCGGCGTCGCGTGCGCCGCGAGGCGGTCGCCACCCGCCCACTCCTGGGGCACGTCGGGCTGATTCCCGGTGAAGGCAAGCGCGCAGCAGCCGTAGGGGGACTCGTCGGTGATCTCGAGCTTGTCGGTGACGGCGAACCGACCGGTGGGAGTGGGCGTCTCGGGGGCGCCGACGGCCACCGGGACCCGCCGCACGACGCGCCCGGCGCGCCTCACCTCGAGCGTCCGCTCCCCCAGGCTCGCGTGCAGCGAGTAGGCGACCCCGTCCACCTCCGCATCGTCGGCTCGGATCCAGCCGGTCTCGCCGTTCGCCAGCTCGGCGTCCATCACCTCGAGCCACTGGCGATCGTGGCCCACGACCGCCAGCACGCGCGGAGAGCCGAACTCGGTCTCGGTCTCGACGCTCGCGAGCGTCTCTCCCCGCGGACTCGCCCTGAGCGCCGTCGACTCGCGCACGATCGCGATCGGGGAGCCCTGCCGCTGCGCCGCGCGCAGCGCAACGCGTAGCCGGCGCATCGAGATGTCCGTCGCCCTGCGCGCCACCGCTCCCGCTGCGCGCTCGGCGAGCGCCCAGGGCGGACCGCCCGCCGGCGATGCTCCCTCGCGCTCGGCGCCCTCGGTGGCGCCGCCGGGCGCCGAAGCCGGGTCGCCCGACGGCCACGCCGTCGCCAGCGCCACGAGCGCTAGTGCGGCGACCGCGCCGCATGCCGCGATCAGCGGCCGGCGCCGGGGATCACGTCCACGGTCGGGTGTCGATCCTTGGGAAGGCATCGCCGGCGGCGTCGCGCAGCGCGCGGCCTGCCCAAAGGATAGAAGGCGGCGCTCAGCGCCTCAGGTCGCGCGCGCTCCCGGGCGGGTACGAGTAGCCGGTCTCAGGATCGAGGTCGCGGATCTCCTCCTGCTCGTCCGACTCGGGCGGCTCCTCGGAACCGGAGAGGCGCCCGGCCGTGACGTGGGCGTCCGGGCCGGGGAGCGACGCCGCGATCGCGCCGTCGTCGGCGTCCCCCGCGACCATCGCCTGGTCATGGCTCCACTCCTCGGTGGACTGCGAGAGGTCGTCGGACTCGTGCTGCGCGGCCGGCTCGGCGGGCGCCGGGCTTTCGTCGACGCCCTCGGCCACGCGGGCACGCATGCGGTCGAAGTCCGCCCGCAGGGAGCTCGCGCTCTCGCCGAGCACGTCGGCCAGCGCCGTCGCTGGCCCGCGCATGCGGTCGAGCAGCGCCTCCATGTCGGCGCTGGCGGCGCCGGCCTCCGCGAGCAGGGCCGCGTTGACCTCGTCGGCGCGCTTGAGCCGCGCCGCCGCCTCCGCCGCGTTGCGCTTGCGCATCTCCATGCCGCGCCGCGCCGCCTCCCCCTCGATCCGGCGCGCCTCACGCTCAGCCTCCGCGCGCACCTCGATGGCGCTCGCCTCGGCAGCCTCGACGATCGAGCGGACCCGCTCGCCCGCCGCGGCGGTCAGCGGCGGCGGGGCCGGGCGCTGCGCCCGCTTCAGCTCCTCGATCGAGTGCGCGATCTCGCGAAGGTGGCGGGTGTCCGGCTCTTCCTCCTGGAGCTCCTGGCGCTCCTTGACGATCCACCGGGCCTGCTTGATCTCCTCGGG